>DASVVJ010000744.1:0-14761 GCA_036389955.1 Myxococcaceae bacterium
CGGTGGAGAAGCGCGCCTTCGAGCACCGGCTCACGGTGATGATGGGCCGCAGCCACGGCATCCACGCCGAGCCGATTACCTTCGGCCACAAGCTGGCCATCTGGTTCGACGAGCTGAGCCGCGGCCGGGCCCGGCTGGAGCGGGCGCGGGAGACCATCGCGGTGGGGAAGATCTCCGGCGCGGTGGGCACGTTCGCGCACCTGCCGCCCGCGGTGGAGGAGCACGTGTGCCGCAAGCTGGGGCTGCACCCGGCGCCGGCCTCCAGCCAGATCGTCCAGCGCGACCGGCACGCGGAGTACTTCACGTCGCTGGCGCTGCTGGGCGCGAGCATCGAGAAGTTCGCGGTGGAGATCCGCCACCTGCAGCGCACCGAGGTGCGCGAGGCCGAGGAGGCCTTCACGGCGGGGCAGAAGGGCTCCAGCGCGATGCCGCACAAGCGCAACCCCATCCTGTCGGAGAACCTGACGGGCCTGGCGCGGCTGCTGCGCGGCTACGCGGTGAGCGCGATGGAGGACGTGGCGCTGTGGCACGAGCGGGACATTTCCCACTCGTCCGTGGAGCGCGTCATCGGCCCGGATGCCACCGTCGTGGCGGACTTCATGCTCCACCGCTTCGCGGGGCTGATGGAGAACCTGCGCGTCTACCCCGAGCAGATGACGAAGAACCTGGAACTGCTCGGCGGCGTGGTGAACTCACAGCGCATCCTGTTGGAGCTGGCGCGCAAGGGCATGGACCGGCAGGCCGCCTACGTCATCGTCCAGCGCAACGCGATGAAGATGTACGAGGAGGGCGTGGACTTCCGCGCCTCGCTGCTGAAGGACGCGGACCTGCTGAAGGTGATGAAGCCCGAGGAGATCAACGACTGCTTCTCCACCGGCTACCACACGCGCCACGTGGACGACATCTTCCGCCGGGTGTTCGGGCGCAGCCAGTAGGTCAGGCCCAGCCCTCTCGGGTCCGCGAGCCATCCGTCGCTGGGAGGTTCGCGGCCACCGTGCGCATCTCTTCCTTCAGAGCCTGGATGATGGCGTCCAGCTCCGATTGGATGCTCTGAATGGCGGAGGCCAGGCGGGCGGGCTCCCGGACGCCGTCGCTCAGCAGCTTGCGGCCCTGCCGCAGCGCCTCGCGCAGGGCCTCGGCCTGCAGCATCTCCAGGGTCATCTTCATCTTGTGCGTGTGGAAGTCGAACTCCTCCGCACTGCCGGTCTCGAGCGCCCGCTGGAGGTCCTGCTTGTTCTGCTCGCAGTTGTTCACCGCCAGGGCGCTGAACTCGATCAGGGCCTCCGCGTCTCCCTCGGCCAGGTCCCGGAAACCATCGAGGGTGAAGCGGGCCGGGGACACGGCTGGCTCCGGCGGCCGGGGTTGCTGCGCGGGGGCCTGCGCGACCGGAGGACTCTCCAGGCTGGCGCGGGACTTCATGCCGTGCAGGGCGAGCTTCGCGAACAGGTCCTCGGGCTTGAAGGGCTTGCCCGCGAAGTCCGTGAAGCCCGCGGACTCGACGCGATCCTCCAGGCCGATCCGCGTCGAAGCCGTCAGCGCGATGATGGGCAGCCGCTGGAGGCGCTCATCGGAGAGCCGGCGGATGGTGCGGGTAGCCTCGTAGCCATCCAGCACCGGCATCTGCAGATCCATCAGCACCAGGTCGTAGTGCGTCTCCTGGACCTTCTGGACGGCGAGCTGCCCGTTGCCCACCACCTCGAAGTCGACGCCCCACCTGCGCAGGAACTGGGTGAGCACGAAGACATTGACGGAGTTGTCCTCGGCCACCAGCAGCTTGAGGCCCTTGAGGCTCTGGGCGTTCGGACTGCCCGCCAGGGCCGGGCTGCTCGAGGCCTCGGCCTCCTGGCTCACCTTCAGGCGCAGGGGGAAGGAGAACGTCGAGCCCTCTCCAGGCCGGCTCCGCACCTCCATCTTGCTGCCGTGCAGCTCCAGCAGCTTCTGGCAGATGGCCAGGCCCAGGCCGGTGCCCCCGTACTTCAGGCTGACGTCGTAGCTGGCCTGGGTGAACTCCTCGAAGACCTTGGCCTGGCGATCCTCGGGAATCCCGATGCCCGTGTCGATGATGCGGAAGTCCAGCGAGACGCGGTCCGACACCGGGCCCAGGGGCCGCACCGACAGCGTCACCGAGCCCGTCTCGGTGAACTTGATCGCATTGGACAGCAGGTTGGTGAGCACCTGGCCCAGCTTGATCGGATCGCCCAGGAGCCAGGTGGGCACCTGCTCGTCGATCTCCACCCGGACCGCCAGCTTCTTCTCCTCGGCCTTCACGTTGAGGCTGTAGAAGATGCCGTAGATGAGCTGGGGCAGGTTGAAGCGCCGCTCCTCCAGCGTCACCTTGCCCGCCTCGATCTTGCTGAAGTCCAGGATGTTGTTGAGCAGCCCCAGCAGGTTCTCCGAGGAGGACTGGAGGATGGAGATGTACTTCTCCTGCTCCGGCGAGAGCGTCGTCTGCAGCAGCAGGCCCGACAGCCCGATGATGGCGTTCATCGGGGTGCGGATCTCATGGCTGATCATCGACAGGAAGTCGGCCTTGGCGCGGGCGGCCTCCTCGGCCTTCTTGCGCGCCAGCACCAGCTCCCGCTCGTAATTCTTGCGGTCCGTGATGTTGAAGAGGGTGGTGCGGTTGAGCACCACCTTGCCCGCCGCGTCCTTCTTCTGGACGCTGTTGAGCAGCGCGGGCAGCGCCCGGCCGTCCTTGCACAGCACGTCGAGGTTGATCTCGTTGACGGCGCCCTGCATCCGCAGCAGCGGGGCGTAGTGCGTCTCGTGGAAGATCTTCCCGCCGACCGTGAGCAGGTCCTGGAAGCGCTTGCCGCTCAGGAGCTCTTCCCGCTGGTACCCCGTCCACGTGAGGAAGGTGCGATTGACCCGGACGATGGTGCCGTTGGGCAGCGTGGAGATGTAGCCGCAGGGAGCGTTCTCGTAGAGATCCTCGGCGCTCTCCTCGGGCAGGACCTCTCGGGTGCCGCTGGGTGTAGGAGCTTGGGTATCCAAGAGTGGGCTGTCCAACGGCTACGCGAGGAAGGTGCTCATGGCGGCGACCGTCTCTTCGGGCGCGCTCAGGTGAGGGCAGTGTCCCGTGGCCTGCAGCACCTGAAGCTGGCTGCCCGGCAGCGCCCGGTGCAGATAGGTCCCCACCGCCTCCGGAGCGATCAGATCGTCGCTGCACTGAAGGATCTGCACCGGGATCTTCAGCTTCGGCAGGTCGGCCCGGTTGTCCGACAGGAAGGTGACGCGGGCGAAGTGCTTGGCGATCTCGGGATCGGTGCGGCAGAAGCTGTTCTTGAGTTCCTCGCTCAGCTCGGGCCGCTCCGGGTTGCCCATGATCACCGGCGCCATGGAGCTGGACCAGCCCAGGTAGTTGCTGTCGAGCGAGTCGAGCAGACCGTCGATGTCGCCCCGGTTGAACCCGCCCACGTAGTCCCCGTCGTTGATGTAGCAGGGCGAGGGCCCAATCAGCACCAGCTTGGCGAACCGGGAGGGCTCGGCGATCGCCGCCAGCACTCCGATCATCGCGCTCACCGAGTGCCCCACGAAGATGACGTCCTTCAGGTCCAGCTCGCTGCAGATCTCCAGCACGTCCTCCGCGTAGCCCCGCAGGCTGCCGTACTTGCGCGGGTTGTACGCCGAGGCGTCCGACCGCCCCGCACCCACATGATCGAACAGGACCACCCGGTACTTGTCCTGGAAAGCCGGAGTGACGAAGCGCCACATGTTCTGGTCACATCCGTACCCGTGGGCGAAGAGCAGGGGCTGCTTGCCTTGACCCAGGGTCTTGACGTTGTTGCGTTGCAGGGCAGTCATAGACGCGGGCTCTCCAGGGAGCTCTGAGAGGCGAGCGAGCGCCTCGGGCCGCGCCACGGTAGTGCATGGAAGTCAGCGCCGCCGGATGTGACGGCGCGTGCGTCCACCCGCACTGTGGACTAGGCCGCAGTCCTCGCGCCCGTCCGTTACCTGTAACACAGAACGCTCAGAGGTGGCCCGCCGCACGCAGGTTTTTCTCGATACGCGCGTGTACGTCTCCCACCTCGAGTGTCGGCGCCGTGCCGGTGATGCGCTCGTAGGCGGCCAGGTACTTCTCCGCCAGGTCCACGCGCACCGGGTCGGGGATCGGCGGCGGGGTGCCGTGCCCCGAGAACCCCGCCTCGCGGATGAGCCACTGGCGGATGTTCTCCTTGTCCAGCATTCGCTGGTCCTCGCCCTGGGCGAAGCGCGCCGCGTACTCGTCCGCCACCCAGTAGCGGCTGGAGTCCGGCGTGTGGATCTCGTCGATGACGTACAGGTCGTCGCCCACCTTGCCGAACTCGTACTTGGTATCGACCAGAATCAGCCCGCGTGTGAGCGCCCACCGCTGGCCCTCGGCGAACAGCGCCCTGGCCGCCTCGGTCAGCCGTGCCCAGTCCCGCGTGCTGGCCAGGCCTCGGGCGAGGATCTCCGCCTGCGAGATGGGCTCGTCGTGCTTGCCGTACTGCGCCTTGGTGGACGGGGTGATGATGGGCTCGGGGAAGGCCTCGTCCTTGCGCAGGCCGGCGGGGAAGGGGAGCCCGTAGGCCGTGTGCGTGCCCTTCTGGTAGTCGCGCCACAGGCTGCCCGTGAGGTAGCCGCGCACCACCATCTCGATGGCGAACGGCTCACACGCCCGGGCCACGGTGACGTTGGGATCCGGCACCTCCAGCACGTGGTTGGGGACGATGTGCTGGGTGCGCTCGAACCAGAACGTGGCCAGCTGGTTGAGCGTCTGTCCCTTGAAGGGGATGGTGGTCAGCACGTGGTCGAACGCGGACAGCCGGTCCGTGGTGACCAGGAAGAGCCGGTCGCCCTGGCGGTAGGTGTCGCGCACCTTGCCCTGGTAGCGCGTGCCCAGCTGGGAGAGCTGAGTCTGGCTCAGGGTGTGCGGAAGCTGCGCGTGGAGAGCGGACGTGTTCACGAGGCGCCTCGAAACCCGCGGGGCTGCGGGAAGGGCGCGGACTCTACTGAACGGCTGCCGGGGTGGAAGCGGGACCTGAGGCAGCTGCCAGATAGAGGAAAGCCGGGTTGATGCGCAGGATGCCGTCCACGTAAGCCACCGCGTACGGAGCGCCCGACACCCGGTCCACCTGCACCGCGCCCGCAGGCTCGATGCGCCAGTGGGTCAGCAGCGTGAGCGCCACGAGCTCGGCGGCCTCGCGCTCGGACAGGCCCTGGAGGCTGTCGCGGCGGTCCTCCGGCCAACGCTCGCCGGTGCGGCCATCGAAGGCCAGCCGCAGCGTGCTGCCGGAGCCGGGGGGCTGGAGCAGGTCCATCCGCGCCTCGAAGCCGGGCGCGGCCACCATCTCGCCGTTCTGCGTGATGGGGAACAGCACCAGCGCCTGGGCGGCCTGGCCCTCTTCCTGCTCGGACAGCCGGGCCACCTCGCGGAACAGGTCCAGCCGCGCGGAAGGAGGCTCGAACTCGAGCGCTTCCGGAGAGCTGGTGAGCGCCTGCCGCGCGGAGAGCGACGTGCGCGCAGGGGTGCCCGCCCCGCCACAAGCGGTCAGGACGAAAACAGAGAGAAGCAGACAGGGCACCCAGCGACGCATCGGGCCCGAATATACCGATCACTGCCCGCAGCAGCCAGATAAACTCGGGACATGGGTCTGGGTGCGCACCTTACAGTCGTCCTCCACCAGACGCGCTCGCCGGACAACCTCGGGGCGGTAGCCCGGGTAATGGCCAATTTCGGCTTTTCGCGCCTCATTCTGTCGGATCCCGCGACTTACGCGTTCCGAGGCGCCGAGCGGCTGGCCGTCAAAGGCGAGGCGGTGCTGGAGCAGATGGCGGTGGCCAGGGACTTGCCCGAGGCGGTGAAGGACTGCGTGTACGCGGTTGGCACCACTTCTCGCACTCAGCTCAAGGGGCGTGCGGCACTTACCCCGGAGCAGGCGGTGCGACGGCTGGCGGAGGAGAGCGTCCGGGGCCGGGTGGCGCTGGTGATGGGGGGAGAGCAGCGGGGCCTGTCGGATGAGGAACTGGCCGTCTGCGCGGACGTGATCGTCATCCCCACGAGTGATGTGCAGCCGTCGATGAACCTGGCCCAGGCCACGGCGGTGCTCCTCTATCTGTGCAGCAGGGAGGCAGCCGAGGCACCACTGCCTGCTGCGGCCGTGGAGCCGGGGGCGCGCATGGGCACGGTGAACGCGTTGAGCGGACGGATGCGCGAGGTGCTGCTGTCGGCGCAGTTCCTCAACCCGCAGGCGCCGGAGCACGTGCTGCACGAGCTGGAACAGACGCTGCTACGGGCGAGGCTGACTCAGCGCGAGGCGGAGCTGTGGCTCACGGCCTTCAAGCATCTGGAGCGAGCGGTGAAGCGGGGCGCGTAGAGGGGTTCTCTTCAGGAGCCCGTAGAGCCCTGGCGCAGCTCCGGCACCCGAGTGGGCTTGAGGTGGCCCTCGTGGTCGTAGAAGCACTCTGCCCCCAGGTGGGTAATGATGCGGCGTTCCAGCGCGTCGCCTTCGGGAGTGCCGGCCTGGGTGGGCAACTCGTAGGGCTGTACCAGGACGATGCCTCCGCCGAGGTCATGCTTGAACTCGGCGGGCAGCGTGGCCAGACGCTCACCGAACATCTGCACGAAGGGAGGGCCGAAGAAGTTGCGCCAGAACAGGCCCGCCAGCCCCTCGCTGTAGTCGCGGACGGTGAACTCCTGGATCGAGCCAATGCCGTCGGGGCTGGGAACAATCCGCTCCCTCTTCCGCTCGATGTCGCTGTCTTCGGCAGTTTGAGCGAGTGGCGATCCGAAGAGCTGCATCACTTCCAAGACCTGTGTCTGATGCGCTGCGCGCCAGGCGCTTTTCGAAGCTTCCGTGACAGAGGTTTCCCAGGTGATGCCACCCGTGTGGCTCGGGTCCGTGTCCTTCGCAGGGAAGATCAGCAGGAAGTCTCGATCCGTACGGGCCGCCACCGTCATGTTCTGATAGCGCTCGTAGTAGGCGGTCAGCGCGCCGTAGTCGATCTGTTCGGGATCCAGGGGCTTGTCGATGAAAGCGCGCCCGAACCGCATGGGGCGAAACCACCGATACTCCGCGAAGGCTCTGCGAAGAAACTCCTGGACGACGGAACCGGCTGGAGTGCCTGGAGGCAGCCAGATTCTTGTCGTCAGGTAGCGCAGCGCCATGGACCTGCCTCTCAAGGAAAGGTTTTTACCTCCGCCTTACCACGCAGCCGCAAGTCAGCGAGCCGGTCTCTGAGAGGTTGTGTGAGCTTCGTGGCGCCCTCCGGGTGCTTGGGGGAACGAACCCATAACTCGACGTAGCCGCCGTATTCATCCACATAGTCGAACATGGCCTTGAGGTTTCCTCCGAGAACAGGCCGACCAGTACCGCGAGGCGGTGACGGGCCGCTTCCCCAAGGGGGTGCTCATCAAGGTGGAGGTGCGCAACGAGAAGGGCAAGGCGGTGCTGGACTTCAAGGGCATCCCGGTGGAGCAGGTGAGCAAGCTCATTGAAGCGCTGACGGGGGAGCTGCCCCCGGTGCGCGAGATGCGGCTGCTGGAGAAGGTGGCTCCCCAGGCGTAAGCTTGGTGCTTGCATGAAGTAACGGCCCTCTCCCAGCAATGGGGGAGGGCCGCTCAGTATCGGAGGCATGCGTCCTCTCAGCGCCGTTCGGAGTGACGCGCTTCTCGGGAGCCAGCGGCTTCGGCGTGATTGCCATGGGCTATCTGCTACTGTGGGGGACTACCTGAGAGGTTCCCCCGCCTTGAGCCGACCCTTCACAGCACGTTTCGTGATTGCCGCCCTGCTGGTGGGCCTCACCGCGACGGCACAGACCTCGCACGCGGGACGTGCCGCTTCCCGCTCCGTCCTGCTCACCGGCAGGGCTGGCGAGTCGCCGTTGATCTATCTGGCGCCTGGCACCTTCACGTTCATCATCCTCGACGCTCCGATTGTGCGGGAGTCCGTGGAAGTGGAGGACCACGCCCGCTTCGCCCGGGTGGATCCCGGGGATCAGAGCATCACGCTGGCGCTCCGAGCACCCCTTGGGCCCGGGGAACGGCTGGCGCTCCGGTTCACCTATCGCGAGGGCTCGCCCGCAAGCGTTGTATTGCTGCTCACGGGGCAGCCGGGCGAAGTGGATACCGTGGTCCACGTCAGCCGTCCGGGCCAGGCCGACGAGGCGTGTCGCGTGGAGCTGGCCACCACTCGCGAGCAGTGCGAGGTACTGCGCAAGGAACTGGAGGGACTGAAGGCAAGGCTCCCGGTACTGAGCCCGGCCACCGTGGCGCTCGCGGGGTTCGTGGGCCAGGACGGCATGAAGGGAAAGCTTTTCGTGGACGTGTGCAGCGACAAGCACGGCGACCTTCGCCCCTCAGGGTGCAGAGGGCTCGGGGGAAAAACGTGGAGCGTGGTGGTCCTCGTCGTGAGCAACACAGGGGTGGAGCCGTGGGCACCCGCGTGGGCCGAGGTCGTGCCCGCAGCAGGTATGGAGCCGCGCCGCGCTCGTACGGTGCTCACCCAACAAGGTGCCATCCCTCCGGGGAGTTCGGCGAGCGTGGCCGTTGAGGTGGAGATGCCTGCCAGGAAGTTAGAAGCGTGGCTGAGCGCGTTGCACACGCTGCGGGTATGCAACGAAGACGGGAGCCGCTGTCTCTCCGTTCCTAAGGTGAATCTTTAGCAACAGGCGAGAGGTGCCCGGCATGTTCGCGGATTTTGATCCCCTGGACCTCGAGCCCGGCCAGAGCGTCAGCGACTGGCGCATTGTCCGGCGTATCGGGAGCGGCGCGTACGCCGTCGTCTACGAAGTCGAGAAGGACGGACAGCGTTTCGCGCTCAAGGTGGCCTGTCAGACCCAGCGGAGCCTGGATCCCAAGCAGACGGACGCACGCGCCCGGCGAGAGGCGGCCTGTCTGCAGCAGCTCAACCACCGCCATGTCATCCGCCTGTGGGCGCAGGGCCGGTGGCCGGATACACGCTCCGGCTTCCATTACATGGTTCTGGATTTCGTAGACGGCTACACGCTGGAACGGTGGGTGCAACGCACCTCCCCAACGTCGCATGAAGCCGCCGTGCTGTTCCTCAAGCTGTTTGACGCCCTGGATCACCTGCACGCGAGAGGCGTGTTCCATCGGGACTTGAGCCTGAGAAACATCATGGTTTCCAAGGAGGGCGAGCCGGTGATCATCGACTTTGGCGCCGCGGACTACGCGACCGCCGAGGAGTTGACCGACGGGCCGCTGCCTCCTGGTACGCCGCGCAACCGCAGCCCCGAAGCTCATCGCTTCTGGGAAGAGAACCGTCACAACCCCAGTGCCCGTTACGCGTTCAAAGCGACGGACGACATCTTCGCGCTCGGCGTCAATTTCTACGATGTGCTGACGGACCCCACGCCAGCGCTCGGCGGAACACGGCCCCTGCTCGGGAATGCGGTGATGGAGCCGCCCACTCCGCACCGGGTCACCCAGGGGCGTGTTCCAGCGGAGTTGAGTGCTTACGTGATGACGCTGATTCATCGCGATCTGGAGGTGCGGCCCGCGACGGCGAAGGAGGCGCGGCGCCCGCTGGAGGAGCTGGTTCGCTTCGAGGGGGACGGTTGGGGCACCTCCTTTCGCCTGGTGCGCGCGCAGCTGCCGCCAGAGCCCGCTGAAGGTCTGCCGCCGCTGCCGGTGCAGGTGGCGCCAGCAGATGCGGCGCCCGCGCCTCCTGCCCCGGGGGCGGCCGCGCGGAACAGTCCGCGCCGGGCCTGGCTGCGTCCGGTGTTCGCCGGGCTGCTAGCGCTCGCGGTCCTCGTGGCGATCTCGGCCACCTTCTTCCTTCACAGGCCCGCTCGCCCCCCGGCCGCGAGCCCGCTGGCCGAAAAGCCGACAAGCCGCCCCACTGAGTTAGCCTCCCCGCTCCCTACCCAACAGGAGGCGCCCCCTTCCGTGAATCAGCCTGACAGCCCCCCCGTGCTCACCAGCCGCACACCCGACCCGCAGCAGCCCCAGAAGCCCAACCGGCGGCGCGGGCTCTCGCAGGCTCAGAAGTGCGCATTGCTCGCGTTCTCCTTCGAATGGTTCGGAGCCGGCTGCTCCGGGGTGCAGACGCGCCCGGCGCCTGAGCCGTGCCCCGAAGAAGCCATCAGGGCGATGGAAGCGCTCGGGTGGGAACTGGGAAGCAATGATTCTCCCATCATCTACATGGACGTAACCAAGGGGGACGACGATGAACTAGGGCCGCACGACGACTTCGCCGTCTTCAAGGATGGACCTGTCACGGGTGCGTTCGCCGAGCCTTACAAAAACACACCGGAGGGAGTGCGGGTGGATGGGCACCTGTGGACAACGGGAGAGCGAATCTACGGCCGCTATATCCGCGCCCACCTCCCAGGCGGACGCACCGTGCCCGTCTGCCTCGAGCTGGACGACGGGGGCGGCGAACTCGGTAGAAGCAAAGCACCGGAATCGAAGCCTGGCCACACGGTTGCGCGCAAGGTAGCCGCAGGGAGGGCGGTTGAACGGTGGAGGTGAGCGGGTCCGCGTTGAGGCTCGCTGGGTAGGGCGTTCCGCTGACGCTGTAGTCCAGGAGCGCGCAGCGTCCAACCCCTGGCGTCGTTCAATCTGCCCGGACATGCCAGGTAGTGTTTCGCTCTGTGGTTCGGCGCCCGCTTGCGCCCTTTCAGGAGGCGATCCCTCATGGCTACTTCCCGGCACCCCTGGAGCGTTCCGGGTGTGATTCTCTTCTCTCACGGCGATCTCTCGTATGAGGTGGATCTGTCGCGTCCGTTGGTCGAGGAACTGGCGCAATCCAGGCTCGGGGAGAAGACCATCCCCGCCTGGGAACGCACGGAGAAGAAGCGACTGCGGCCAGTTTTCGTCCGCACCTTGCCGCCGGCCTCAGCAGACGAGCCCGAGACGCTGGCGCGGATGCGTGCGCGGCTCCGGGAAGAGGCGCGCCTGGCCACCTACCTGCGGCACCCGAGAATCGCCCGCGTCGCTGGGCCCTACGAAGTCCAAGGCGTTCTGTACGTCGTGTCCGAGCGTGTCGAGGGCACTTCGCTCAACACCCTGATCAACTACTCGCTGATGCGCCAGGTGTTCCTGTCCCCGGTGTTCTGCATGTACGTGGGCGCCGAGGTGGCCAGCGCCCTGCATTACGCGCATACCTGCAAGAACGAGAATGGCGCACCGCTGGGCATCGTTCATCGAGACTTGAACCCCGCCCGCATCTTTCTGGAGCCAGAGGGTGGGGTGATGTTGACGGACTTCGCCCGCGCGCGCTCCCTGCTTCCGGGCCGGGTGGCGACGACGCTGCCGCGCCCTCAAGGAGACGTGTTCTATTGCGCACCCGAAGCGCTGTTGGGCGAGGAGCTGGGGCCGCGCTCGGATCTGTTCTCGCTGGGGTTGGTATTGCTGGAGCTGGCCACCTGGCGCCACCTCTACAGCACCGCGAACATGCGGCCCGAAGACCTGGAGGAGGCGCTCCATTCACAGGTGAAGCAGCAGGTTCTCGACGCCGCGTATATGGCCATGGCGGAAGACCTTCCGGCTCATGCGGAAGACTGCATCCTGCGGGCCGCCACATTCGCCCCGCAGGACGTGGACGAACTCACGCAGCCGCTCGCGCAGCCGTTGCGCTCGATCATCCGCCGGTTGCTCCAGCGTAAGCCGGAAGAGCGGTATCCGTCGGCGGCTGCACTGGAGGTAGAGCTTCGAGCGGGCCTTGCTTCGCTTGGAGCTCCTTACGGTGCCTCAGAGGCGTTGGAGGAGGTTCTTCGCTCGTTAACGGGGGCCAGCATGCAGCGAGGGGTTATCGAACCTACGAAGGAGGGGGGCGGGGCCACCTGACCCCATCTGGGAGTGTACTGATGAGCCAGCACTATCCACGGATTCGTGTCGTGACACCCAGTGGGTACACCCGCATCCGCGAGGGACTGAACCTGACGTATTACCTGCCTCCGAGGCATCCCGAGTACGCGCAGGACGTGCTGCGAGCGCTAGACCTCTACCTGCGGTACGTCGGGCAGGACGCTTTGGGCCTCTACGCGGACATGGAAGGCGACTGGAGGAAGCTGAACGAGGCGGGTTGGGAACTGATGCGCAAGCAGCTGCGGGAATGGGAGTGTCCGCTCATCTCCTTGAATGAAGACAGCCCCACCGGCACCCGCTACGCTTTCTACTACCGAGGCAAGGATGAGGGGTTCGTCACACAGGTGAACAAGCCGGACGCGATGAGCGAGGCAATCTTCTGGCTGCCCACGGAGTACCTGGAGGAGCACGGTCCTGGGAGAGTGCGTGAGCTGGCGCTCGAATTGGCCACGCTGCTGCCGGTAAGTTCCGGGTTCTGCGGTCTGTCCTTCAACGGGGAACTCGACCTGATCGGGATGGACACCCAGCTGTTGCCGTACTGGAAGCGCCATCCCGGCATCGACATTCCCAGCCCCTCTGGATACGCGTGGGACATCGGCAAGCGCCTGAGAGGCCCGCACTGGGTGAACTTCCTGGGCCAGCCGCTGCTGGGAGAGTTAGGCGCAGCCGCTGGGCTTCGCGAGCGGCTCAAGAGCCCGGAGACGACGGTACAGGAGCTTCCGGGTGACAAGGTGGTCATCACCCTGGGGACGTGGCCCGAGGCTGGAGACACAGAGCAAGGCGGGCAACTGCCCGCGTACCGGGAACTGGCGCGGGTGCTGGAGCCCTGGCTCTACCAGAGTGCAGTTTCCATGCTGGGTCAGTCCAAGGCGGAGACGCGCCGCTGGGAGCGCCGTTTCCTGGACTGACGGCGCGCCGGTGGGCCGCTCCTATCGCAGGAGCCGGGGCCACCAGCGCCAGGCACACTGGTTATTGGCGGGGATGTTCAGCTCGATCTGCTGGGTGACGGTCCCATCCAGCGCGACTCCGAGCTGCCGCCCCGTGCAGCTGCTCCCTCCGATGGGAAGCGTCAGGTCGCCACAGGCCACTCCCTCGCGGGTGTAGAAGCGCAGGCGCTCCTCGCACCCCGAGCCCTCGACGAGCGTGGGCGGGGGCACCAGCACATAGCCCCGGTCACGGCGGATGAGGGCCAGCTCGGTGCCGGGGTTCTCGGCCAGCCAGGCCGGCGCCGGCAGCGAGGTGGGCTCGGCACTGGGGAACTGCCGCACCCACTGCGAGTCCAGCCGCAGCACCAGCCCCTCTCCGCTCAGCGGCTGCAGCCGCGCCTCCGAGAGGTTGGACGGACCGGGATCCTCGAAGGCCGCGAAGGGCACCGTGCGTGCCGTCCCATCCCACCTCCGCCACTGCCCCATCCAGGTGTTGCTCCCCCCCGGGCGCCACAGCAAGAGCGTGCGTCCCCGCTGGTCGACTCCGACGAGGACAGGAAACCCTTCGCGGGTGTTGACGGTCCCCACCAGGTAGGGCGCCGCGCGCGGACGGCCCTTCTCGTCGAAGGCCTGGAGCAGCAGGCTCTGGGTGCCGCCCTCGCCCGCGGCGGACCAGGCGACCACGGTGCCGCCCCGGGGATCCGGGGCAATATCCACGCCCCCGCTGGGGCTCGGGGACAGCAACGTCTGCCGCAGGCTCTCGCCGTCGGCGGCGTGCGCCAGCAGCGTCACTTCGTCCCTGAAGCTGAACCGGAGCAGGTGGAACCCGCCGCGTAGGGGCACGAGCTCGGAGCCGAACTCACTGCCGAAAATCCTCCCGGTCGGGTGGCCGTTGGCCGAGACGACACTCCAGAGCACCGAGCCGAACGGCCCTGAGTTGAGGAGCGCCTGGTAGCCAGCGCCGTTGCCCACGCCGGGCCCGCAGTCCGCCGTTGGGCCGTTGGCGGGCAGAATGAGGCTCCTGCCAGGGCCAAGCTCCTCCGGCCGGATGTCCTCGCACGAGAGCGTGAGCGCGGCGCTCTCCTGCTCGGGCAGGCCCTCGTCCTGCTCCAGTTCTTCCAGGTCCTCGGCATAGCCCACGAGGGAGTAGAGAAGCACCGCCAGCCCCAGCACCTGTCCCCAATGCCTCAGTTGCCTCACGTTCACCTCCTGCGCGCGGTGCCCAGAGAAGAGGGGACGCGCGGGGCACGAAGGTGCGCACCAGTCCTCAGGTGCCAAGCCGTGCGGGAGGGTGAGCCGTGGGTTCATTCAGCAACCTGGCATCATCCGCGCGGCCAGAGCCGGGTGAATCCTTCGGTGTACTTGAGGCCAACAGCCCAACCCACCTCGAGCAGACCCGCGAGAAACAAAATGCCCCACGCCATAGCTCGCCTCCGAGCCTGGTGTGAGGCCGTCCCCACGTTGGAATGGTTGGCGCCTCTGCCTGATGAGGAACTCATGAGGACGAGGCGCCCGGTACAGCCAACGGCAAGACAGCGCTAAGCCGCCGCCGCGCCTTCCTTCTTGTAGGTCTCGGCGTAGTGCTTCTCGCACAGGCCGCCCTTGCTCGTCTTCGCGCGGCACTCCGCCTTGGAGCAGGTGCGGTAGCGCGAGTGGGGCAGCTCGCCCTGACGCCACTTCTTGAAGTGGAAGAAGCAGTAGCTCTTGGCGCGGTACGGCCGCTTGCAGCCCTCAACGCTGCACGCCTTCTTGCCGCCGCCCTTGGCCGTACGCGGCCAGTTCTTGTGAGGGTTGGTGTTCTTGGCTGCTTCGGCCATGGGAGTTCCTCTTTCTTGCGATGCGGTGCCGGACGCCACCCCTGGTGGCCTGCCCGGTATGAAAAAGGCGCACTGTGTAGCGCCCGCGCAAGGGGAACGCAAGCCGCGCAGCGAGGAAGCAGGCAGCCAGGGGCCCTCGGCCCGTCAGGGAGCCGGCGGGGCACCCGGCGCCGGAGCCGCCTCCACCGGGGTAGGAGCCACCTTGGACTGCACCCGAGAGCCGG
>DASVVJ010000745.1:0-5716 GCA_036389955.1 Myxococcaceae bacterium
GACTCGGAGGTCATCTCCAAGGTCCTCTACCCCAACGACGCCTTCCAGGCCGGCAAGGAGCTGCGCCTCAAGCAGCAGTACTTCTTCGTCGCCTGCTCCATCGCGGACATCGTCCGGCGCTACCTGAAGACGCACACCCACTTCCGGGACTTCCCCAACAAGGCGGCCATCCAGCTCAACGACACGCACCCGGCCATTGGCGTGGCGGAGCTGATGCGCGTGCTGGTGGACGAGAAGCGGCTGAGCTGGGACGAGGCGTGGGGCGTCACCCAGGGCACCTTTGGCTACACCAACCACACGCTGCTGGCCGAGGCGATGGAGAAGTGGCCGGCGACGCTGTTCGAGCGCCTGCTGCCCCGGCACCTGGAAATCATCTACGAGATCAACCACCGCTTCCTGCGGCAGGTGCAGATCCGCTACCCGTTCGATCAGGAGCGGATGCGGCGGATGAGCCTGGTGGAGGAAGGCCCGGAGAAGATGATCCGGATGGCGCACCTGGCGGTGGTGGGCAGCCACAGCGTCAACGGCGTGGCGGCGCTGCACACGGAGCTGTTGCGGCGCGACGTGCTGACGGACTTCGCGGCGATGTACCCCGAGCGCTTCAACAACAAGACGAACGGGGTAACGCCACGGCGCTGGCTGACGTGGTGCAACCCGCGGCTGACGAAGCTCATCACCTCGCGCATTGGCCCGGGCTGGGAGACGAACCTGGACCGGCTGCGCGAGCTGGAGCCGCTGGCGGACGACGCGGACTTCCGCAAGGCGTTCCGCGAAGTGAAGCAGCAGAACAAGAAGGACCTGGCCGAGCACGTGAAGCACCTGCGCTCGGTGGAGCTGGATCCGAACGCCATCTTCGACGTGCAGATCAAGCGCCTGCACGAGTACAAGCGGCAGCTGCTCAACGCGCTGCACACGGTGGTGCTGTGGATGCGGGCGCGGAGGGATCCGTCGACCATCATCCACCCGCGGGCGTTCCTGTTCGGCGCGAAGGCGGCGCCGGGCTACCAGGAGGCCAAGCTCATCATCCGGCTGATCAACGGCATTGCCGAGGTGGTGAACAGCGACGCGGGCACCACGGGGTTGCAGGTGGTGTTCCTGCCCAACTACCGGGTGAGCCTGGCCGAGCGCATCATCCCGGCGGCGGACGTGTCCGAGCAGATCTCCACCGCGGGCATGGAGGCTTCGGGCACGGGCAACATGAAGCTGATGCTCAACGGAGCGCTGACGCTGGGCACGCTGGACGGCGCCAACGTGGAGATCCGCGAGGCGGTGGGCGACGAGAACTTCTTCCTGTTCGGGCTCACGGCGGACGAGGTCATCGCTCGCAAGAAGGCGGGCTACCGGCCGCGCGAGGTCTACAACGAGCAGCTGGAGCTGCGTGAGGCGATGGACCTGATCAGCTCGGGCTTCTTCTCGCCCGAGGACAAGAACCTCTTCAAGCCGCTGATCGACAAACTGCTGGAGGAGGACCGCTACCTGGTGCTGGCGGACTTCGCCTCGTACCAGGCCAAGCAGGAGGAAGTGGCGCGCGCCTACCTGAACACCGACGAGTGGACGCGCAAGTGCATCCTCAACGTGGCACGGGCGGGCATCTTCTCGTCGGATCGCACCATCCGGCAGTACGCGGAGGAGATCTGGCGGGTGAAGCAGACGCCAGTGGAGCCGTGAGTCCCCTGGTCCCTCTCCCTTCGGGAGAGGGACGGGGTGAGGGTCCAAGGAGTAAGATGGCCGAGCGGCCTATTCCCCGCTCGCCTTGGAGCTTCCGATGCCTCCCCCCGTGAAGGATCGCTTCTGCTCGTTCTGCGGTACCGCCTACGCCGAGCCGCTCGCCTACCCCCGCACCTGCACCAATGCCGCCTGCAAGATAACGGTGTGGGCCAACCCCATCCCTGTCTCCGTGGTGCTCGTCCCGGTGCGCTCGGAGCAGGGCACGGGGCTGCTCGTCGTACGGCGGGGCATCGAGCCTCGCAAGGGCATGCTGGCCCTGGTGGGCGGCTTCCTCGAGGAGCACGAGACATGGCAGGTGGGCGGCGCGCGTGAGGTGTCCGAAGAGGTCGGCGTCACGGTGGACGCAACGAAGCTCACGCCGCTGTGGTTCACCAGCACCGAGCCCCGGCCCAACCGGGTGCTGCTGTTCTCGGTGGCGCCTACCCTCGAGCGCTCCTCGCTCTCAGCCTTCACGCCGAGCACCGAGTCGCAGGAGCGCGGCGTCATCTACGGGCCGCAGGGTCTGGAAGACGTCTTCGCCTTCCCGCTGCACATCCAGGCCGCCCGGAAGTGGTTCGAGTCCCAGGGCCTCACCGGCCCCCACCGCTTCACCCCGGCCTAGGGCGTGTCTGCAGCTACTGGTTCTCGAGCGACTCCACGTAGTCCTTGGCCTCTTTCAGGCCCGCGCCGGTGAGATGACGGTACTCCTTGATGGCCTCGATCTTGTTGCCCTTGGCAGCCAGGTCGCGGACTTCCTGGAGTTGCTCCGGGGTGATCGCCTGCGGCAGAGGCTGGCGCGCCACCCAGCCCTGGTTGTCGCGTGTCGCCGCGAGCAGCTCCACCAGGCGCTGGGCCTCGGGCTGAGAGGCTCCGGTGCGAGAGACCAGCAAGCGGATCGCCTGCAGGCGCTCCCCCTTCTGGAGAAGCTCCCGCACCTCGCATGCGGTCTCCACCGTGAGCGCCTCACCGAAAGAGAGCTTGCCCAGCTCGACGGCCTGAAAGGCGTCGACGTAGGCGTTGGCGTCCACCAGGGAGAGCTTCGAGGTCTCGTTCAGCAACCTCACCGCCTGCAGGGGCGTCCCCTCGCGGATGAGCTTGCGAGCCTGCTTCATGGCCGACTCGGGGACATTCTTCAGCGCCTGCAGCTCCTGCGCCGTGCGCTGAGGCTCCTTCTTGGGCAGGAGCACGGCCACCAGCACGAGGGCGAGGATTCCCAGCGACACCGCCATGCAGACGTACGGCGTCTGGTTGGTGGCTCCGAGCACGAGAGCAGGGTTCATATCAGGGAGCGAGCAAGAGCACTTTCGTCTGGCTCGGGACGGTGCGCACGCCCGGGCAGTTGGTCGAGTTCTGCAGGGACATGCTCGTCAGCCGCGAGGCGGGCATGCCACCCACCAGCACGGTGAAGGCACCCGTCAGGTGGCGGGCAGGCCCCATCACCACTCCCGAGGCCACGCCCATCGCCACGCCGGCGTTGTCGCCGTTCGACAGCGGTATCACCGTGCTCAGGTTGTGCGCGGGGGTGCACATGAAGAGGACTTTATAGGCCGCGGGCACTCCCATGGGCCCCATGGCGATGTTGGGGTACGGAATGGGCACCGGCCCCGCGGGCGTGGGCGTCAGGCAGACGTCCGGAAAGCCCATGTCCATTCCCATCATCTGCGTGTTCGCGAACATGGTGTGTCTCCTTACCCGAGGTGGACCTGCTCCGCGTCGATCTTCACCAGATCCTTGGCGGTCACGAGCGTGTTCTCGCCCCGGATGCTGGCGTTGTTCTCGGCCGCATAGTCGATCTGCGCCGCCCGCACCTGATCGTGCTCCTCGACAAAGCGGTACGAGCGCTTCACCCGCTGGAGCATCCGATCGAGCACCGAGTCACAGCTCTCGGCGAGCACCTTGATGCGATCGAACTCTGCGCGCACGAACGAGCCCAGCACGGACAGTTGCCGGAACACCACGTTGCCCTCGTCCGCGTTCACCCGCAGCCCTCCCGCCGCCACGGTGACTTCCTTGGCGGAGACGAGGTCCACGCCCTCCTGGGCGGCCACGACGAAGCGCCCGTGGGTCAGCCGCACCTCGAGGTCTCCGTCCGCCACCAGCCGCGCGGGAGCGTTCGCCTCGCGCTCCAGCACCGCGAGCACGTAGCACGCCCCCTCCGGCAGGCCGCTCAGCAGCACCACGTCTCCCACCATGGGCTCCACCAGGCAGCTGAAAGCCCGGCGCGCGCGGAACGTGCCCGACCCGGTCTGCACCGAGAGCGAGGCGTCCTGCTCCACCGACACCACCGTGCCGGCCTCCTGGAATGCCGCCGTCTGCTCACGTGCCCTGGCAAGTTGCCGCATATGTCCTCCTCACCTTCAGAAGCTTCAGAATTTCGGCCGCCACCGCTCGGCCTCGGCCAGATCCGGATCGTCGCCCAACGCGCCCTTCCCCTTGCCCAGCGTGCCCTGTTCCTTCGTCAGATGGAACTTCGCCCGGGTCACCGTGGCGCCGGTGAAGTGAGCCCCTGACACATCCGCGTGCGAGAAGTCCGCGTACGTGAGGTCCGCGTTGTTGAAGCGGGCCGCCAGGCAGACCGCCCGCGTCAGGATGCACTGCTGCATCTGGGCCCCCGTGCAGTCCGCCTGCGTCAGGTCCGCCTCCAGAAAGAGCGACTGGAAGAGCTGCGTCCCGCGCAGGCTCGACTTCTGCAGCTTGGCCCCCACGAACAGGGCGTTGTTGGCCTTGGCCGCGTCGAGCTTCGCTCCCTCGAGCAGCGCGTCCTTGAAGTTGCACTGCGTCAGGTTCGCCTCGCGCAGGTCGCATCCCGTCAGGTCCGCGGCCATCAACTGCGTGAGGGTGAAGTCCATTCGCCGCAGGTCCAGGCCGGCCAGCTTGCTGCCCACCAGCACCGCCAGCTCGAACTTCGCCCCGCTCAGCTTCGCCTTGCGGAGGTCCGCCTGGTACAGCGTCGTCTGCTTCAGCCGCGCGCCCGAGAGATCGATCCCCTCCGTCTTCGACTCGAGGATCGCGGCACGATCCAGGTCCGCCTCCGCCAGGCTGGCGCCGGTCAGGTCCACGCGGGCCAGGGCCGCCTGCAGCAGGTTCGCCCCACGAAGCTCCGTGGCGACCAGGGTGGACTTGTGTACCTGCGCCGCGACCAGAGAGGCCTTCGTAAGCACCGCGCGCGACAGGTCCGCCGAGTACATCACCGCGTGCTGGAGCCGTACGCCCTCCATCCGGGCCTGGGAGAAATCACACCCGGTGAAGCTGGACTCGCGCAGATCCGCTCCGGTCAGGTTGGCGCCACGGAAGCGGACCTTCTCGAAGATGCCGCCCGACAGGTCGGCCCCCTGCAGGTCCGCGCCGGAGAGGTCCACGTCGGTGACGGGCTCCCCGCGCTCGATCTGGGCTCGCAGCGTGGCCCTATCCATTGGTGCTCCGCGGGAAGATGCGCACCTGCTTCACATTGGCTTCCTGGAGGCCCTTGGCCGAGCCGCGAACGCGCGCGAAGTCCGCCCGGAAGAGGTTGGCACCGCGCAGGTCCGCGCCCTGGATGATGGCCTTCTGGAGAATGCCCTGCATGAGGTTGCAGGACACGAGGACCGCGTCGGACAGGTCCGCCTTCACGAAGCGCGCCTCGGTGGCCACCGCCCGGTGGAAGCGGGCACGCTGGAGTTGGCTCTCGCTCAGGTCCGCGCCCGCGAGCCGGGCCTGGCTGAAGTCCGACTCCGTCAGCTTCGTGGCGCGCAGGTTGGCGCCCTGGAGGTTGGCCTCGCGGAAGTCCACCTTCTCGAAGGAGCAGTCCTTCACCAGCCGCAGGTTGTCGAGCGAGGCTCCCTTGAAGCACGAGCCGTCCGCCTTGCAGGTGACGAAGACGGCGCCCGAGAGGTTGGCGCCGGTGAAGTCCACTCCGGTCAGCGTCACCTCGAGGAAGTTGCTCTTGCTCAGGTCCGCGCCCGCCAGCTTCAAGCCCGACAGATCCGTGCGCAGCAACGTCAGCTCACGCCCCACCGCCGCGCCCAGATCC
>DASVVJ010000746.1:0-7870 GCA_036389955.1 Myxococcaceae bacterium
GCCCCGGAACCACAGCGGCCCCTGCTGGTTCATCCCTCCGCCCGGAGGATTTCCCGGGAAGAGATCCTGGCGCACCCAGCGGTTGAGCTCCGCGAGCGTCTTCGCGGGAACTCCGGGATGCAGTCCACCGTGCATGAAGAGCGTGCCATCGATGCGCAGCACCGCGGGGCGTGTGCGCAACCACCGCCCATACCGCCCACTGGCGCTGAAGGCCACCCGGTGGCCGGCGAGCCCCTTGGGTGCCCCAGCCGCATCCGGCGTGGGGCTCTGGTCCGCATACGAGGCGAGCTCCTCGGGCGTCAGGTAGCGCAAGTCCCCGACCATGTTCATCACCTCGTGGTTGCCGATGAGCACATGCACACGGCCTCCCGCGGCAAGCGCCTCGCGCTCCAGCCGCATCAACAGCTCGTAGCAGTCCCGCGTCTTCGCGCCGCGGTCCGCGATGTCTCCGGTCTGCACCAGGTGCGTCTTGCCGCCGATCCAGCTCCCCTTCGCGTCGATCAGGCCCGCCATCCGCAGCACTTCCGACAGCGCGTCCACATCTCCGTGCACATCGCCGACGGCGACCACACGCGCCACCCCCTCGAAGCTGTCGGCAACGGCCTCTTCCAGGCGGGGCGGCGTCTCGGGAGTAGCGGCCCACAGCAGCGGGGCCAGCAGGAGCACCCCGAAGGCGCGCGGGGCAGGAGCGGAAACAAGCAGGGTTCGCATGGTCGAGTCCCTCCCTACACCGGGTCCGCCCGCGCGTGAATCCAACAGCCCCTTTTCGCTCGTACAGTGACGCATGACGCTGCTCTCCACGCTCCTCTGCCTCACCCTGGCCACCCCTCCCACCCCCGCCGAGCCCCGTATCACCCAGACGGAGGTGGACTACTTCGAGGGCGAAGGGGCCGACCCCGTCAAACACACCCTGGACCTCTTCCAGCCCGAGGGCCGGAAGGGCCTGCCGGTGCTCCTCTTCTTCCACGGGGGCGTCTGGCAGCAGGGCGACAAGTCGAACTACACGAACGTGGGCCAGGCGCTCGCGCGCCAAGGCATCCTCACCCTGGTGGTGAACTACCGGCTCACGCCCACCGTGCGCCACCCCGAGCACACCCGCGATGCCGCGCGTGCCGTCGCCTGGGCGCTCGAGAACGTGGAGCGCTTCGGCGGGCGCAAGGACCGTGTCTTCATCAGTGGCCACTCGGCGGGCGGGCACCTGGTGACGCTGCTGCTCTTCGATCCCAGCTACCTGAAGGCCACGGGCCATGCGCCCGAGGAGCTGGCGGGCGTCATCGCGCTCTCGGGCGTCTTCGATCTCACCCGCCCCATCGACGACACGCCCGAGGGCGGCTTCAAGGGCTTCATCTTCCCGCCCTTCGGCGAGGACAAGGCCGCCCGGGCCGCCGCCTCGCCCGTCACCCACCTGCGCGCCGTGAAGCCCCCGCTCTGGGTGGTGCTCGCGGGCGACGACTACAAGGACATGATCAAACAGTCGAAGGACTTCGTCGCCGCGCTGAAGGCCCGCAAGCTCCCGGTCACCTTCCTCACCGTCCCCGGGCGCGGCCACTTCCAGCTCATCCAGCGCATCGGCAGCGACAAGGACCCGACGACCGAACACCTCGTTCGAATCGTGAGATAGTGGCGCCATGCCGAGCTCCGAACGGACGCTGTACCAATTCCCCATCTCCCACTACTGCGAGAAGGCCCGCTGGCTCCTGGATGCCAAGGGCCTGGCCTACAACCTCGTCAACCTGATGCCCGGCGCGCACCGGAGGGTGACGAAGCGCCTGGCCAACGGCCAGGGCAGCGTGCCGGTGCTGGTGGATGGCGCCACGGCCCTGGGCGACTCCACCGAGATCGCCCTGTACCTGGAGCGCACCTACCCCACCCCGCCCCTGCTGCCTCCCGAGGGCCCGGAGCGCGACCGCGTCCTCGAACTGGAGGCCTACTTCGATGAGGCCGCCGGCAAGCACGTGCGCCGCTGGGCCTACAGCCACATCCTCGACGGCGGCGCCAACCTGGGGGCCATGATGTTCGGGGCCTACCCCGCCCCCCAGCGGTGGATTGGCCGCGCCGCCGTTCCGCTCATCAAGATCGCCCTCAGGCGCCAGTACCGCATCACCCCTCCAAAGGTGGAGGAATCCCGGGTGAAGATGCTCGAGGGCCTGGACCGCATCGAGCGCGAGATTCAGGGCGACCCCGCGCGCTACCTCGTGGGCTCCTCGCTGACGATCGCGGACATCACCGCCGCCTCGCTGTATGCCCCGCTGATCATGGCGGAAAATTCTCCCTACGCTCCACGCCCGGACTCCGAGACGCCCAAGGGCATCGCCGAGATGCGCCAGGCGCTGCTGGACCGGCCCGCCGGCAAATGGTTGCTGCGCCGCTACCAGCAGGATCGCTTCCGGTCCGCCTCGGGACAGCGCGCTGCGTAAGCCCCGGTCCCCCTGGCGTACGGCGACTGGACTGTGGGACGATCGGCCTGTTGAGGATCGCACAGTGCCTGGGGGGCCACTGCAGGCCCCCTGCGCAAGGCGTTAGAGAGTCCAGCACCCACCGGGGGACTTCCTCATGAGCCTCAGTTTCTCCGGGCTCTTCGAGCCACGGCCGCCTGCGCCGAGAGCCCCGCCGATGCGAACTTCCCTGCACTCCTGGGTACTCAAGCGCCTGGACGCGCTCCTCACCGAGCGCCAGCGCCAGGCCCGGGCGGACGATCTCAGCCGTTACCGCGTCATCGTGGGCACCCTCGCGGTGCTCATCCCGCTCGCGGCGCTCCATCTGACCGGCAGTCTGGCCCAGCAGGAGCCCTTCCAGGTGACCCTGGGGAGTGGGTGCCTCGTTGGCTACGCGGTGACGCTGGTGCTGTTGCGGACGAGTGCCTGGCTCTGGCCTCCCTCGCTCGCGCTGTGCCTCACGATCGCGGGCGCCTACATCGCCTCGGACATCCACACGGGCCATGTCTCGGCGGGGACGCATGTGGCGAGCACCCTCATCCCGCTGCTGGCCTTCTTCCTGATGGGCGCCCGGGGGGGGCTGGCCTTCGCGGTGCTCATGGCGCTCAACACGGTGCTCATTCAGCCGCTGTTCCTCGCGGACTTCGAGCTCTCCAACCCCCAGCTCATCGGGAGCGTGGAGCTGTCGGGCAACCTCTTCGGGGCCGCCTGCATCCTGGGCGTCTGGGGGCTGAGCTACATGCACACCCGGGCCCGCGACGACGCGCAGGCGGCGCTCGAGCGGACGATGAAGAGCCTGCACGAGGGCGAGCGCAAGCTGTCCAGCGTGGTGGAGAGCACGGAGGATCTCGTCTGCTCGTTGGATACCCAGGGGCGCCTGCTCACGGCCAACGCGTCCATGCTCAAGTGGTTCAAGCAGATCTTCGGGCAGGACTTGCACCTGGGCGAGCCCATGGCGACCCCTGCCTTTCTGGCGCACCACCCCGACTGGCCCGAGGGCTTCGCCGAGGCGCTGCGCGGAGAGACGGTGCGCGCCGAGGTCGTCTATCCCCTGGGCGATCGGTCCCTGGCGGTGGACTTCTGCCTCACGGTCATCCCCGGAGAGGACGGCCAGCCCGCCGGTGCGACGATCTACGGGCGCGACGTCACCGCGCGGCGCGAGGCCGAGGCCCGCCTGGGAGAGCTGCACCGCAGCCTGATGGAGGCCTCGCGCAAGGCGGGCATGGCGGAGATCGCCACCGGGGAGCTCCACAACGTGGGCAACACGCTCAACAGCGTCAACGTCTCGGCGTCCCTGGTGGCCGAGCGGCTGCGCGGCTCGCGGCTGATGGGACTGCTCCGGGCCGTCGAGCTGCTGCAGGCCCACACCAGCAACCTGCACACCTTCCTTACCGAAGACGAGAAAGGCCAGGTGTTGCCGGAGTATCTTCTCAGCGTCTCGCGGCAGCTGGCCAAGGAGCACGAGCGGATGCTCACGGAAGTCCAGACGCTCACCAAGAACGTCGAGCACATCAAGTCCGTGGTGAGCATGCAGCAGGAGCATGCGCGCTTCTCGGGCACGGTGGAGCAGGTGACGGTGAGCGAGCTCATCGACGATGCGTTGCGCCTGCACGCCACCTCCTTCGAGCGGCTGGGCATCCAGGTGCGGCGCGACTACAGCCCGGTACGGCCCGTGCTGGTGGACCGGCACCGGCTGCTGCAGATCCTCGTCAACCTGCTGAGCAACGCGCGGCATGCGCTGCTGGCCAGTGGGCGCCTGGACAAGCTGCTCACCTTGAGCATCAGCGCCCAGCCCGGAGAGCGGCTTCGCATCGCGGTGGGCGACAACGGGGTGGGCATTGCCCCGGAGAACCTCTCGCGCGTCTTCACCCAGGGGTTCACCACCAAGCGCAACGGCCACGGCTTCGGGCTGCACGCCAGTGCCCTGGCGGCCGAGGAGATGAAAGGCCGCCTCACCTGCACCAGCGCCGGCCTCGATCAAGGCGCCACCTTCATCATCGAACTTCCCCTCACTCGCGAATACACCCCGTTATGAGCCCCCCTGCCCCCCACCACCGCCGCGTCCTCGTCATCGACGACAACCCGGCCATTCACGAGGACTTCCAGAAGATTCTCGCCACCCCCGAGGGCAGCACCTCGCTGGATGCCCTGGAGTCCGTGCTCTTCGGCGCGCCCCAGACGCGCAGCGGGCCCTACCACTTCGAGGTGGACACCGCCTCCCAGGGCGAGGAAGGCGTCCACCGCGTGCGGGACGCTCAGCGCGAGGGGCACCCCTACGCCCTGGCCTTCGTGGACATCCGCATGCCTCCGGGCATCGACGGGGTGGAGACCACCGCGCGGCTGTGGCAGGAGGATCCGGATCTGCAGGTGGTGCTCTGCTCGGCGTACGCGGACTACTCGTGGGAGGAGGTGGCGCACCGGCTGGGCATCAACCAGCGGCTGCTCATCCTGCGCAAGCCCTTCGACAACATCGAGGTGCGCCAGATGGCGCACGCGCTCGCGGAGAAGTGGGAGCTGTCCCGGCAGAACCGGCGCCGGATGGACGACCTGGCCCAGGCCGTGGCCGAGCGGACAAAGGAGCTGGAGGACACCCACGCGCGGCTGCGCCAGGAGCTCGAGGATCGCGCGCGGCTGGAGGCCCGGATGGCCCAGTTGCACCGGCTGGAGTCCCTGGGACGGTTGGCGGCGGGCATGGCCCACGAGGTCAGCAGCCCGCTGGGCTTCGTGAGCAGCAACCTGAACCACCTGCGCCTGGCGCTGGAGAAGAAGCTGGCGGGCGGGACGCTGGAGGATCCCGCCGATCTGCTGGAGGCGTGCCGGGACGCGCTGGAGGGCACCGAGCGCCTGAAGCGCATCGTCCAGGACGTGAAGACCTTCGCGCGGGTGGAGCAGCAGCCGGGCGGCTCGGTGGACGTGCGCAAGGTGCTGGAGCAGTCCATCACCGAGGCGGAGCGCTCGATGGGGCCGCGCGTGCGGCTGGAGCGTGACTTCCAGGAGGTGGCCCCCGTGCACGCCAACGAGCGGGGCCTGGAGCAGGTCTTCCTGCACCTGCTGGTCAACGCCGCCCAGGCCATGCCCGAGGCGCACCCCGAGCCCCGGGTGCGCGTCACCACGCGCCAGCAGGACTCGGGCATCCTCGTCGAGGTTCAGGACAACGGCAGCGGCATCGAGCCGGAGAACCTGAGCCGCATCTTCGAGCCCTTCTTCACGACCAAGCCGCTGGGCGTGGGCACCGGGCTGGGCCTGTCCATCTGCCACGGCATCGTCACCGGGCTGGGAGGACAGATCTCCGTGGACAGCACGGTGGGCCGGGGCACCACCTTCCGCGTGCAACTGCCCACGGCTCCGCGGGCCTGAGCGCTGGGGGTGCCCTCAGGCCCCCGCGGGGAGGAAGAAGCGGTAGACCACCTCGGAGTCTCCCCGGGTGAAGCCCTTGAGGGCCTCGTGCTGGAGCTGCTTGGCGCCCAGGAAGGCCAGGCCTCCGGCGATGAAGCCCATCACCGACAGCTCGAAGTAGGCGTGGGGTCGGGCCACCTTGGTGAGGCGCATCTCGAAGTAGCGCTCCTCCGGCTTCACCTGCAGCTCACCCTCGGTGAAGTAGCCCTTCCAGATGCCGGGGGCGAAGTGCATGAAGCGCCGGTAGTCCCCGGGGACGAACATGCCCCGCAGGTGGCCCTGGCTCAGCGCGTGCTCGGCGGACTTCATGCCGAACTGCCAGTACGTCCGCTGATCCCCCTTGTAGAAGCGCATCACCAGCGCCTCGTTCAAGCGCAAGAACGACTCCACCGGCAGGCGCGTTACCGGCATGACCGGTTGGTTGAACGTCGGGTCGCGCTGCGAGAAATCCGCGAGGAACTCACGCCAGACCTGCTCGCCGTGCGCCTGCACCATCAGCTGCTGCCGCGCCAGGAAGGCGACGCCTTTGACTTCCATGAAGGGCCTCCCATCAACGGGTTGGTCTCGATTTACCACTATTTCATAGTGTACCATGTTAGCCCGTCATGCACCTGGCCTCTGGGACACCCTGGCTCTGGGTATGTGTCAGGCTAGGTGCCCCTCTTTCCCCTCGTCCATGAATCTCCTTCTCCTGTTGAGCTTCTCGGCCACGGTCACCGCCAGCATGCCCCCTCCTTCGGACTTCAGCGCAGAGGCCGCGACACGCTTCGCGGAGCTGGCGCTCACGTGCGTTCACAAGGAGTACCCGAACAAGATCGCCCATGTGCTCAGCGGGGACGCGGATGCGCGCCCGCCGCGCGAGCTCACCCCGGCCTTCTATGGGTGCTACGACTGGCACTCGGCGGTGCACGGGCACTGGCTGCTGGCGCGGCTGGCGAGGACGTTCCCCGAGGCGGCTTTTGCTCCCCGGGCCCGCGCGGCGCTGGCCAGGAGCCTGACGCCGGCGAACATCGAGGCGGAGGTGCGCTACCTGAGCGCTCCGGGCCGGGTGTCCTTCGAGCGGCCCTACGGGTTGGCGTGGCTGCTCCAGCTCGCGGCGGAGCTGCGGGAGTGGGACGATCCGCAGGCGAAGGAGTGGGCCGCCGCGCTCAAGCCGCTCGAGGAGGCCTCGGCGGGACGGATCCGGGATTGGGTGCCCAAGCTCACGCGGCCGATCCGCGAGGGGGAGCACGATCAGACGGGCTTCGCCTTCGGGCTCATCCTGGACTGGGCGCGGCAGGTGGGAGACCGCTCGATGGAGCAGCTGCTGGTGCAGCGGGTGGAGGCCTTCTACGGCAAGGACAAGCGGTGCCCGCTGGCGTACGAGCCCTCGGGACATGACTTCCTGTCGCCATGCCTGGCCGAGGCGGACTTGATGCGGCGGGTGCTGCCGCCCGCGCGCTTCGCCACGTGGTTGAAGGACTTCATGCCGGAGCTTCCCAGCAACGGCTCGGCCACGTGGCTGGAGCCCGCGGTGGTGTCGGATCCGACGGACCCGAAGCTGGCGCACCTGGACGGGCTGAACCTGAGCCGGGCGTGGATGCTGGAGGGAATCGCCACGGGCCTGCCACCGGCGGACAAGCGGCTGGGCGCGATCCGGGCGGCGGCGAAGCGCCACCGCGAGGCGGGACTGAAGGCCGTGACAGGGGCCCACTACGAGGGTGGACACTGGCTGGGCAGCTTCGCGGTGTACCTCACCACGGGCCGGGGCCTGGCTCGCAAGCCGTGAGGGCGCTCAGAACCAGCCGGCATCTGCTTCCACTGCTCGCGGCAAGCGGTCTTTTCATCGCGTGCATCGCACCAGGAATGAAAGGGCAGCCCACGCCGAGGCATTACGCGCAGACGATGGACTCCGCGACCAGCGCATGCCTGCGCAATCCCGCCTGCTATGCGCCTCCACCGGGTGAGAGCGCTATCTTGCCGTGGCTGTCGCCCTCAGTTCCGCCTCGGCAGCTCTGAAGCTGTTAGAAGCGGCTGACCTCAAGATGATCGAGCAGACT
>DASVVJ010000747.1:0-13464 GCA_036389955.1 Myxococcaceae bacterium
ACGATACGTGGCTCCAACCGGAGTGAAACCATGGCCCCTGACGACAACGACAACGAGGATCTCAACGACACGCCGGCGCTGCGCCGGCTCCTGGAGAGAGTGCGAAACCTCTCCCCAGAGAAGAAGGAGAAACTGCTGGAGCGGATGGGCCTGCGGTCGGTGATCATCCCGCGCTACCCGATAAAGCCGCCTCCCGAGGGTGAAGAGCCGGAGTAGACGAAGGGCCCCCCCACCTGAGAGACGGAGCCCTTGGGAAAGTCCCCAGAAACGGCGAGTTTAGCGCCGGCCGAGTCAGTAGCCCGCGACGCCACCCGCCAGCACCAGCGCCACGCCCACCAGCACCACGGCACCGGTGCCGATGGTGGTCGAGCGCCTCGTGGGCACCAGCGCCATGGAGGCCTGGAGTGCCTCGGCCCGGGCCCGCTCGGCCTGCGCATCCGCTTGGCACTGCGCCATGGAGTTGGCGAGCCGCTCGTAGCCGGTGAGGCTCACGTAGTACCCAGCCACAACCCACGTGGGCGCGTGCTCCGGCAGGCCCTGGACATCCAGAAGCAGGGTCGTATGTCCCTGTTCCGTCACACGAACCCGAACCGGAAGATGGGCTTGATCTCAGGGCACGTGCCGGGGTCCTGAGGCACAGTGTCATCTTCGGTCACGGGGGTGGTCCGGCTGCACTTCTTGAGTTCTATCTCCACGTCCACTTTCTGCCAGCACTCACCGTGGAGCGCCAACTTGGAACGGCTTGGACACTCGACCGGGTCCTCCCACCGCTTGCGTTTGTAGAACAGCGAGAGTTGGGCGAGCACCTCCGGCTCTGACGACGAAGTGTCCGTGGCAGCAGCGGGTGGCACGGGGCCACATCCGATGACGAGAGCGGCCAGGACAAAGAGAACGTTGCGCATGAGTATCCCAAGGGGTTGGCAACCAGCTACCCTACCCCTTCGGTAGGTAAACGCAAGCCCCCCTCGATGCGCCCGGAACCCGTTGGGAATCAACCGCGTTGAAGCGCGTTGAGCCCCCTGGTTTCTTCAAGCACTGGAACGAGCAGGGAGTCTCGGATGATGCAGGGGCAGAGTGCGGCGCTGGGATGGACGTTGGTGCGGGTGACGTTCGGGTTGATGCTCTCCCTGGCGCACGGCCTCCCCAAAGCGACAGGAGATATGGGGCCCTTCGTGGAGAGAGTGGCCAAGCTCGGCTTCCCGTTCCCCACCTTCTTCGCCTGGTGCGCGACGCTCACGGAGCTTCTGGGCGGGCTGCTCATCGCCCTGGGGCTCTTCAGCCGGCCGGCCGCGGCCTTCGCGGCGTTCACCATGGTGGTGGCCACCTTCCGGCACCGCCCCGATCCGTTCTCCGCCATGGAGAAGCCGCTGCTCTTCCTGACCGTCTTCGTGGCGGTGATTCTCGTGGGCGGTGGCCCCTGGAGCCTCGACGCCAAGCTGCGGCGCAAGGCCTGAGCCGCTAGGCCGCCACGCGCTCCACGCAGGCAGGCACGTCGTTGGACGGCGAGTTCACCACCCGCGCCACCTCGTAGGCATCCAGCGCGTCCTCCGCGAACGGCACCAGCAGCGGCTGGAGCACCGAGGGCTCCAGCGCCTCGGGGCGCAGCCACAGCTCCTGCGCGCCCGAGGAGAGGATGACGGGCATCCGATCGTGGATAGGCTCCATCAGCGCGTTGGGACCCGTGGTGATCAGCGCGCAGGTCCGCATCAGCTCGCCCGTGTCCGGCGCCGTCCACTCCTCCCACAGCCCGGCCAGCGCCAGCGGCTTGCGGTCCTTGCGGTGGAAGAAGAACGGCGTCTTCGGCTTCGTCGTCTGCTTCCACTCGTACCAGCCGTCGACGAGCACCAGGCAGCGCCGGCGCTTGAACGCGGAGCGGAAGCTGGGCTTCTCGGACACTGTCTCGCACCGGGCGTTGATCAGCTTGTTGCCGATGGCGGCATCCTTCGCCCATGAGGGGATGAGCCCCCAGCGGTAGGCGTCCAGCACCCGCTGCCCGTCATTGACGACGACGGGCATCAGCTGGGTAGGCGCCAGGTTGAACCGGGGTCGATCGAGTCCCGCCCGCACACTGGTGAGGGCGAACTCGCGGGCAAGATCGGCTGCCGAAGTCTGGACGGTCACACGGCCACACATGTGCCCAGTATCGCCCGCCCGCCCCTGCCCACCAAGCACAACGCAGCACGGCGGGCTGCTCAGCCGCCAAGCGGCAACACCACCCGGGCCACCGTGCCTCCGCCCTCACGGTTGTGCAGGGAGATACGCCCCCCGTGCAGGCGGACGATCTCCCGCGAGACGTAGAGCCCCACCCCCAGCCCGTAGATGCCCTTGAGCGCTTGGCGCTCCCCCCGCGCGAACCGTTCGAAGAGCTGCTCCTTGTCCTCCCCACCCAGGCCAATGCCCCGGTCCGCCACCGAGAGCTCCACCTCGGCCGGAGAGAGCAGCCTCACCCCGACCTCGATGGGACCCCCGTCCGGGCTGTACTTGATGGCGTTGGCCACCAGGTTCTGGAGCACCTGCTCGATGCGCAGCTCGTCGAACGCTCCCTCCACCGGCGACAGCTCGAGCTGCAGCGTGTGCCGGGGCGAGGCGTTCACCAGCGGCTCACTCACGCGCCGGGCCACCTCCGCCAGGTTCAGCCGCGTGCGCTGCAACGGCAGCTTGCCCGAGCCGAGCTGCGAGGCATCCAGCAGCTGGGTCACCAGGCGCGTGAGCCGATCAATCTGCCGCTCGAACAGTTCGATGCGCTCGAGGTGCTCCGCCCCCACCTTGCGCCGCAGCAGCGCCAGCTGGGTCTTCACCGCCGTGATGGGCGTCCGCAGCTCGTGCGAGGCGATGGACATGAAAGCATCTTTCTCGTTGCTCACCCGCTCGATGGCCTCCAGCTGGCTGGAGAGCTGAGCGGCCATCTGGTCGAAGGTGCGCGCGAGCTGGCGCAGCTCGACCGGGGCGTTCTCCGTGGCGGCTTGCACCCGCGCCTGACGCTCCCCCGAGGCGAGCCGGACCGCGGCCTCCGACACCTCCTGCATCGGCGAGAGGATGGCGCGCGAGATCATCAGCGACACCAGCACGGCCGCCACGGCGGCGAACCCCATGGTGGCCAGCAGGTGGGCGTAGGCGCCCTCGACCTCGCGCTGCAGGTAGGCCGTGGGCTGCTCGACGATCACCCGCCAGCCCATGCGCTCCACCCTCACCGTGCGGAACAGCCGCACCGCGCTCTGCTCGAGCAGCGTGGGGGTCCCGGGGTTGTTCGTATAGGTGCCCGTGCCATCGACGCCCGCCCGGGCCAGCGCCTCCGCCAGCGCCGAGCCTTCGATGCTCCGCGGGCGTCCGGTGTCCTCCTCGCTCGAGTCGAAGACCACGCCGCCCTGCCTGTCGACCACCAGCACGCGCTGGTGAATCTCCCGGCTCCGGTCCCGGGCGGAGGTGCGCATCGCCGGCAGGTCCAGCGAGGCGAGCACATAACCGCCGTAGCGGCCGTCGGCGCGGATCGGGGCGACCGCCACCACCAGCGGACCAACTACCGCGCCCTGGCCTGGAAACACATCGCTCACGAACGCCACCCGGGCCTCCCGGGCCCGGCGCACGTAGTCCCGGTCCGAGAAGTCCCGGCCCACGAGCGGCCGCCCCTCCCGATCCACCCGCGGAGAGAACGCAAGCGCCACTCCCTCGGCGCTGCCGACATAAGCGTTGATCAGCTCCGGCGAATAGGTGACGAGCGAGTCGAGCGCATCCTCCAGAGAGCCCTGCTGCGGCAGCCCTCCCCGGGACGCCAGGTGCGTGGCCAGCAGCCGCGCGAGCTGCGCCGCCGCGTGCGAGGCATGATCGAGCCGGCTCTCGATCTCCCGGGCCACGGCGCGGGCCACCTGGTGGTTCTCCGTGTTCACCTGCTCCAGGGCGGCCTGGTGCCGCGCACGGCCCTCGGCGCCCCCCATGACGAGCAACGGACTGACCGCGCCCAGGGTGAGGGCCGAGGCGAACGCGCTCCGCATGGGCATGTCCGCCACCGGTGGGGGCAGCAGCTCGCGCAGGCGGCGCCGGACCTCGGGCACCAGCAGGACCACCTGGACCATCAGCGCCGCCAGCACCCCGTTCACCGCCTGCTTCACCCCCGACACCAACGTGGCCTGCTCGGGCAGCTGGGCCGCCAGCACGTACGTCAGGAGGAAGTAGAGCGGACTCAAGAGCCAGTAGAGCCCGTCCGCCGTGATGGGCATGAGGCGCCGGCTCAGCGTGCCGACGAAGAGCCCCTCCAGCGTGAGGTTGAGCCAACCCCAGGGGTGTCCCCACAGCTCCACGGTCACCACGCCGGAGATCGCCCCCGCCACCCCGCCCGCCACGGGCCCCAGCAGCACCGCCGCCAGCAGCACCGCCAGCGGCCCCAGCAGGAAGTGCACCCCGGGGAGGACCTCGACGGCCGCCAGGTTCAGCAGCAGCCCACACAGGCCCAGTGCAGCGCCCCCCGCGATGCGTTTCCAGGTCCTCATCCAGCCTCAGCTTCCGCCAGTGGCACGACGCTTGGGGAGCCCTTCCGCGCCCTTTCGCTCAGCCCTGTACACCTGGAGGGTCCGGACGGCGGACCCGCAAAAGAAAACCGGCGTGGGCCGGAGAAGCTCCGTGCCCACGCCGGGAGGTAACCGTCAGCGGCGATGACTACCGGGTGATCGTCAGCGAGGTGTCATCGACGAAGAAGCTGGTGGCCAGCGACGCGTCCTCGGTGCCGTTGAAGTAGATGCGGACCGTCTGGCCCTTGTACGCCGACAGGTCGAACGTGCGCTCCACGTAGTCGGTGCTCTTGTTCAGGTTGCTGTAGGTGGCCAGCGTGCCCAGCACCGTGTTCGCGCTGTTGCGGACCTGGACCGCCAGCCTGTCGTACGCCGAGGTGGTGGTGGTCTCCGCGGTGGTGATGCGCAGCCACAGCTTGAGGCTGGCGGAGCAGGCGGTCGACGGGATGGCGATCTGCTGGTAGGCGGAGTCGGTCATCGTCCGGCCGTAGCCGTTCAGCCACGCCTTGTAGGAGCCCGTGCGCGCCGGGGTCTCCGCGCTGTTGTCGATGACGCCCGTGGTGGTCGTCCAGTTCACCGCGCCGCTCTCGAAGCCCGGGTTGAGCAGCACCTGCTCGGTGATGGAGCAGTTGCCCACGACGTTGTTCACGGAGACGGACACGGCCGCCGAGGTGCCCACGTTGCCCGCCGCGTCAGACGCCTTGGCGGTCAGCGAGTAGGTGCCGTTGGCCACCAGACCGGTGTTCCAGCTGACGCTGTACGGAGCCGTGGTGTCCGAGCCGATCAGCGTGGTGCCGAAGAAGAAGTCCACCTTGGCCACGCCCACGTTGTCCGAGGCGCTGGCGCTCACCGTCGCGGTGCCGGACAGCGTGGCGCCGTCGGTCGGAGCGGTGATCGAGGTGGTGGGCGCCGTGGTGTCGCCCGGCTGCGGGGTGCCGGTGATGAAGCTGGTGTAGAGCAGCCGGTTGATCGACCCGGTGCCGGGGTTGGTCACCTTGTTCAGCGTGCCGTTGTTCACCAGCGCGTCACGCACCTGCTGCGGCGTGGCGCTGGGGTTGACCGCCAGGTAGAGCGCCGCGGCGCCGGCCACGTGCGGGCTGGCCATCGAGGTGCCGCTCAGGGTGGTGGTGGCCGTGTCGCTGCTGGAGCTGGCCGAGAGGATGCTCGAGCCCGGCGCCCAGATGTCGATGCAGGTGCCGAAGTTGGAGAACGAGGAGCGCGCGTCCGTGCTGGTGGTGGAGCCCACGGTGATGGCCTTGGGCTCACGGGCCGGCGAGTAGTTGCAGGCGTTCGAGTTGTCGTTGCCCGCCGCCACCACGTGCACCACGCCCGCGTCGTGCGAGCGCGCCAGCGCCGCGTCCAGCGTCGCCGAGGCGCCGCCGCCCAGGCTCATGTTGGCCACCGCCGGCTTGACGTGGTTGGCCGTCACCCAGTCGATGCCGGCGATCACTCCCGAGTCCGTACCCGAGCCCTGGCAGTCCAGCACGCGCACCGGGTGGATCGTCACCTTCTTCGCCACGCCGTGGATGGTGCCGCCCACCGTGCCCGCCACGTGCGTGCCGTGGCCCTGGCAGTCATTGGCGTTGCCGCCCGAGGTGACGGCGTCGAAGCCGTTGCCCATGCGGCCCGTGAACTGCGAGTGGGTCAACCGCACGCCCGTGTCGATGATGTAGGCGTGCACACCGGTGCCATCGACGTTGTAGGTGTAGGTCTGGTTCAGCGGCAGGTTGGCCTGGTCAATGCGGTCCAGGCCCCACGTCGCGCCGGTCTGCGTGTTGTTGGCCGTGCGGACACCGTCCTCCTCGATGTACGCCACGCGCGGGTCCGCGAGCAGCTCGCGCATCTTCGCCTCGCTCATGCGCACCGCGAAGCCGTTGACCGCGTGCTTGTACACGTGCAGCACCTGGCCGCCCTTGGACAGCGCCATCTCCTGCGCCAGACCCTGCGTGCCTACCTGGGCTACCTCCTTGAGGAGGTTCTCCTTGAAGACGACGATGTACTGGTCGCGCACCGCGTTGGGCTTCTTCAGCAGCTGAGCAACCTGACCGATCTCCTGCTCCGACTTGGGCTCGGTGGGCTCGAAGTCCTGCTCCTCCATACCAGGGCCACACGAGGCAGCGGCCAGCAGGGAGAACGTGCACGCGGCTTTCTTGAAGCTCTTCATTCGACCTCTCGGGGGATTGGGGGATGGTTGGCGCACAGATCGCCAGGTGAGACGGCGCGTGAAACTACACTTTCGTGTAGAGCCCGGTCAATCCCCACTACCGCCCAATCGACCCTTATTCATGAAGTCATGAAGGTAGTTTGATTCCAGACAAACGCTGAAAGAGTTCCACCGCGAAGCTATCGGTCATTCCGGAGATGTAGTCGGTGACGCTGAGCAGGCGCTGGTAGGGCGACAGCTGGGCGATGGCCTCGCCGCGGTCCTGCAAGGGCGGGCCGGGGCGCTGCAGGAACTCGAGCGGCAGGAGCTGGCGCAGCTTCTTCTCTTCCTTGTTGGGCGAGTCGGTCACCACTGCCGGGGCGAACATCTCCAGCAGCCCGCCCAGCGTCTTGAAGCCCGCGCTTTCGATCTGCAGCACGCGCTCGCTCTCGTAGCCCTTCTGGCGGGTGATGCGCTTGATTTCATCGAGCTGGCTGTTCATCGCGGCGCGGGCGGACACCAGCGACTGCTCCCACCTGCCCTGCTCCATCTCCTCCACGGCCTCGGCGAACACGCCCACGCACTCCTGGATGAGCGCGCCAATGGCGCCCGAGCGCAGCACGCCCAGGCGGCTCTCGGGCTGCAGTTCCTCGGCGGGGCTGGGGAAGTCGCGCTTGCCCATCACTCCCTCCAGCAGGGCACAGGCCTGCTCGTGGGGAATGAGGCCCAACATGGCCGAGTCCTCCAGGTCGATGACGGCGTAGCAGATGTCATCGGCGGCCTCGACGAGGAAGGCCAGCGGGTGGCGGGCGAAGACGCCGGGCTCGCGCTCGAGCAGGCCGAGTTTCTGGAACGCCTCGCGCGCCAGGGCCGCGTCCTCCTGGAAGTAGCCGAACTTCTTCTCCGAGGCGCGGCTCTTGTCCCGCTCGCGTCCGGGGATGACGGAGGGCCGGGGGTACTTGCTCATCGCGCCCAGCGTGGCGACGGTGTAGCGCAGGCCGCCGTGGCGCTCGCGGGACTGGAGCCGGTTGAGGATGCGGAAGCCCTGCGCGTTGCCCTCGAACTTCACCAGGTCCTGCCACTCGGCCTGGGTGGCGAAGGGGCTCTTCTTTCCAGCGGGCTCGGGGGACCAGCGCTCCAGCCGCTGCTCGGCCCAGTGCTGAATGGCGGCTTCTCCCGAGTGTCCGAAGGGCGGGTTGCCGATGTCGTGCGCCAGGCAGCCCGCTGCCACCAGGGTGCCCAGGTGCGAGGGCTCAACCTTCACGTCCTGGTTGCGCAGGGCCTTGCCCGCGAGCTGCCCCAGCGTGCGCCCCACGCACGAGGCTTCGATGCTGTGGGTCAGCCGCGTACGCGGCGTGTAGTCGCGGGTGGAGAGCGGGAAGACCTGGGTCTTGTCGTGCAGCCGCCGGAAGGCGCTGGAGAAGACGATGCGGTCGTAGTCCTTGTCGTAGTCGGTGCGGTCCTCGGCGGAGCCGGTGGGAGCGCGGGTGGACCCCAGCCGTTGCCAGGACAACAACTGCTGCCATCGCTCACTGCGCTGCTTGCTCACGCGGGTGCGACCTCCGGAGTTACGGAGGGCACATCCTGCTCCGGCTGCTTCCGGACGCCAACCTCCCCCGTGAGGCTCCAAGGACATGGACGCGGGCGCCGCTCCCCGGCAGCCTTAGGCCCGCTGGAACCCCTTCGTCATTGGAGGCACCCATGTCGTTGAAGTCGCTGTGCATCGCCGTATCTCTGCTGATGGTCCCTGGAGTCGCGCTCGGGCAGGTCAATCTCGATCCGTTCAAGAAGGCCGCGGGTGACGCGGGCAAGGCCGCCGTGGAGAAGAAGGTCAACGCCAAGCTCAAGAACGAGGCGAGCAAGAACCAGTGCAGCTTCAAGTCGGGCACGGACGTGCTGGAGCCGGGCTGCGAGCAGAAGCTGAAGAACCTGGTGTCCGCGCTCATCGAGGCCAAGAAGCAGCTCGATGCCGGCGGGGTGAAGAACTACAAGTTCGAAGTGTCCGGGCACACGGACTCGGTGGGCGACGCGGCGAAGAACAAGGCGCTGAGCCAGAAGCGCGCCGCCGTCATCGTGAAGGAGCTGGTGTCCCGGGGCATCCCCTCCGGAGAGATTCTCGCGGTGGGGCGCGGCTCGGAGCAGATGCTGGTGAAGCCGGATGACACGCCGGCCAAGAAGGCGAAGAACCGGCGCTACGAGATCCAGGTCCGGCTCTAACCGCTGCCCAGCAGCTCGCGCAGTCTCTGCAGCAGGCGGCTCTCCAGGCTGGGGACGTAGACCCAGCCGTCCGTCTCCTCGTCGTAGCTCTCCTCCTGCTCATCGAGTTCGCCGGACTTCTGGGCGGCTTCGAGCGAGTCCCGGAGCCCCTTCAGCATCGGGCGCTCTCCGGACCCAAGCTCGTCGCCGCCCACGCCTTCAAGGGACTCCAGGAGGAGGCGGCGCGCGGTGTGCGCGGCCTGACGGCTCCGATAGGACAGGCGCGCGCCAGCGGGCAGGGGCAGAGTCTCCCGAAGCGCCACCGAGAGCAGCCACTCCCGGGCGGCGGAGGGCGCTCCCCGGGGGTTGAGCCACGAGAGCACCCGCTGGTCGAACTCCGAGTTCTCCTCCCACGTGAGCGGTGCCAGTTCCTCCCAGGAGAACAACTGCATCTGCTTCTCCGACTGCAGCAGGGAGAACACCTCCAGGGCCCGCTCGTGAGACTGGGAGGCCGCGAACGAGAGCAATGCGCCCGTGCCCTCCCATTCCCGCCAGTGCTCCAGCCACTTGCGCCGCAGGCTGGGGCTGGGCTCGACACGCACCCGTTCCTTCAGCAGCTCCAGGAAGCGATCGAGGTCGTCCGAGAACGCCTCCAGCGCCGCCTCGCGGATCTCCGGCTCGGGATCGTTCACCAACCGGGCCAGGGTGTCCGCATCCTCCTGCCGGGTGAGCTTCAGCAGCCGCGTGACGGTGAGCCGCACCTCTCCGAAGGGGTCCGCGGCCAACCGCTCCAGCAGGAGCTGGCGCACCGCGGGATCGTCCGGGGGAGACACGGCGGCCAGGTAGTGGCACGCGGACGCGCGGACGTAGCCGTCCGGATCGTGCTGCGCCAGGGCGGCCAGCGTATCCACGTCCCGATAACCGGCCAGCATGACGGTGAAGTGCCGGCGCGCGCCCGCATCCGGCTCACCCCGGGCCACTCTGAGCAACTCGGGCCTGGCCGCCTCGCCCATCCGCAGGCTGAGCGCCCAGGCCGCCCAGACCCGCTCGCGGGGCTCTCCCGAGCGCAGCAGCTCCCGGAGCGGCTCCGTGCCCAGCGCGGCGACCTCGTCGAAACGCTCCATGCGGACTCCCCTGCCCGGGGCCTGGAAGTGCGCGCGGCGCTACTTCGGGGCGGGCGCGAACCACTCTACCGCTTCACGGGTGATGTCGCCGGGCACCGTGTGGGGCCCATCGAACTCACGGTAGAGCACCTCGTAGCCCGCGCGCTGGAGCCGGGGCACCAGGCGCCGGCTGCACGCGTCGATGCTGAGCACCGCGTCACGATTGCCGTGCGAGACGAAGAGCCGCGGTGTGCCCTGCTGGGACGCGGGCGCGGCGAACCCTGGCGAGAACGCCAGCACGTGCTTGAACAGGTCCCCGTTGGTGAGCCCCAGCGAGAGAGCGTACGAGGCCCCGTCCGAGAAGCCGCCGATGGCCACGCGCTCCGGGTCCACGGCGTAGCGCTCGAAGACCCAGGCCAGCGCCTGGTCCAGCGCGGCCACATCCGGCCCGTAGTCCCCGAGGATGATGTCCCACGTCGAGCCCCGGGACTTGGGGGCCACCAACAGCAGGCCCCGCGCATCCGCGGCCTTGCGCAGAATGCTGATCGACTGCTGCGCGTCGCCTCCAGCCCCGTGCAGCATCACCACCAGCGGCGCGGGTTGGTCCGCCCGGTAACCTGCTGGCACGTAGAGCAGCCCCCCGGACGCCTTGCCCAACGGCAGTGTGCCTGTCTCGGTGTCCGCCACCGTGGGCGGCCGCACCCGTGTCTCCAGCCGGCCCTGCCGGGCCTGTGTGCCGTTCGAAGCGCTTCCCTGATTTCCATCCATCGCCATTGCGGTCCTTCCCAGATTCTTGCTGTCGCATCCCCCGCCCAGGAGCAGCGCCACCCCGACCCCCGCCGCTGGAATCCAGCGCGAGGACCGCCGTGGGCCTCCCGCGCGGATGCGGGTGGGCCAAGCCCTCATGTCTCATCCCCTCGTGTGAGCCTTCAGTGCCTCGCCCTCCCTGGCGGGTGGACCGCACATGTGCGCGGGGCGCTGCGTCATGAACGGGTGTCTTGCGATAACGCGGGTGGGGGCCCCGTGCCTTCCGATTCAGATCGCCTGCCCGCCGGGCCTCCATACAATCGCCGCCATGCGCCTCGTCGACTTCGCCATCGAGCCTACCCGCCTGCATCTCTGGGGCCCGCGTGCCGCGCTCGAGGTCTGGAGCCCTCTGCCCGGGGTGCTGCGTCTGCGGCACGCGCCGTCCTCCGCCCACGCGGGGTTTCTCCACCCTCAGCTGGGGCCCAAGCAGTCCTGGGCGGTCATCACCGATGAGGCCCAGCCGATTCAGGTCCGCCGTGACGGCAACACCTTCCACATCACCGCCGAGGGCGCCTCGCTGGAGCTGGCGCTGGGCCACTGCACCTGGAGCTTCCAGGGCCCTGACGGCCGGGTGCTGGCACGGTGCGAGTCGGTGTCCGGCGAGTACTCGCCGCAGATGCCGGTGAACCACTCGCGCGCGCGGCTGTCCCTGCACGCGCCCGAGGACGAGGCCTACCTGGGGTTCGGCGAGAAGGTCGGCCCGCTGGACAAGCGGGGCATGCACCTCACGTTCTGGAACACGGACGTGATGCCGCACCATCCGGACACGGATCCGCTCTACATCTCCATTCCGTTCTTCATGGGGCTGCGCGGCGGCGTGGCGTGGGGCTTCTTCCTGGACGAGACGTGGCGCTCCGAGGTGGACGTGGCCTACGGAGACCCGCAGGCGGTGCGCTGGGAGACGTGGGGTCCGGAGCTGGACGTGTACCTCATCGCCGGGCCTCACCCGGGCGACGTGGTGCGCCGCTACACGACGCTCACCGGACGCCCGCCGCTGCCGCCGCTGTGGAGCCTGGGCGCGCAGCAGTCCCGCTGGGGCTACGAGCACGCGGACGAGATTCGCGGCGTCATCCAGGCGTACCGCTCGCGCGGGCTGCCGCTGGACACGGTGTACCTGGATATCGACTACCTCGAGGCCTACAAGGTCTGGACGTGGGATCGCTCGCGCTTTCCGGACCCCGCGGAACTCATCGCGGACGCGGCGGACCAGGGCGTGCGGCTGGTGCCCATCATCAACCCCAGCGTGAAGGCCGAGCCCGGCTATGCGCCGTACGAGGAGGCGAAGGCGCGCGACTACCTGGTGCGTGCCGACAGTGGGGACGTGCTGGTGGGCGAGGTGTGGGCCCGGCCGGCGGTGTTCCCGGACTTCTCGCGCGAGGAGGTGCAGCGCTGGTGGGGAGACTGGCACCAGGGCTTCCTCGAGCAGGGGATCGCCGGCATCTGGAATGACATGAACGAGCCGGCGTGCTTCTCGCTGATCGAGGCCGGCGGCAGCGTGCATGCCACGGGCGGGCGGATGGACGAGGCCAAGCGCACCGAGGGCAAGACGCTGCCGTTCGCGGCCCGGCACGGCAAGCGGCGGCACGTGGAGGTGCACAACGTCTACGGCATGGGCATGGTGAAGGCGGGGTTCGAGGGCTTCCGCCGGCTGGAGCCGGATCGCCGTCCCTTCCTGCTCACGCGCGCGGGCTACGCGGGAATCCAGCGGTACTCGGCGGTGTGGACGGGAGACAACTCGAGCCACTGGGAGCACCTGGAGCTGTCGATTCCCATGCTGGTGGGGCTGGGGCTGTCGGGGGTGGGGTTCACCGGGGTGGACATTCCGGGCTTCATCGGCCGGCCGAGCGCCGAGCTGTTCACGCGGTGGACGCAGCTGGGCACCTTCTACCCGCTGATGCGCAACCACGCGGCCAAGACGATGCCGTTCCAGGAGCCGTGGCGTTTCGGCGAGCGGTACGTGGATCTGGCGCGGGCGGCGTTCGAGCGGCGCTACCGGCTGCTGCCCACGCTGTACTCGCTGATGCACGAGGCGGCGGAGACGGGCCTTCCCGTGCTGCGCCCCCTGCTGATGATCGATCCGGAGGATCCCGAGGCGCTGCACGCCTTCGACGAGTTCCTCTTCGGCCGGGATCTGCTGGTGAGTCCGATCACGAAGCCGGGGCACACCAAACGGATGGTGTACCTGCCCAAGGGGTCGTGGCTGGAATGGCCCAACCTGGACAAGCCGGGGGCGATCCGCGAGGGAGGCCAGCACGTGATTGCCTCGGGCCCGCTGGACACGGTGCCACTGTGGCTGCGCGCGGGCGGAGGCGTGGCGCTCACTCAGCCCTCCCAGCACACGACGACGGCCAACTGGGAGTCCCTGGAGTGGCACATCCACGCGGGGCCGGACGTGAGGCTGCGCCTCTACGAGGACGACGGGGACGGTTACGGCGAGTCGCGGCTGACCACCATCACGGGCGGCATGGACCGGGGACGCTTCTACCTGGAGCGCCGTGTCCAGGGCTCGCTTCCCTCTCCGCGGAAGACGGAGACGCTGCGCATCTACGGGCTCAAGGGGGTGAAATCCATCACCGGGCCGCTGGAGCTGCGCTCCCTGGTGGATGGGGTGCTCGAGGTCCCCATGAGCGGAAGCTGGGATCGGCTGGTGGTGAACTTCTAGTCACCCGGCCAGCGCGGCCTGGGGCTTGGACGTCTGGAGGCTTTGCCCCGG
>DASVVJ010000748.1:0-1899 GCA_036389955.1 Myxococcaceae bacterium
CCAGCGTGGTGGCCGTCATGGTCAACAGCGCGCGCACCTCGGGACTGTCCGCCTGGGTGCGCCGCACCTGGGCATAGATGATGTCCGCGTCGTGTGCACGGGCCGCGCTCGCGCCCAGCAACAGGGCGAGCGGCGCCGCGAATCGTGCCATCCGCATTGCGCCGCGCAGCCTGTCCCGGCGCGGCGCCCGCGTCTACTCCTGGATGAATTCCAGATGCACCTGCTGCCGGCCGCTCAGGCCCCCGTGGTGGGCACCGCAGCGGGGACAGTAGAGCGCCCCGTCCCAGTCCCACTGCGCCTTCACGTCCTCGCCACAGCACACCAGGAGGATGACTCGCAGATCCTCCGGCTCCGGAGGCAGCGGCTCGGGCAATGGCTCCGGAGGCACCGCGATAAAGGTCGGCCGCGGGTTCTGCGCGAGCGTGCGCGAGACGTGCGCCAGCTGCTCGTAACGCACGTGGTTGGCCATGCCCCGGGCCAGCCCCTCGAGGTAGCCCACATGCTCATGCGTCAACCACTCGTCCGCGTCCGCCCGGTGGCCACAGTACAGACAGCGCCAGTGCGGCACCGGCTCGTAGCTCTCGTCCGCGTTCTCGAACGGGAACAGCGACGAGAGCCGCCGCTGCAGAATACGCGCGTCGTATGGGCTGGGCCGCGTCTTGAAGATGCGCTGACAGCTCTGACACTGCCGGCGCACGAAGCCGGACGCGTCCTGAGGCAGCGCTACCTCCGTCCGCAGCCCCGCGCTCATGCCAACGCCCGCCGGCCGCGCTGACTCACCGCGAGGATGAGGGTCACCACCGCCATCGCCAATAGCACGTGAACCCAGAGTCCCTCCGTGGAGCCGCTGATCATGCCCAGCACCCACAGCACGAACAGGATGATGCTCATCGTCCAGAACACGCCCACCCGCCTCCTGCCACCCGTCTTGGATGACCGCCAAGCTAGGGATCCGTGAGTGCCACCGCAACCCCGGCGACCACCCACGCAAGAGCCGTTCACTGCCCCGCGGTGGGTAAACCGCTTCCACGGTCCAGGCATTTTTCCCACCCACCTCGCACCTGCGGAAACCACATCGGGGCGTGGCCCTTCTAGAGATCTTAATGATCTGCGCTCAACGCATTGCGGCTGGCACGGCGGGTGCTTGAGGAGAACCGCAAGGAAGTCGGGGTTTCGGGAGTCGGGTGGGCAGGGGGAGGGTTCCAGATGAGGCGATGGACGGTGGCGGTGGCGGCGGCGGCGATGCTGGGAGGGGCGGTAGCGGTACCGACCTTCCCCTGGAGCCCTCCCCAGGGAGTGGTGGAGTCCCTGGAGGTGGAGGAGCTGAAGCAGCGGTTGGCCGAGCGCGAGGCGGAACTGAAGAGCGCGCAGGCGCGGCTGCAGGAGTACCAGGACGAGGCCTTCTATGCGGAGGCCGAGCGCCTGGGAGTGGCGGAGGCGGTGAAGGCCTCGGGGCTGCCGGTGCGGCAGCAGCGGCGGGTGGCGGTGGCCATTGTCCGCGAGGCCCAGCGCAACAACGTGGACCCGATGCTGGTGATCGCGCTCATCCGCTGCGAGAGCTCGTTCAACAACTATGCGGTGTCCGGCGTGGGGGCCATGGGCCTGATGCAGGTGATGCCGGCCACCGGCACGTACCTGGCGGACAAGGCAGGCTTCCGGCTGGGGCGCTCCACCAACCTGTTCGACGCGGAGACCAACATCGAGCTGGGCACCGCGTACCTGGCGGACCTGATCGAACGCTTTGGCAGCGTGGAGAAGGCGCTGGTGGCCTACAACGCGGGCCCCGGCCTGGCCAAGAAGATCCTCGCCAAGAAGGACATCCGTAAAAAGTTCATGGCGGGCTATCCCGCCAAAGTGGTGCGCGAGTTCCGCAAGCTCAAGACGCAGCAGGAGCGTGAG
>DASVVJ010000749.1:0-1794 GCA_036389955.1 Myxococcaceae bacterium
CCGGCCGCAGTGAGGTGCAGGCCTCCCAGCAGTTGGGCAGCGCGCTGGAGATCCTCGAGCGGCCGGTGGTGCCCACCACCGAGGGCGCCACCCTCACGCCGCAGCCGGGCGAGCTTCCCCCCTTCACGTCGGTCAAGGAGCAGGACGAGGCGCTGGTGAAGGCGCTCACGGACTTCCGCTCCGCCCACGGTGGCACGCAGGCGGCCACCACGGCGTCGCTGCCCCTGGGCAAGGCGCAGCTGCGGCTGGGCAACCACGATCAGGCCATCGCCGCCTTCGACGCGTTCCTCAAGGACGCGGGCCAGAACGAGCCGCTGCGCGCCACGGCGCTCGAGGGCAAGGGCTACGCCTTCGAGGCGCAGCAGAAGTACGACGATGCGCTGAAGGCCTTCGAGGAGATGGCCAAGGTGAACGCCGGGGACTACCTGCAGGGCATGGGGGACTACCACCGCGCTCGCATGCTCATTCAGCAGGGCAAGAAGGACGAGGCGGCCGCCCTGCTGGTGAAGATCCCCGTGGAGCACGCCAACAGCGCGGCGGCGCGGCTGTCCACGGAGCGCACGTCGCTGCTGGCGGCCGAGGGTGTGAAGATCCCGCCGCCTCCGGCTCCCAGCAACACCAAGCCGGACGGGGGGGCATGAATCGGCACGGCTGGAAGCGGTGGGTAGGGGTCGCGGCGGCCGCGGGCCTGCTGAGCGCGTGCAGCGCCGTGCCCCTGTACGGTAACCCCGTCTCCTCGGACGTGCGGCAGCCTCCGGCTGTCTTCTTCGAGGTGGACTGGTGGACGCCGCTCGTCGAGCCGATCAGCTGGGAGTACGCTCCCCGCGAGCTGGCCACGCCGGCGGTGGATCCGGACACCGGGCGCGTCATCACCCTCACGCGAGACGGGTTCGTGCGCGCCGTGAAGCCCGGCGGCCAGGTGGAGTGGTCCTTCAAGACGGGGGGCCGCTTCTCGGCTGGGGCGATGATTCACGAGGGCACCGTCTATGTGCCCGCCGGCGACGGCTTCCTGTACGCGCTGGACGTGCGCAAGGGCACGCTGAAGTGGAAGTACGCGGCCGGCGAGGCGCTGGCCACCACGCCTGTCCGGGCCGGGGGCTTCATCCTGGTGGTCTCCGAGGGCGACACCCTGTTCTCGGTGGAGCGCGAGACGGGCAAGTGGGCCTGGCAGTACCGGCGCGATCCGCCCCCGGGCTTCACCATTCACGGCGTGTCCTCGCCCATGGTGAAGAACGATACGGTGTACCTGGGCTTCTCGGACGGGTACTTGGTGGCGCTCGACGCGGGCAAGGGCACCACGAAGTGGGAGCGGTCCCTGGCGGCCGGCGCTACCGAGTTCCTCGACGTGGACACCACGCCCACCACGGATGAGTCGGGCCGGCTCTACGCGGCCTCATACCAGGGCGGGCTGTACGCGCTGAGTTCCGAGACGGGCGAGCCCGAGTGGAACTACGCGGTGGGCGGGCTGACCTCGGTCATCTCCCAGGGGCAGCTGCTGTTCGCCACCGGGGACGGCCGGCTGGACGCTTACCTGTCGGACACGGGGCGGCTGCTCTGGTCGCTGCCGCTGGGGGAACGGGCGGCACGGGCTCCGGTGTTTGCCCGGGGTATGCTCCTGGTTCCCAACCATCGCTCGCTGCTCTTCGTGGATCCGCGCACCGGCCAGTCCCGGCTGGCGTGGAACCCGGGTGATGGCATCAGCGCCGTGCCGCAGGTGAGGGGTTCGACCGCGTACGTGCTGTCGAACAACGGCTACCTGTACGCGCTGCGGCTGAAGGAGACGGGTAGGTGACG
>DASVVJ010000750.1:0-5665 GCA_036389955.1 Myxococcaceae bacterium
GCCCTGCACCACGTAGCCGCCCATCTTGTGCACCGACTGCGGGGTGAGCCCCAGGTGCCCCATGACGGGAATGCTCGCGCGGCTGATGGCCGCTACCGTCTCGGCGAACTCCGCGCCGCCCTCGAGCTTCACGCTGCCCACGCCCCCTTCGGCGACGAGCCGGCCGGCGTTGCGCACCGCGGCCTCCACCGAGGTCTGGTAGCTCATGAAGGGCATGTCGCCCACCACGTGCGCCCGCCGGGCGCCGCGGCTCACGGCCTGGCAGTGGTAGATCATCTGGTCCATCGTCACCGGGAGCGTGGAGTCATGCCCCTGGACGACCATGCCCAGCGAGTCGCCTACCAGCATCACATCCGCCCCCGCGTCATCGAGGATGCGGGCGAAGGTGGCATCGTAGGCGGTGACCATGCAGATCTTCTGGCCACTCTGCTTCAGGCGCTTCAGCGTGTGGATGGTGACCTTGTCCTTCATGGTTCACCTCCTTGTGCGGTGGAGAGGGTTCACAGGTGTCGCTTGCTTCACCCCTCGCCGTCCCACAGGGATCGATCGGGGGCTTCAGTGCACTCTAACGCCCTCGCGGCCCGCGTGGGGATCCCCTGTGCGCCAATCGACACGCCCCTGCGCTTCTACGCTCGCCTGCCTGGTTGCGGAGCGTAGTGCTGGGTGCCGCCCTGTCGGGCATTGAGCACCGCCGACATCAGCCCCTCCCGGTCCGCCTCGCTGTTCACGAAGTCGATGTCCGAGGTGTTCACCACCAGCAACGGCGTCTCCGTATAGTGCGCGAAGAACTCGTTGTAGGCGTGCACCAGTTCCTGCAGGTACCCGGGGTCGAACTTGCGCTCGAACTCCCGCCCCCGCTTCTTGATGCGGTGCAGCAACACGTCCAGGTTGGCCTGCAGGTAGATGACAAGGTCCGGCTTGGCCACGCGAGCGCCCAGCGCCTCGAACACCCGATCATAGAGCGCCAGCTCGTGGGTATCGAGCGTCAGGCACGCGAAGATGCGGTCCTTGGCGAACAGGTAGTCGCTCACCGTGACGGAGCTGAACAGGTCCTGCTGGAACAGGTCCTGTTGCTGCTTGAAGCGCGAGAGCAGGAAGAACAGCTGCGTCTGGAACGCGTACTTCTGCCGGTCCGAGTAGAAGTTGGAGAGGAACGGGTTCTCCTCCCAGACCTCGAGGACGCGGCGCGCGCGGAAGCGCTCGGCCACGAGGTTACAGAGGCTCGTCTTGCCCACGCCAATGGGCCCCTCGACCACGATGTAACGGTAGTCCATCCGCCGAAGGCCTCCCGACCTCGGGAATACCGAACGCGGAGCTGGGGAGCTCCGGCCGGGCGCAGGGCGATACCACAGATCGCGCGAGTCCCAATGCGCCAAAATTTCGGCAGGCCGTCAGGCATCTGGCCGCGCCACCGCTTGACGCTGCGGGGGACGTTTCCGTACGGTCCGCGCGCGATGAGCGGACGGCAGCGGGTGAAGACGGTGGTGCGGCTGGAGGAGCGCAAGGAGTCCGCACAATCCAAGGCTCGGGCCACGCCTGCCGTGGAGCCGGATCCCCTCTACGGCGTGGTGTTGCTCAAGACGGCCATGGAGCTCAAGCGCCGCCAGGATGGCAGTGTGGAAGAGATTCTGCGCGGAGTGTTGGCGCGGATGCGGATTCCCGAGCACGAATTCCGCGCGTTCCTGGAGCAGCAGGGTGGACTGGTGAAGGTGCTGGGACTGCGCGAGCGGTAGCTACGGCGCGCGCTCCAGGGCCCGCTCCAGGGCGGCGAACTCCTGCGGCGCGAGCGTCTCCGCCCGGCGCATCGGATCGATGCCCGCGGTTTCCAACGCCTTGGCGTATTGCTCCGGTGTCGCCAGCGAGCGGTCCGACTTCAGCGAGTTGAGCAGCGTCTTGCGCCGCTGCGCGAACGCCGCCTTCACCACGCGGATGAAACGCTCCTCATCCACCAGCGGCGCGCGGGGTGTCTTGAGCCGCGTCAGCCGCACCACCGCCGAGTCCACCTTCGGTGGCGGGTGGAACAGCCGCGCCGGCAGCAGGGCCACCTGATCGATGTCGAAGTAGAGCCCCAGCAGCACCGAGAGCAGCCCGTACTCCCGCGTTCCGGGCTCCGCCGCCAGCCGCTCCACCACTTCCTTCTGCAGCGTGAAGACCGCCCGCGACACCTGGGCCCGCTGCTCCAGCACCTGGAAGAGGATGGGGCTCGTCAGGTGGTAGGGCAGGTTGCCCACCACCGCGACCTCGGGGGCTCCCGCCACCTCGGCGAAGTTCACCGTCGCCGCGTTGCCCGACACGACTTTGACCCCGGGGATGGCTTCCTTCTCCAGGACGGTGATCATGTCCCGGTCCTTCTCCACCGCCGTAATGCGCGCGCCCGTGGCCGACAGAAAGCGCGTGAGGTGCCCCAGCCCCGGGCCCAATTCCACCACCGGCTCGCCCTCGCGCAGCGCCAGCGCTTCCACGATTTCCCGCAGGGCGCGCTCGTCTCCGAGGAAGTTCTGTCCCCAGCTGTGTTTGGCGTGCAGCCCGTGGCGCTTGAGAATCTCTCGCGGCGATTCCAACGTTCTTCTCCTTCTGTTCCGTCACATGCGCCAGGCGGGATCCGCCGCGAGCCGGACGTCCCCTCGCAGCCCGCGGCGATAGGCCTCGTACCCCGCCGCCGCAATCATGGCTCCGTTGTCCGTGCACAGCCGCACCGGCGGCAGGTAGAGCTTCAACCCCCGCTCCTGCGCGCGCTCCATACACAGCGCCCGCAGCCGTGAGTTGGCCGCCACGCCTCCGGAGAGCACCATGCGCTCCAGCCCGAGCTGGCGCGCCGCGGCCACGAACTTCTTCGACAGCACGTCCGCCACCGCCTCCTGGAAGGAGGCGCACAGGTCTGCCAGCGCCTGGCCCTCGGGCACGCCGTGCTTGCGCACGTGGTTGAGCACCGAGGTCTTCAGCCCCGAGAAGGACACGTCGAAGGAGTCATGCTGCGGCAGCGCCCGGGGGAACCGGATGGCCTCGGGGTTGCCCTTCTGCGCGAGCTGATCGATCGGCAGTCCGCCCGGGTACGGCAGGCCGAGGATGCGCGCCGTCTTGTCATACGCCTCGCCGGCCGCGTCATCCCGCGTGCTGCCCACCAGGCGGTAGCGCCCGTAGTCCTGCACCTCATAGAAGCTGGTGTGTCCGCCCGAGACGATGAGCCCCAGGAAAGGTGGCTCGGGCGCGTCCTCCAGCAGCCGGGCCGCGAGCAGGTGCCCCTCCAGGTGGTTGGCGCCCACGAAGGGCTTGCCGAGCGCGAGGCTCAACGTCTTGGCCACCTGCACTCCCACCAGCAGCGCGCCAATGAGGCCCGGCCCCGAGGTGACGGCGATCAGGTCCACGTCCGCCAGCGTCTTGCCGGCGCGGGTGAGCGCCTCGTGCAGCACCGGCATCACCTGGACGATGTGGTTGCGGCTGGCCAGCTCCGGCACCACTCCGCCCCAGCGCCGGTGAATGTCCACCTGCGTGGAGACGACATCCGAGAGCACACGCCGCCCGTCCTCGACGACGGCGGCGGCGGTCTCATCACAGCTGGTTTCCAGTCCCAGTACGAGCAAGGCGGTGACCTCTCAGGCCAGCAAGGGCCCGAGCCCCCCGCCCCTAGTTGCTACCCAGCTGCTTGAGCGCCAGGCGCACGTCGGAGGAGAACTTCCCGGAGGGCTCCATCGAAAGGTACTTCTTATAAGCCGCCACCGCCTGCTGATTCTGCTGGGTCACCTGCATCGCCATGCCCAGCGCGAACCAGGCCCGGGGGCTTGCGGAATTGTCCCGCACCGCGTCCTGCAGCAGCTTCGCCGCCTCGCGGTAGGCCGAGTCGCTCGTGCTGCCCATCACCAGGCAGAAGCCCAGCCCTTCCTTGGCCTCCTGCGAGCCAGGCTTGAAGCGCAACGCCTTGCGGTAGTTCGTCGCGGCGGCCTTGTAGCGGCCGCTGAGGATGGCGGACTTCGCCTGCTTCAGCGCATTGGCGTACTCGGCCTCGGGATCCACCGGCTTGGCGGGATCCGGCGGGGGCTCGGGCGGCTCCTCGGGCTCCGGAGTCTTGTTCGTCTCGGCCACGGCGTCGGGCGGCTTGGCCGTCTCGGGCGGCTTCGGCGTGACCGGATTGGCCGCCTCGGGCGGCTTGGCCGTCTCGGGCGGCTTCGTGTCCGTGGCGGCCTGCTCCGGCGGCTTCGGCGGCTCGGCGGGCTTCGTGTCCGTGGCGACCTGATCCGGCGGCTTGGGCGCCGGCTGCGGATCCTTCGAGTCCGAGCCGCGCAGCGCCACCACCGCGGCGGCGATGACGATGGCAGCGATGCCCACGCCCACGTAGAGGCCCGTGCGCTTGGGCCGCACCGCCTCGGCGAGCACGCGCTCGTCGATGGAGCTTTCCCTCTTGGACGCGGGCGCGGACGTCGGCTTCTTCGGCGGCGCAGCCTTGGCGGGCTCCGGCGGCGTCTTGAAGTCCAGCGTGGGCAACTGCGGCTCCTCACGCTTGGCCGGCTTGGGCGGCTCGGCGGCTACCGGAGACAGCACCGGCGCCGGCGTGGGCACGGACTTCGGCGGAGCCGCGGGCTCCGGCGCGCCATGGCCCGGATACGGCGGCAGCGCGAGCTGCTGCGGAGGCGCCTCTTCCACCGGCACCTCCACATCGATGGGAACGCTCACCGGCGCCGGACCGCTCACCAGTGTCACCTCTTCCGAGGGCGTCGCGGGCGTAGGAGGCGGAACGGGGGGCAGCGGGTTGGGCCCCACGGCGGCGCCACCGAAGATGGGCGCGCGCGAGGCGGCGGAGTTGTCAGGCTGCGCCGGCAGGGGCGCAGGCGTCGCGACCGGCGAGGCGGCGGGCTGGGACGCCGCACTCTGAGCGGCGGAGGGCTGAGTCGCCGTGCCGGAGGCGGGAGTCCCACGAGTGGGAGACCAGGAGGGAATCGGCGCCCAGGTGCTGGCCGAGCCCAGGCCGTCGGTGTCCACGCGGCTCCAGTCCAGCAGCAGGCTGCGCCGCGCGTGCTCCTGAGCGCGGTGCTCGGGCGGAGGCTCCACGAGGAACGAGGAGCCCTCCTCCGCGGGAGGAATTGGCGCAGGCTGGGCCACCGCCGGCATCTCCTCCGTGGGCGGGTTGGGAGGACGCCGGGGCTTGGGCTGGAAGACGACGACGTTGGCCGGCTGCACCGCGGGCGGCGGCGGTGCGGCCACCGGAGGGGCCATGATCGGCGTCGGAATCGAAGCGGGCGCCTCGGCCGCCACAGGCTTCGCCGGCTCGGGAGGCGGCGGCGGAGGCGGTACCGCGGCGACAGGCACCGGCGTCTGCACCGAAATGGCAGCCGCCGCGGGCTTGGCGGCGGGCGGCTCAGCGGCGGCGGGCTTGGCGGCAGGCGGCTCGACGGGAGGCGGCGGAGGCGCTGGCGGAGCAGCGGCGTGCAGCCACTCCTCGATGCCGGGCTTGCCGCTCTGGATGGGCTCCTGCGGCACGTTGCCCAGCTCGCGGATCAGCCCCTCGAAGTACAGCTTGCTGATGATGCCCAGCGCGGCCAGGTCCTCGAAGTCCGAGTCCTCCACCACGCGGCTCAGCGTGCGCTTGCCGTCGAACAGGCGCAGAAGCCCGTTCACCTCGTCGGGGATCTCCGACAGGCGCTCGGCCAGCTGGTGGTAGTCGATCTCGAAC
>DASVVJ010000751.1:0-6793 GCA_036389955.1 Myxococcaceae bacterium
CATGTACTGAGGCGTGCCCATGAGCAGATCGCTCTCGGGCAGCGACAGCGCCATGGACTCTCCGGCCAGCGCCGCCAGGTCCTCGTCGGCCCCGAAGCGCTCCTTTTCCTCTTCCTCGGCAAGCTGCGCCAGCCGCGCCAGGCCGAAGTCCAGCACGCAGACGCGCCCGGCATCTCCCACCAGCACGTTGGAGGGCTTGAAGTCCCGGTGCACCAGCCCCGCCTGGTGCGCCGCCACCAGGCCTTTTCCCGCCTCCAGAAAGACGCGGATGATCTCCGGCCAGGTGTGCTTCTCCCGGCGCATCCACGTGCTCAGCGTGCGGCCCTGGATGAACTCCATGGCCACGAACACCTGCGAGCCGAACGTGCCCGTGTCGTAGACCGAAATGACGTTCGGGTGCGAGATGCGGGCCATGGCCTGCGCCTCGCGCAGCATCCACCCGCGCTCGGTGTTCCCGTCCGGCGTGTGCTTGTCCGGGCGCAGCAGCTTCAGCGCGACCTTGCGATCAAGCTCCGGATCATACGCGGCGTACACCACGCCCATGCCGCCCTGGCCCAGCGGCTTGAGCAGGATGTAGCGCTCGACGCGGGTGCCCCGATCCAGCGCATAGGCACTGTCCACGCCTGCGTCGGAGTTGTGGGACGGTGCGGAGGGCGACGGGGAATGCCGGGACTGAGAGGCGTTGGCACGGACCTCCCGGGTAGGCACCTCGGACGTGGCTCTCGGGGGAGGACGGTGAGGCGTGGTCTTGGATTCCTCCATGGCCTCACATCTTAGAACGAATCGCCCAGCGTCTTCACCCCGGTGCCCGGATCCTTCTTGTCTGCCTTGGCGATCTGCTCGAGCGCCTTCTTGTCCTTATCGAAGGTGCTGGACTCGAGCTGGCTCAGCGTCTCGTAGGCCTTCGCATCGCCGCGCGAGCGCCGCTGGAACAGGCTCTTGATGAAGTCGCCCAGGTCCTTCACGGTGGAGGTGATGGCCTCCTTGATCTTGTGGCCCCAGCCCTCGGGGCTGCCGTAGCGCACGTCCAAATCGTACGAGTTGCGCTTCTCGTTGTTCACGATCTGCTTGTCGCTGGGCTTGCTCGACGTCTCCTTGAACTTCGTGGACACGCCCTCCAGCAGGGGGAGCTCCGCCGTGAACGCCCGCTTGGGGGCCGCCAGACTCTCCGCCTCGGCTGGGTTGAGGATCAGCGGAGCGGCCGAGGGCTCGGCGCCCTTCCCGTCCGCCGCCGGAGCGGAGCCCTCGAAGCTGTCCGACCCCTGGGCCGCCGCCAGCGTGGGGTTCGACTTGACCGACTCGGTGGCCTCCGCAGCCGGAGCCTCGGCCGCCGGCGCGCCAGTGCCCACGGGGATCAGCATGCCCCCATCCGGCGGGGCCTTGAGCACGGCCTCCTTGAGCTGCTGCGGCGTGACGATGTAGGGCCCCTTGGCCAGCGGGTCCGAGACAACGTAGTTGCCGCTGGGCGTCATGCCCTCGATGAGCACGTAGTGCGCGCTGCCCTGCTGGCTCTCGGGATTGGAGGAGCGCACCTGGGCGATCAGCTTGTTGCCCTTGAGCAGGTGAGCCTTCAGCTCCGCGTCGGTGTACCCCGCGCCCAGAGCCTCGCCGCCCAGGGGCACGTCCGCGCGCTCCATCATCTGCGCAATGCCCTCGGGAGAGGTGCCCTTACGGGTCACCACGCCCTGGCCCAGCTGCTGGACGAGCTGCGCGTCATTCAGGTGGTCCAGCTTCCCCAGGCTCCGGGCAGCCATGGCCACCACCGCCGGCCCGCAGTTGAACAGGCCATTGGCGTAGTTCTTGTCGGCCCCGTCCGGCTGGAGCTGGTTGATGTGGTGAATGTTCCTCCGCCGGGTGTTGGATTCCTTGGGCTCTGGGGAGTCCGCCTTCTGAGGGGCAGTTCTCGAGAGCTCAGTCCGCGCACGGAGGGTGACACTCATACACGCTCCAATTTGGTGAAGGTTCCGACCTGATCGCCATTATCGGAGGTGGGGAAAAGAAGTTTCCTATCCCCCAAAAAATAACCTGGGGAGTGGGTAGAATGCGCCCCGCATGCCGCTTCAACCTGGAAAAATGCTGGGCCGTTACGAGCTGATGGCGAAACTTGGCTACGGCGGTATGGCCGAAGCCTGGCGGGCCCGGCTGTTGGGAGAAGCGGGCTTCACCAAGTCCGTGTTCATCAAGAAGGTGTTGCCCGAGTACTCGGACGACTACGCCTTCACCAGCATGCTGATCAGCGAGGCGCGCATCTCGGCCACGCTCACCCACAGCAACATCGCCCAGGTGTTCGACTTGGGCCGGGTGGAGAACGAGTACTTCCTGGCCATGGAGTATGTGGAGGGCCAGTCGCTCTATTCGATCCTCGAGCGGGCGCTGAACTCGAAGTGGCCCGCCATCCCCGAGGCGCTCGCGGTCTTCATCGGCGCGGAGATCTGCCGCGGGCTGCACTACGCCCACACGCGCAAGGACGAGAGCGGCAAGCCGCTGGGCATCGTCCACCGGGACATCTCTCCGGAGAACGTGCTGATCAGCTACGAGGGGCAGGTGAAGATCATCGACTTCGGGCTGGCCAAGGCGCGCGACATCCGCGGCTTCACCACCGAGCCTGGGGTGATGAAGGGCAAGTACCTGTTCTTCTCACCAGAGCAGGCGCGGGGCGAAGAGGTGGATGCGCTCACCGATGTGTGGGCCACCGGCGTGCTGCTCTACGAGCTGCTGTGCGGGAAGCTTCCCCTGGAGGGCCCCGAGTACGTGGTGCTGCCCAAGCTCAGCGCGGGGCAGTTCCCCCGGCCCCGGCAGCTCAACCCCCGGCTGTCCGAGAAGCTGGAGGAGATCCTCATGGGGGCCCTGACGGTGAAGAAGGAGCACCGCTACAGGTCCTGCCAGGCCTTCGGTGAGGCGCTGACCAGCTTTCTGCACTCCTCCTCCTCGCGCGTGTCCACGAGCACGCTCTCGCACCTGATGCACGAGCTGTTCCGGGAGGAGATGCGCGCCGAGGGCCGTGAGGTTCAGGTGCCGCGCTCGTTCACGCAGGAGCTGGCGGCCTGGCGCGGCGAGCCCCGCCCCGCCCCCCCCGTTTACCCGAATGAGCCCGAGGAGCCCACGGTGCCGGTGGCCGAGCTGCTCCGGCTCTCGGATCCCCAGGTGCCCGCCCAGGTGGCTCCGGTGGCCGCGGCGCCCTCCCCCGCCCCGCAAAAGGTACTGAAGCTGGGCAAGTGGAGCCTCAATCTGGGCCCGGCCTTCACCTGGAAGTGGAGCGTCGCGGGCGGCACGGCCCTGGCGTGGATGGTGCTCGGGCTGCTCTTCCTGTTCGTTCCCCGGGCGCCTTCGTCTCCGCCCGCCGAGATGGCCAAGGCCGCGGTGCCCTCGGAGCCGGTGCCCTCGGAGCCGGCTCCACCCGTCCCCGCTCCCCGCCCTGTCGCGACCGAGAAGCCCTCCAATACAGCGGGGGACTATGCGCGGTTCATTCAGCAGGCCCGCGCGTCGATGACCGCCCGGCGCTATCCGAACGCCTCGGAGAACTACCGCATGGCGCTCAAGCTCGATGCCGAATCCCTGGAGGCCAAGGAGGGGCTGGGTGTGTCGTTGGTGCTGGCCGGCATCGGCAAGGAGGCCGACGAGGAGGCGGCGAAGCTGCTGCGCGAGGTGGTGAATCAGGACGCCTCGAAGGCCCGGGCCTGGTTCGGTCTGGGCATGGCCCTGCAGCTGCTGCGGGACGAGGACGAGGCCGCCACCGCCTATAAGTACTATCTGACCCTGGAGCCCTCGGGCGCGTTCGCGATGGATGCCCGCCGAGCGCTCAAGCAGCTCGGCGAGGACTGAGCCGCGCTACCGGCGGTTGCGCTCCAGCTGATCCACGTGCAGCTCGAGGTGGGTGGGCTTGCGCGTGGACTTCGCCTGCGCCGAGTTGTCCACCGAGAGCTCGAGCACCGTGCGCCGGGTGCCCGTCCGGGGCGCCTGCCTCGGTAGGCCGCCCTCGGCCAGCGCGGTGACCAGATCCTGAAAGGGCTCCAGACTGTCGGGGTGCTGCCCCGTGGCGTTCTTCTTCCGGATCTTCGCCAGCCGGTACAGCGTCTTCTTCAGGGGCACCATGTCCGGCTTGTCCCGCTGTGCCTCCAGGGCCTCGGCGGCCAGGAGGGCTCCGTCGGCGCTCAGGCCGAACAGCGCGGCGTTGCTGCGGATCATCGAGCGCAAGAGCGCCTTCGCCGTGGCGACATCGCCCTTGCGGGTCCGGGCCATCAGCGGATTCACCAGGGCACGGCCGGTGTGCAGGGCCACGCGCTCCAGGAAGGGCCGGCCCGCGTACTTATAATGAGTGGTCGTCAGCCCCGCTTCCCAGAGCGTCTGGATCAGGGACGGCTGGGACAGCGTCATCGCCACCCGGGGAAGCGTGACCAGGAAGGTCTCCCGGCCACGTTCCTGCGCCAGCAGCTCCCGGTGCAGCAGCCGCTGCCCGGACGCGGTGGCCCCTACCGAGCCCAACGTGGCCAGGCACAGCAGCGACTCGGTGATCAGCTCCGCCGAGCCTTCGGGCAACCCCTGCCCTCGCTCCAGCGTCCGGGAGCAGGCCGGCAGCAGCCCGACCAGCAACGCACCGCGAACCTCGAGCTGGCGGTACAGGCCTTCCTTGCTGGCCTCGGGCGCGCGCTGGGCGTCCTGCTCGCGCAGGGCGTTGAGCACTGGCACGCAGCTGGTGCGCGCGTGGTTGAACACACCGAGCAGCACTTCGCCCAGTTGCCGGGCGGCCTTCACCTCGCCCTTGGCCGTGAGGGCGACGATGAGCTGCACCACCAGGCCCGCCCCGCCGGGGGCCTGATGCAGCACGCGATCCAGTCCCTCGGTGAGCCGGCCCACGGCGCCGGGGCCTCCCTTGCTGAAGAACCCGGCCACCAGCGCCTCCGCCAGCGTGGTGAGCGCCTCGGACTCCAGGCACTCGGCCGCGCGCAGCAGCCAGGCCCACGTCAGGTGCAGCTCGTCGGGCACCAACCCCACCGTCTCACCCGACAGCTTCTTCAGGCCCTCGCGCCCCGCCTGGATCAGCGCCGTGCGGTACACCGGGCTCGCGGCCCGCCGCAGCGACTGCACGAGCTGCTGAGCACGTGCCGCCGGCTTGTCGGGTGCTTTGGCCCAGTGGGCCGCCTCGGCCGCGCCCGCCGCCGTCAACAGCTTCGAGAAGTTCTCCGCGCTGCGCACCCCCACCTGGTAGGAGGCCCGCGCGATGAGCGCGGCGACCAGGCGCCGCTCACGGACGGACAGCTCCGGCACCTTGGCCGCCAGCGCGTCCAGCCGCGGCTTGAGCTGATCGACGATGAAGTGCTTGAAGTCGCGATCCCGGTTCGTGCCGAGCAGCGACAGCAGGTAGCGCACCAGGTGCGTGGGATGCCCGCCCAGCTTCTCCAGGTGCTGAAGCATGAGCGCTTCACGCTTCGCCTGGCGGTACTCGTCCTCCTGCACCTCTCCCTTCAGGTACGAGCGCGCCTGATCCTGGTCGAGGTCCGTCTCGAGGTGATCCTCGAACAGCCCCACCAGGCCCGTGGCAAAGGGGTTACGCAGGCCCCCCTTCTTCAGGTTGCGGAACAGCCGCGTCTGCTTCAGCGCCGTGAAGGCGCCGGTGAACGAGCGCTTCGCGGACTCCTGGGCCGCGGCCTTCTGCTGCTGCTGGAGGGTGGGCGCACTTTGCGGCTGAGGCTGCGCGGCCGGGGCGGCTTTGCCCGGCTGCTTGAGGACCTTCGCGCGCGAGAGGATCCGGCTTCTCCTCTCGGGAGATAGGTTGTTGATCGCCATGCCAGCCTCAGAAAATTCGCGGACGCAACCGTAGCGGGAGCTTCAAGGCGCCGTCCTGCTCAGACGTGCCGGTTGCGCACCGCTTTGGTCATGTCCTCGACACTGACCTCTTTCTGGTGCTGCGCGAACATCCACTGGTGGCCGTCGGGATCCAGCAGCACCGAGGTGCGGGCGCCGAAGAACTGATCGCTGGGCGCCACCAGCTCCTTGGCGCCGGCGGCCAGCGCCCGGGCGTGCAGCGTGTCCACGTCCGCCACGTAGACGAACAGCGAGACCGGGGTGCCACCCGCGGTGATGGGCGATTTCATCCCGCGCTGCAGGCTCTCGGGGCCAATCATCACCGTGCAGTTATCGTGGCCCATCTCGGCGTGCATGATCTTCCCACCGGGCCCGGGCAGCATGAACTTGCGGCTGAAGCCAAAGGCCTTCTCGTAGAAGTTGGCAGCCGCGGCCACATCACGGACAGTGAGGTGAGGGGTGATGGCGGTGGTCTTCTTGGGCAGTTGCATGGGAACGGGGGCCTCTCGAGCAGGGGACCGCAAACTGTCTGAACCCGCGCGCACGGCGCGGGCCCGCCGGATCCTATCCGAGAGCGGGACCGGGGCTCTACCCCACCGGTAGTGAACCTGTCACTCCGGTGGGGCCATCCGCCCAGAAAGCCCCCGGAGCACCCAGCCCCGAGGGCCCACGGGCCAGGCTAAGCGGCGCGGCCGATGAACGGGCAGGAGCCAGCAGGCTTCTTGCCCTGGTTCGGGTTGACGCCGTCCACCGCGGCCGGGTCCTGCACCGGCAGCGGGGCCGCCGGGGGCCGGGTGGACGGAGGCAGCACGCCATCGCGGCGCTGCGCCGCCTGCTCCAGCGCGTCGAACATCGTCCGCTCCACCGTGGCCGACGGGCCACCCATGTACACGCGGTCCAACACGTCGATCATCGCTCCCTCGAGCGAGTCGCCGTTGAGCACCCCGTCCGAGGCCAGGTCCGCGTTGTACAGCGCCTGAAGGTCCGTCTT
>DASVVJ010000752.1:0-4736 GCA_036389955.1 Myxococcaceae bacterium
CAACCTGGGCATCGAGCGGATCGCCATCGAGCTGGGCCGGGATGCGCTGGCCGAGCAGGTGCGGCACCTGGTCGCCGAGCAGAAGGTGCTGTCCCGGGGGGTCGTCTTCGTCTCCCCGGCCACGCCACTCTCCACGCGCGCCCTGGGCCTGGAGGCCGGATTCCCCGCATCGGCGCGCTGGCTGGCGATCCCGGAGTCCGTGGTGGGCAACGCCGACCTCACGCGGCTGTTCCGCCGGGATCCCACGCCAGGCCCGCTGGTGGGGCGGATGGATCCTCCCAAGACAGGAGGGCCGTTCCCTCCAGCCGAGGTGCACCTCACCAGCTTGAGCGAGGGCCCCATCACGGTGGAGTCCCTGCCCGGCTGGGGAACCGTCATCGATTCGCCCAGCACGGCTCTCCAGCTCGCCTGTGAGGCCCTTCTGGGACGGCTCCCCCTCCTCATTCACGCTGGCGAAATCCAGCCGGGCGTGTGGGTCGCCCGGGGAGGACGAATCGACGACGGAGCCAGGCTCACGCCCCCCGTGCTCATCGGCGCCGGTGCGCGGGTCTGCAGCGAAGCGAGCGTGGGGCCCGGTGCCATCATCGGCGCCCGGGCCCTCATCGAACCCGGCGCCTGTATCGAACAGGCGCTCGTCGAGAACGACACGATCGTTGGAGAAGGGCTCCGGGTGAGAGAGCACCTCGTCACCCCCCGGGGGCTCATCCCCTTGAAAGCGGGCTCCGAGCTGATCCCCCTGAGCAATCCGCGACTCGTTGCGCGCCGGGTGTCACTCCTGCCGGTGAAGCTCGCTCACCTGTTGCGGATACCCTACTGAGCGCTCGTCCATGGCCGAGGTGAGGTTCAGCTCTCCCAGGCGGCGGTACAGCGTCGCCCGCCCCAGCCCCAGCAGCCTCGCCGCCTTGGTCACACTCCCACTCGTCACCGCCAGCGCCTTGAGGATCTCCCGGCGCTCCAGCTCGCGGATGGGCACCACCGCGTCCATGTCGATCAGCGGCGCGCTGCCCCCGTCTCGCCCGGAGGAGAAGCCCTTGGGGATGACGGGAAGCACGAGCGCGCGCAGCTCCGCTGGCAGGTGCGCCAGCTCGATCTGCGGCCCATCGCAGAAGAGCGCGGCCCGCTGGATGACGTTCTCCAACTCGCGCACATTGCCAGGCCAGTGGTAGCGCAGCAGCGCCTCCAGCACCTCGGGAGAGACACGGCCGGGGCGGCTCTTGTCTCCCCCGCCCACCTTCCTCAGGAAGTGGCTGATGAACAGTGGGATGTCCGAAGCGCGCTCCCGCAGCGGCGGAACGCTCAGGGGATAGACCGCCAGCCGGTAATAGAGATCCTCGCGGAACCGGCCGCACTTCACCTCCTCCAGGAGATTCCGGTGCGTGGCGGCGATGATCCGCACATCGACACGGATCTCCGTCGTCCCGCCCACCCGGCGGATGGTCCGCTCCTGCAGGGTCCGCAGAAGCCGGACCTGGGTGGAAGCGCTCATCTCCCCCACCTCATCGAGGAACAAGGTGCCTCCCTGCGCTTGCTCGAAGCATCCCTTGTGGGTGGAGAAGGCGCCCGTGAAGGCTCCCCGGTCGTGCCCGAACAGCTCTGACTCGAGCAGGGACTCCGCGAAGGCCGCGCAGTTGACGGCCACCAGCGGTCCGTGGGCTCTCGCCCCCTGCTCATGGATGGCGCGCGCCACCAGCTCCTTCCCCGTCCCCGTCTCACCGAAGATGCACACGGGCACTTCCGCCTTCAGCACCCTCCGGATCTGCCTCACCAGGGTCCGCATGGGGGCGCTCCGGCCGACGAGGCTGCCCATCAACCGCTCTTCCTCGCCCGTCTGTCCGGACGGCTGCAGCCGCCAGCACTCCCGCCGGTACTCGGCCGCCTCCCTCAAGGACTGGATGATGCGGTGCGCCTCCGGGGGCTTGGTGACGTAGTCATGCGCGCCCAGACGGACCGCGTGCACCGCGGCATTGATGTCTCGATCCGCGGCGATGAGCACGATGGGGAGCAGGGCATCCCGTGCCCGAAGGTGCCTCAAGACATCCATTCCCTCCATGCCCTCAAGGTCGAGGTCAAGACAGACAGCCATCCACTCCGACGTCTCTCTTTGCAACACCTCTTGCCCTTGATCGAACTCGATCACCGAGAAGCCCGCGGCCTCGATCCGGTCCCGCAGAAACTCCCGGGTGTCTAAGTCCGGGCTCACAATCACCACGAGGTTCTTTTTGTAGCAGGTCAAGTCATCAGTCACGTGTAGCGGTCTCCTGAAGCAGCGTTCGGCGCAGGCTGCTCTCGGTCGGCTGCCCGGTTCTGCTGACTCCGTGGACCGCTGCTGCATGTCCCGTTCCCAGCTGTCTCAGAGTGAGCCGAGTGCCCTGAGGCTGTCTCATTCCGAGACGTCCTGAAACGAGACGCCGCGCTCGTCTCAGAATGAAACACATTCTTACGACTGTCAGGCGGAGGACGGTTGGAACGCGGATCGCAAGGGCGGCGGCATGGCCTCCCTCTCGAAATCCTTCCATCTGTTTCGTGTCTCCTTACTGGCCTTCCGGGCAGACAGCGCGCGGGTCGTCGGCGCCCGTCAAGCCCAGGGAGCCCGGCTGCCACGAGCCGCCGCCGCGCTTGATGCGTCTTTATGGGCCCTGGCCCTGCTCCGGCTGGGGACTGCCTTCCGGGGAATGCTGGGAACCTCGCTAGGCCTGTCCACCCTGTTACGGCTGGGCTTTCACATCGACGTGTGGAGCGATGCCATTGGCCCGGGGCTGCGCCTGCCCCACCCTTTCAACATCATCATCGGCGAGGGCGTGGAGCTGGGGCCGGCCTGCACCGTGCTGCATGGCGTGACACTCCAGAATGGCGCGGGCACCCGCGTTGGCCGGGGGGTATTCCTGGCCAATGGTGTCACGGTTCTCGCGGGCTCCCGGATAGGAGATGGCAGCCTCGTCGGCGCCGCCAGTGTGGTGCGCGGAGAGATTCCGCCCGCCAGCGTGGCCGTGGGAGCTCCTGCCCGCGTGGTGCGCGCCACCCGTCCTGGCGAGGTGGCGGCGTGAGGCTGGCCATTACGTTGGGGGGCACGGACTGGGGGCGCTCTGGCCTGGGCACGTATACACGCGCGCTGCTGCCACTGCTGGAGCGGGGGCTGTCCGGAGCCGGGGACAGCCTGGTGGCCCTTGGCACCGCGAGAGACTTCGAGGCCTACGCCGACGTCCTCGGAAACACCGAGCGCGCGACGCTTCCCGCCTTCGTGGACCGCCCGGCCCTGGGGGCCTCGTGGTACCTGGCGCGTGCCGGAGCCCGCGCGCGAGCGGAGGGAGCGGACGTGTTGCTGCTCCCGGCGGCCAACCGCCGCGCGGCGCTGCGCCCCGGCCTGCCCACGGTGGGTGTCATCCACGACCTGGCCCAGTTCAACGTCGTCAGGAAATATGACGGGCTGCGGACCCGCTACGTCCAATACCTGCTGCCCAAGGCTTTCGCCGCAATCGAGGGCCTGGTGGCCGTCAGCCATGCAACGCGCGCGGATGTGGCGCGCGTGCTGGGCCGCCCGATCGAGGGCATCCACATGGTTGCCAATGGCGTGGATACCGAGCGCTTCGCGCCCACGGAGGAGGGGCATCTCCAGGAGACCCGCGCCCGGTTGGGCCTGGAGGCGCCCTATTTCCTCTACCCGTCGCGCCTGGAGCACCCCGGGAAGAACCACTTGCGGCTGCTGAGGGCCTTTGACGCCTCTGCAGCGCGGGACAGCCACCTGCTAGTGCTGGTGGGCGCGGACTGGGGGGCCGAGAAGCTCATCCACGCAGAGATTCAGCGGCTCGGGCTCGGCGCTCGCGTGAGGCTGCTGGGCTATGTGGCCGCGGAGCAGCTGCCCGTCCTCATCTCGGGCGCGGATGCGGTGGTGGCGGTGGGGCTTTGCGAGGGATTTGGCCTGCCGGCCCTGGAAGCGCTGGCTGCGGGCAGGCCCGTGGTGGCCGCTCGCGCGGGCGCCCTCCCGGAGGTGGTGGGAGAGCTGGGGATTCTCTGCGATCCGCTGGACTGCGCGGACATGGCGCTGGCGCTGGCACGGGCCGCCAACGACACGGCTTTCGCGGCCCGGGTACGCCGCGAAGGCCCCGCTTACGCCCGCGCGCGTGGCTGGGAGCGTACCTGTGAGGGATTACTGGCGGTCTGCCGCTCGGTCGCACTCCCCGTGACAGTGAATGTTCCCGGGCTCCTCACGGGCGGGTAAGCCCAGGGCCTTCAGGGATTTTTTTGCATCGTTTTTCACCCAGGGGGCTCCCCCGTTGAACCGGGGAGCACCACGACCTCTGCCCGGAAATGAGCCAGCACCGCAGGAGGGGTAAAAACAGCCCCTGCCCTGAAGGATATGTCATGCCCAAAGACAACCAGCGGCCGTGAAAGCGGGCGGTGGCTGCAAGGCCCATGCAGTCAAAATGCGCTGGTTATCCGACAAAAAAGCTTGCGGCATTCGCTTGAGATAAAGCACTGTGCCTCCCGAAGGCAGACAAGGGTGAGGGCCATCGACAGCCTCCATCCAGCCGGAGCTGTCATAGACAGTGGCCATCTCCTCCGGGAGAGGCCACTGCAGCCTTCGTCCCAACCTACCTGATGGAGTTGTCATGCAAGCAATGGGAGTGAGCAGGGCCCTGCTATGGGGCCTGGTATGTATTGCCATGGGCTGTAGTAACAAGCCGCCGGAAGAGGCGCCGCTGCTGGCCAGCAGCACCTCCGCGCTGGGGGTGGGTTGG
>DASVVJ010000753.1:0-4253 GCA_036389955.1 Myxococcaceae bacterium
CCTGGAGACGCGCCCGCACACTAACTCCTGGGACGACGGGGCAACCGGACCGTAAAGCGCGTCCCGTCCCCTTGCGTGGAGTGGACCTCGATGCGTCCACCGTGCGCCTGGGCGATCTGCCGGGTGATGAAGAGCCCCAGCCCCAGGCTGCCCCCGGCCCCCGTGCCCGCCTCGCGCCCCCGCTGAAAGGGCTCGAACAGCGTGGGCAGCACCTCGGAGGGAATCGGGGCTCCCTGGTTGTGCACCTCGAAGAGCCCCTCTTCCCCCTCCCGGCGCGTGACCACCGTCACTGGCGTCTCCTCCGGGCTGTGTTGCACCGCGTTGCCCAGCAGGTTGGCCATCACCTGTGCCAGCCGATCCGGGTCTCCCTCCACCGGGCACGGCCCTTCCACCCGCAGGACGATGTCCCGCTCGGGGTATGCGGAGCGGATCTCCTCCACCGCCTGCCGCGCCAGCTCCCCCAGGTCCATCGTCCTCGGGCTGATGGGAATGCCGCCCACCCGCGCCTGCGTGAAGTCCAGCAGATCGTGGATGAGGCGCTGGGCCCGGTCCGCCGCCGAGAAGATGCGGGTGGCCGCCTTCGCCGTGCGCGCATCCAGTCCCTCGCGCTTGATGAGCGTCGCCGCCGACAGGGAGATGGCGTTCAAGGGGTTGCGCAGATCGTGGCTGACGATGGCCACCACGTCCTCGCGCACACGCACCGCGTCGCGGGCCTCCTGGTAGAGCCGAGCGTTCTCGATGGCCACCGCCGCCCGGTCCGCCAGGCCCTGGGCCACCGCCACCAGCGACGGAGTAAAAGGGCCTCTGCCCTGCCTCAGCACCAGGTTGATCAACCCCACCTTCCGGCCCTGGGCAACCAGCGGAACGATGGCCGCCGAGCGCGGGGCCAGCTCCTCCAGCACCCTCCGGTGCTCCGCGTCCCGGGCCGCCGCATCCAGCCACTGGGGCGTGATGTCCTGCACCAATGCAGTGCCCATCGTGAAGGCGCGGATCAACGGGCTCTCGGAGTCCAAACGCGGCGGGTACGCCATCGACTTGCGGAGCGTCTCCATCACGGCCGGATCCCGGGCCATGGCGACCAGCCGGTGGAACTGCCCGTCCTCGCCCAGCAGATCCACGATGACGTAGTCGGCCAGGTGCTTCACCGCCAGCGAGGCGATGTTCTTCAACGTGGTGTCCAGATCCAGCGACTGCGCGAGCACCGTGCCCGCCTCCAGGAGCACCGCCTGCGCCATCTCGGCCTCCTTGCGCTGGCTGATGTCCCGGACGATGCCCGTGAAGAGCCGCCCGCGGGGCAGCACCGTCTCGCTGACGGCCAGCTCCATGGGGAAGACGCTGCCGTCCTTGCGCCGGCCCAGCACCTCCCGGCCACTGCCGATGATCTTCCGCACACCGGTGCGCAGGTAGTTGCGCATGTACCCGTCGTGCTCGCGGTGGTACGGCTCGGGCATCAGCATGCTCACGTTGCGCCCGAGCAGCTCCTCCAGCGTGTAGCCGAAGATGCGCGTGGTGGCGGTGTTGGCGCCCAGCATCGTGCCGCGCTCGTCGATGGTGATCATGCTGTCCACCGCCGTGTCGAGAATGGCCTTCATCCGCTGGCTCGTCTCGAGCAGCGCCTCTTCCACCTGCTTGCGATCGGTGATGTCGGTGGAGATGCCGCACAGCATGCCCGGCCGGCCGCTTCCCTCCGGCAGGAGGAACTTCACGGACAGGTAGATGTGGGTGCCATCTTCCTGGGGGACGAACTCCTCGGCGGTGACGGAGTCCCCGCCCTCGAGCACCTGCTGATCCACGGCACGGAAGCGGCGCGCGGCATCCCCGGGCCAGAGCTGCTCGTCGGTCTTTCCGAGCAGCTCCTCGCGCGGGCGGCGCTGCAGTGCCTCCAGGTGGCGGTTGACGACGAGGTAGCGGCCCTGCTCGTCCTTCACGTAGATGGCGGCCGGGGCGTGGTCGACGATGGCCTGCAGCCGTGCCTCGCTGCTGCGCACCCGCTCGGTGAGCTGGGCCTGGACAATGAGCGAGGTGGCTCGCTGCGCCATGGTGCGAAGTAGCTGCTGATCGTCGTCCGAGAAGTCATACGCCGTGCGAGAGCCCATGTGGGCCACGCCGATCACCCGCTCCTCGTGGACGAGCGGCACGCCATAAAGAGCATGGATGCCCAGGTTGCGCAGGGCGGGCCCCCGGCCCAGCGGCGCCACGGCCGCGTCACGCAGCAGCAGGGGCTGGTGCTGGGCGGCCACCGTTCCCGCGAAGCTCTCGCCCACCTTCACGGAGTAGCCCTGAAGCACCTCCTCATGAAACCCGATGGCGGCCTGGACGCGCAGATTGTCCTCCTCGTCCCGCAGGAGGATCGCCACCGAGTCCACCGCGGCGACCGTCTCCAGCAGCACGGTCATCAGCTGGGGCAGAAAGGTGCTCAGGTCCCCCGTTCCGAGCGCGGCGGAGGAGACGCGATCGAGAGCGCGCAGCGTCCGCTCCCGAGCCTCGGCGAACCGGGCCGCCGAGGCAGCGATGGCCTCATCGATGGCCTGGTCCAGCAGGCGCACCTCACGCACGGAGATGGCTCCAGCCACCTCCTGCTCCCACAGCTCCAGGATGACGTCTCGCAGGGCGCTCAGCTCCTCGGCGACCGTGCGCAGCGCATAGCCCTCTTCCAACCGCTCCAGCGCATGCCTGTCTGGCAGCTCGAGCAGCGACTCCTGCCGGCCGGTGTAGATGCCCTCCACGACACGGGCGATGCGCTCCAGCAACTGGGGAATGTGGTCCCGCAGGGCCGCCTGGCGCAGGTGCTCGGCGGCGGGCAGGGCCCGGGCCCGGCGCTCCCACTCGGCCATGATGAGGGGCTGGCGCTCCTGGATGAAGTCGCTCAGCCGGATGCTCTCCCCAGTCGTCTCTACGCCTGGCCCCACCATGAGGGAATGGTAGCCACCGGTCCCCTTTCCGCCCGTGACCCGGAACCTGGCGAGCAGGCATGCACAGCGTGAGAGCCCGTCCGGCTGGCCGCTCCTCGAAGGAGGGAGCTGCCCGTCAGGTGCTGGGGGCCTTGGCGGGAGGCGGCTGGAACAGGGCCGACACGGCTCCGGCGGGATCCTCGATGAGGCAGAAGCGGCCGCCACCCATGGCCTTCGGAGGAATGCGGATCTTCCCGCCCATGCGCACCACCTGCTCGGCACTGCGGTCCACGTCCGCCACGGTGATGTAGATGAGCCACACGGCAGGCAGCGCCGCGTTGGAGCCCCGGGCGTGACAGACGCCCGCCACCATCTTGTCCGTCTCGGCGGTGCTCATCGTGAAGTCCTGGTAGCCGCCCATGTCGATGGCGCCCACCTTCCAGCCCACCACCTCCTTGTAGAAGTCCCTCACCTTCTCGGCGTCATGGACGGTGAGATCGAACCAGCCAATCGTGCCCACCTCGGGCGTAAACGTGTCGCTCATGGGGTGTCCCCTCCGGCGGCCACTGTAGCCAGCCCACGGGTGGACATGAGCAGGAAAGACGGGCGCCAACCCGGCAGGTGCGGTGCTACGGTGGCCACCGTGGCGCGCGACGAATCCATGATGGAGCGGGCGGACCGGCTGGAACTGCCGTTCAACGAGTTCGGCGTGGATCCTTATGGCATCTCCAAGAAGCACATCGCCATGGCGGCCTCGGTGTTCGCCGTGCTCTACCGGAACTACTTCCGGGTGAAGTGCTACGGCCTGGAGCACGTGCCGCCGCGCGGGCGGGGCATGCTGGTGGGCAACCACTCCGGGGGCTACGCCATTGATGGCGCCATGGTCATCACCTCCATGTTCCTGGAGATGAACCCGCCCAGGCTGGCGCAGGGCATGGCCGAGAAGTTCATCAACCGTTTCCCGGTGGCCTCGCTGTGGACGAGCCGTACCGGCCAGTTCACCGGGCTGCCCGAGCACGCGCTGCGGCTGCTCGAGGATGACCGGCTGCTCATGGTGTTCCCCGAGGGCGCGCGGGGCACCGCCAAGCTCTACAGCGAGCGCTACTCGCTGGTGGACTTCGGCACCGGCTTCATGCGCCTGGCGCTGCAGACGCGCACGCCCATCGTCCCCTTCGCCTTCCTGGGCGGCGGCACGGCGCTGCCCACCATCGCCAACCTGTACCGGCTGGGGCGGCTGGTGGGGGTGCCGTACATCCCCGTCACCCCCTACCTGCTGCCGCTGCCGCTGCCCGCGCCGCTGGAGATTCACTATGGCGCGCCGCTCACCTTCACCGGCAGCGGAGACGAGGATGACGACGTCAT
>DASVVJ010000754.1:0-7852 GCA_036389955.1 Myxococcaceae bacterium
AGTACCTCAGCCGCGGCTGGGTCGAGGGGAAGGTGCCGCCCCTGGGGCGGTTCGACTTCGTCACCACGGTTGAGGCGCACCGCTCCGGGCGGCCTCACATGAATGTCATCATCCACAGCCGCGAGCTGGCGCAGCTGCTCCGGGCCCGGCCGCCGACGGCTGCGGACGTGGCAGCGAAGCGAGGCCCGCGCTGGTTCCGGGACTTGGCGGCCCACGTGGGCTGGGGAGGCCTCGCCTTCCTCGGGCACGCGAGCAGCAAGGACGATGTGGCCTCCTACGTGACGAAGATGGAGAAGGGGCACGCCGGACCGACGCTGGAGGGCGAGGTGGTGAAGGAGAGCCAGCTTCCACTGATGGCCCCGAGGCGGATGCGGCGCGTGAGGTGCAGCAAGGGCTTCCTCCCCCCTGCCCGGCTCCCCACCCACCCGGACTGGACGGGCAAGCTGGTGAAGATGACGGCGGACGAGGCGCAGGTGAGGCAGCCAGCGATTACCCACGGTGAGCAGTGTGCGGCGCAGGCTGAGGGGCTGAGGCGGCTGTTGGGGTCCTGGATGCCTCAGCGGGTGGTGGCCGCCTCAGGTGAGGAACGCACGGACCATGCGGTAGACTCCCAGCGGGGAGCAGAGGGGAAGAGACATGGCATGCAGGAACTCCGGTTGGCACTCCTCCGAGCTGAGAGAGGCGCGGCAGCGCAAGGTGCTCTTCGTGGTGCTGGGCTCGCTCCTGGCGGTGGCCCTGGCACTGGAGGCGCTCTACGAGGTGCTGCCACCTCAGCGCGCGCCCGTGGTGCTGGTGCAGCTGCAGCGGGCTGACGGCCCAGCGCCGGCGTTCCTCGCCGCCGAGGCCTCGGAGGTGCTGGTGCACTACAAGGTGCCGGCGAAGCCTGAGAAGGGCTGGAAGCGGCCACCGTGCGACGGTGAGATGGCCGAGTACGCCATCAACGGCGCGTGCTGGACGGAGACGAGCAAGACGCCACCTTGCGGTCGCCTCTATGAGCACGAGGGCAAGTGTTACCGGCCCATGCTGGCACCACCACGCCGCGACTCATCGATCGAGCCCTGAGTCCTCGGGCCTGTGCAGACGGGGGCTGAGACAGTCACAGCCCTCCTCAGGCGCGTCCGCAGGGAAGCCAGCTGGCGTCACCTCAATGATCCATTGGGCACGCCCACCAGCTGCACGGTGGGCGTGGATGCTCCCTTCCTGGGCGTATGCGCGAAGGGTGTCCTCACTCATCCGTGTTCTGCGCGTGGCCTCTTTGAGGGACAGCCAGCGGGGTGTGTTGCAGGGCATGCAGGCGATTGTACCCGCGCCCCGGCAGGGGCTTCCCAGTACCCCCAAGGGTACGTGGCGCCTCAGCAAAAACCCTGAAGAACCCCAATTCCTCCTAGCTCCAATCGTCGGCTGGACGTGAGACCACTGTGCTCGCTTCGGCCGCTGGGGAGAGGCGCCACGGTGCCCCTCCTCACCACTGCCTGCTTGGACGGTACCGCTCGCCCACCTCACCGAGAGGGGGCGCCACCAGGGCCCCATACCAGGCAGGCGCCTCTCCCTGGCGGCCACCACTTGACGACGGAGACACGCCATGGCCGAGACGCACCGGGAGCGGTTCCACAACGAGCAGCAGAAGAAGCTCGAGGCCGAGCGCCTCAGGGCGGAGAAGCGCCAGCTCGAAGAGCTGGCCGCGGCGAAGGCCGAGGCAGAGAGAGAGGCCGCGAGGGAGGCAGAGGTGGAGCGGCTGCGCACGGAGTTGGAGACGCTCCGGGCCGCCACCGCGCCGGCGCCCACCACGGCCCCAGCCACCACGCCCGCCGAGAAGAAGTAGGCCAGCCCATCCCGCTCCCCACTGAGGCACACGCCCCATGGACTCGCTCGAGAACCCGGTGCAACAGCAGCCCACGCCGGCGCCTGAGGCGCAGGAGCGGCCCAGGAGGAAGCGCACGCGCGCTCCCCTCTCTGAGGAACAGCAGCGCCGGAAGACGGCCCGCCAGGCCGTCAACCGCGAATTGGAGCGGGTGCTGAGCGAAGGAAGCACCGAGGAAATCGAGCGGACGCTGCAGCGCCTCAGGATGACGGCGGACGAGGCGACGAGTGCACCCGAGCCGCTCGCTCAGGCCCCGGAGCTGAGCTCCGCCAGCTCAGCGCGCCAGCCGCCCCCAGGGTGGCCGACCGATGAGGCAACAGAGAAGGCCCGGCCCATTGCGGACGGTGTGGTGACCGCCCTGAGCCTGGGCGTGAGCATGCTCGGCGTGGACCTCACCGCAGCACGGCCAGGCCCGACTGGCGCGCCCTTCGTTCCGAGCCAGGAGCTGTCGAAGGCTCTGGCGCCCGTCGTTGCTCTCTACGCCCCTGACGTGCTGCTCTCCCCCGTTGGGAACCTCGCCGTCACCGCCGTGAGCATTGCCACACTGGTGCTGGCCGAGTTCGCGATGAAGCGGCTCGAGCAGCAGCACCACCAGGCGACCGCCACTGCCATCGGCGCCGGCACCGCAACCCCGCCGTCCCCCGTGGCCAGCGCATGAGGCGGGCCACGTCCGGCCGGCTCGCGCCGGTGAAGCTTCTGAAGGACGAGAAGGCCGCGAAGGCGGCTGTCCGGGCCCAGGAGGAGCGCGCGGAGCGCATGCGCAGCTACCACATGGCGCCCGAGCCGGCCTCGCTCGGGTCCGAGGACATAGCCCTCTACCTCGGCAAGAGGAAGACGCGGAAGTCCACACGCGCGAAGGGCCTTGCGGACCGGTGCTTCAGGCGCGGCCGGCAGCGTGTGCTGGCTCTCGATCCTCACGACGAGTGGAGCGTCCATGGACGCAGGTCACCGGAGGTCATCCTCGGGACGCTCACGCAGCGCTACGAGGCATGGCAGGTGCTGGCGAACCCGAGGCTGCTCAAGGAGCCGCGGCTCAACGCTGCCGTTGTCCCCTCTCGCGCCGACCCCGAGTCCTGGGGCCGCACCTTCGAGAAGGTGGTGCAGCTGGCGCTCGAGGAGGGTGACCTGGTGCTCTTCCTCGAGGAGTTCGGCAGCTGGGCCGAGTACTGCCTCAAGACGATGAACGCCGCCGCGCTGAACAGCCGGCACCAGGGCGTGCCCATGTGCGCGGTGAGCCAGCGGGCCAAGCGGATTCCCCTGACCTTCCGCAGCCAGGCCACGCACATCAACTCGGGCCTCCAGACGGAGCCTGAGGACCTTGACGCGCTCGCCGATGTGGCGGGCCGAGACTTCGCGGCGGCCGTCGAGCGCCTGCCCCGCGGGGAGTACTGCCACTGGCGCGACACCTGAGGAAACCCCACACCATGAAGACCGCGATCATCGTCGGCTGCGCTGTTGCGGCCACCCTGGCCACCCTGGCGGCCATGAAGAAGTTCTCCCCCGCCATCCACGCGATGGTGGCCTGAGCCGTCCCACACCTACGGCCCGGCGCTTGGAGGGGCGCCGGGCCCAGCCCCCAGCAAGGACACACACCACATGAAGAGCCTCGGAACCATCTCCCTCGAGTCGGTTGGAGCGGTGAAGCAGTTCGAGCGCGGCAAGCTCATCCTGGAGAAGGGAAAGAGCATGGCTGGCGTGTACTGCAAGTTCACCTTCCTCCTCGCCAACGCCTCGGGAAGCAACGTCACCCTGAGCGCGACCCAGAAACAGAGCATGCTGGCGGGCTACAAGGCCACGCTGAGCTACGGGAAGAACGGCCGCCGCCGCCCCTACAACGCGCTGCCTCTCAACAAGCTGCAGCGGGTCAGCCGCTTCTACGTGGGCCAGGACTGGGAGGGCTACACCAGCACAGCCGGACTCGGCGCGACGCTCACCAACGGCGGCACCACCAGCTGCGTCCTCTGGGTGTTCCTGCCCACCTCGCGCATCTGGCACAACGCGAAGATGCGCAAGGTGTTCGGCGTGGGCCGCACCCAGGCGGCCACCATGGCCCTGGAGCTGAAGCGCGAGACGGACACCCTTCCCACGGGCGTCACGGTGAGCGGCGCCGTCAACGTGGAGATCATCCCGCTGGACATGAGCGGGCCGTACGACCGGTGGACGTACCTGCCCGAGTACGTGGAGCGCAACGACACCAGCAAGCGCGCGCTGCTGCCGGTGGGCCGCCCCGAGTACGTGGCGGAAATCTCGGCCGCGGGCGCCTCGACGCAGCTCACGGACGTGACCGTGGCCGTCGACCAGGAGCCGCTGTACGAGAAGTTCAGCGCCTACAACTGGTACATCGCCACGAAGCTCGCCATCCCCAACATTCCCAGCGAGGCGGACCCGAGCGACTATGAGACGCCGCTGCTCATGTGGACGCCGGACCAGGAGTGGATGGACCTGCCCACCGGGGAGTTCAGCCTCTACCAGGACACGCAGACCGTGGGCACCGTGCAGCTGCGCGCTCTCATCGCCCCCGTCCCGGGTGACGATGAGATTCGCGAGGACCTGGAGGATGCCGCGGGAGCCAAGGGCCGGAACAAGCCGCTGAAGGCGGTGAGCCTCGGCGCGGTGTTCGACATTCCGGATCTCAAGGCGAAGGACTATCCGTACCTGCCGTTCGCTCTCTTCGACGCCGACGACAAGGAGTTCCAGCGCTACCCCGGCCTGGTGGCCGGCGTGGGCGACGGCAGCAAGGCCGAGCCCTACATCCCCGACTCGGTGCGCGAGCTGGCGATGGCGCGCATCGCGGAGCACAGGGCCAAGGGCGAAGAGAAGCTGGCGGAGGACGTCATCCAGAACGTGGCGCTGGCGGTGCCCGGCGCCGTGCAGGACGTGCGCGGCTTCGCGAAGAACGGCTCCCCCATCTACGCCCAGGTGAAGGCGGCTCTCACCTAAAGGCACCACCCCTGCCATGCCCTCACCGGCCCGTGCCGGTGAGTGCGCTCCGAGGCTCCCGTGAAACCACTCATCGCATTGGGCGGCGTTGCTGCAGCTGGCCTGCTCTACATCCTCACCCGAGACGAGACACCGCCTCCCGCGACGACGGTGGACAAGGCCGCGCCGCCCAACGACCCCCAGGCGGCCAACGGCGCGGGCCTACGGATGGACAAGGCCGTCCCCGTGGCCGGCACCACACCGCCCCTCAAGGCGATGCTCCCTGTCGATGCAGGGGATTTGGCGAAGAACCTCGGCGGCTCGGTGGGCGGAACCATCGTCGCTGGCATCAAGGTCAACAACCTGGTCGGCAACCTCACCGAGAAGATTGCCGGGCAGGGCGCGGGGGACCTCGCACGCGTCAACCCGCTCACCGCGGTGGGCACCCTCACCGCCAAGGCAGCGGAGCAGACCCTCGCAAAGCTGGGGCTGCCGACGCCAGTCCAAAAGCAGGTGTCTGTCACCGTCGGCGCCGCGGCCGTCGTCGGCATCGCTCCAGCTGTGGCCGCGAAGGTCGCCGGTGAGGGGGCCAGTGCCCTCATCAAGCTGGTCGCTGGGCAGAAGGCAGAACGCGCCGTGCGAGACGTCGTCAAGCAGTTCGACCCCACGTCCTCCAAGTCCATCGTCAACAAGGCCATCGTCAAGCCCATCGCCTCTGGAGTGAAGCTGCTGGGCAAGATCTTCTGAAAGGCACGGGCACTCGCCCCATGAACAATCAAACCCTTCTCATCCTCGGCGTCGGCGCGTTGGCGGTTGCCGCCTTCGCCATCGTTTCTCACCAGAAGACTGTCGCCGCGGGCCAGCAGGCCACCTCCAACGGCCCGGTCCCCTTTCCCATCGTCCCTGGCTACAACGACGGCGCGAAGTCGTCGGGCAGCAGCAGCTCTGGCAGCAAGGTGGCCAAAACCATCGGCTCGGTCGGCAAGGTCATCGGCACCGGCATCAAGGTGTTCAACGACATCAAGAAGCTCTTCTAGCCACCCCCTGCCCCTCTGAGGCACACCCATGAAGATTGAAGAGCAGAAAGCCAGCACCTCTGGCACCTTCGACGTGTACGGCCAGGCGCGCGGCTTCATGCTGCAGCCCGTCCAGGACGCCTACTTCCCCGTCACCGTGGTGGTGAAGACGCAAGGAGAGGCGGACCAGTACATCTACCTCACGGAGGAGCGGCCCCTCTACCTGGAGCCCTTCACTCGGCTCGAGGTGTCCAACGCCCCCGCCGCAAGCACGTGGCTTGTGCACCTGGCCGAGCACGCAACGGACATCATCGGCCCGCCCCGTGGCGATGGACGTGCAGTCCGCCTTGGAGCGCGCACGCTCCCGCCGACCATTGCGGCCGGCAGCTACTACGTGGGTGGCACGGGCTCAGGAGACCCGAAGGTCTACGATGTGAGCCGCTTCAGCCAGGTGAGCGCCATCGTCGCCGCATCAGCTGGGAACGCCATCACCAACACGGAGTCGATCAAAGCGTACATGCGGCTCATCAACCGCACGGGCCTCGGTGCAACCGAGGTCATCCCCTGCGGCTTCACCAATGAGTTTTTCAGCAACGGCGCCTCACGCTCTGGGTCGATCATCATCGGCGAGGGGCTCTTCGCAGCCTCGCTCGAGTACACCACCATCGACGGCCGCCGCTGGCCGTCCGATGTGAGCGTCTACGTGGACGTAAACGAGTCCATCAGCACCGAAGAGGGTGTGGTGCTCGAGCTGTGGGGCATTCCGTAGCCATGGCCCCCGCCACTCCTCAGGAGCGTTCAGCGATGGAGGCCGCCGAGGCGGGCCTGCGCCGCCAGCTCGAGGCGGCCGAAGCCTACGCGGCCACGGTGCGAGAGGAGTGGTTCCTCACCGATGCTCAGCGCGCGGCGCTCAAAGCCATTGAGCAGGAGCGCAAGCGCTTCACCACCTGGAGCACTGCGTGGAAGGGATGGGCCATCAAGGGCGAGGAACCCTCGCCCACCGGACCGAAGGCCTACCCGGTGAACTTCTGGCTACGCATCGGCGGCGACATGGCCAGCGCGCTGAAGGTGTACGCCTCCGGCCTCTACAACCCGAGCCTCTACGAGGGGGTGAAGTACGCCGTGCAGGAGACGGCGAAGACTGTCACCTCCCCCTCTCTGTGGCCCACGTCCCTGACGCTCGCCACCGGTGGTGTGGTGGCGCTTGCGGTGGGCGTGGTGCTCTTCAACCTCTACCGCGCGACGCGCGCTGCCTGAACTGGAGCCCCTCATGGAACCGAACCTCAACGACGTTGTGCACCTGGTGGGCGCCTTCATCGGCGCCGTGGTGGGCGGCCTCCTCATCGTCTGGCGGCTGACGAAGAACGCGGGCACCAACCTCCAGGGGCTGTGGAAGCTCGCCGCGCCGAAGCTCCGGGAGTTCATCGCCGAGGCGGTGCGCGACACCGTGCGTGACGAGATGAAGGACACGCGCGAGCAGCTGGCCGACGTTCAGCGTCGGCTCTCCGTGGTGGAAGGTACCGCCACCCCGCGAGTGGCCGGGGTGAAGCGGTGAAGCTCTCACGCCGCGCCCAGCTCGGCCTGGCCGCCGGCGCCGCGCTGGTGCTCCTCATGCTCCTCACCTCTCGCAAGGCCCTGGGCTACGTGGCGGGCAAGTCCACGCCGATTGAACTCGCGCCCATTCCCGGTGGGTGGATGCGCAAGGACGCGGCCGAGGCCTTCAACCGCATGCACGCTGCGGCGCGGGCTGAGGGCGTGACGCTGAAGGTGAACTCCTCCTTCCGCTCCATGGAGGAGCAGGAGCGCCTATACGCTGAGCACCTTGCCGGCACGCGGCCGACGCCCGTCGCGAAGCCTGGGCACAGCAACCACCAGGGCGGCACCGCGGTGGATGTGGAGACGGTCAACACCAACCCGAGCGTGGACGCGTGGCTCTCGAAGAACGCCGGCCGCTTCGCCTTCACCCGTCCCATCGCCGTCGAGCCCTGGCACCTCGAGTACAGGCCGGCGACCAACAAGGCACAGACCCCGGGACTCCGTGCCACACCTGCCCCGA
>DASVVJ010000755.1:0-1784 GCA_036389955.1 Myxococcaceae bacterium
GATGGCCTCGGTGGTGCCGCGCACGAAGACGATCTCCTTCACGTCCTTGGCGTGGAGGAAGCGGCGGACCTTCTCCCTTGCACCCTCGAAGGCCGCCGTGGAGCGCTCGGAGAGGAAGTGCACCCCGCGGTGCACGTTCGCGTTGTCGTGCGTGTAGAAGTGGGTGATGGCGTCGATGACCGCCCGCGGCTTCTGCGCGGACGCGGCGCTGTCCAGGTACACCAGCCGCCGGCCCCGTACCTCCTGACTGAGGATGGGGAAGTCCGCGCGGATGCGCTCGACGTTGAAACCTGCCTGGCTCATGCCTTCACCTCCCGCCCGGCCCCGCCCGGCAACCGGCTCGCCAACAGTTGCTCCACCCGGGCCCGGAGCGGCTCCAGCGCCACCGCGCCCACCACTTCGCTGGCGAAGGCGTAGGTGAGCAGCCGCTCCGCCTCCGACTGGGGAATGCCTCGCGCGCGCAGGTAGAAGAGTGCCTGCTCATCCAGCCGTCCCACCGCCGCGCCGTGCGCGCACTTCACGTCGTCCGCGAGAATCTCGAGCTGCGGGCGGGTGTCCACCAGCGCCCCCTCCGAGAGCAGCAGGTTGCGGTTGGTCTGGCTCGCGTCCGTGTTCTGCGCGTCCTCGCGCACCAGCACGCGCCCGTGGAAGGTGCCGCGCGCCTTGCCGTCCAGCACACCTTTATAGAGCTCACGGCTGGTGCAGCGCGGCACCGCATGGTCCAGGTCCGTCCGGTTGTCCAGGTGCTGCGTGCCGCGCCCCACGTACAGTCCGTTGAGCACGCACTCGCCGCCCTCGCCCGCGAACACCGAGCGCACCTCGTTGCGTGCCAGCGCCGCGCCCAGCGCGAAGGCGTGCGAGGCCAGCCGGCTGTCCCGAGCCTGCTCGGCGTGGAGGCTCGCCAGGTGGAAAGCGCCTTCCGGCTCCGCCTGGAGCTTGTAGTGGTGGAGCCGGGCATTCTCCCCGAGCACCACCTCCGTCACCGCGTTGGTGAACGAGGCGCCCCCGTCCAGCCCGGTGTACACCTCGACCAGGGCCGACTCGCTGTTGGCCCCCGCCACCACGACGATGCGGGGGCTGGAGAGCACCGAGGCCTCAGTCTCTCCCGAGACCAGGAAGAGCAGCTGCACGGGGCTGGGAGCCACGGCGCCCGCGCGCACCTTCACGAAGGCCCCTTCCTCCAGCAGCGCTGCGTTGAGCGCGATGAAGGGGTGTGCCTCCGCGTGGGCCCGCTGACCGAGCACCGCCTCCAGCGCCTCGGAGTCCTCGCGCACGGCGTGGCGCAGCGGCTTCACCGTGATGCCTTCGTACAGGCCCTCTAGCGAGGAGAGCTCCGAGGAGAGCTGCCCATCCACGAAGACGAGCCTCGGCCCTGGCAGGGCGAGCTGCTCCACCCGGGCGCGCAGCTCCGCCTGGCGGCTGCCCACCACGGGGTGGAACGGCCGGGAGACGATGGGCGCCACGTCCGTGTACTTCCAGTCCTCGTGGCGAGTGGTGGGGAAGCCCTGGCGCGAGAGCTGCGCGAGGCCCTCCTCTCTCAGCGCCCGCAGCCACACGGGCGTGTCCGCCGCGCGAGCCGCCTGGAAGCGCTGAGCCACGTCCAGGTAGTGCTGGAGCCCCCCGCTCACGGGCGCGCCTCCCGCCCTGGCTGCGCCGCCGGGCCCAGCTTCTCCACCCACGCGTAGCCCTTCTTCTCCAGCTCCAGCGCCAGCTCCTTGCCGCCGGACATGACGATGCGCCCGCCCGCCATCACGTGCACATGGTCCGGGACGCTGTAGTCCAAG
>DASVVJ010000756.1:0-2671 GCA_036389955.1 Myxococcaceae bacterium
GCGTCATCATCCGCAGCGAGGCCGACGCGTGGATGGGGATGACGTACTCACCGCTGTTGGCCCGGCCGAGCAGCTCGCGGTAGATGGCGTCCTCGAGCCCCGGATCCTCTATCTCCCGCCAGTTGGCCTTCTGCGTCAGCATCAACGGGTTCTGGGCGTTGTAGGTCTTCAGCCCCCAGTGCGCCAACACCATGCGGCTGATGACCCAGTCCGCGAACGGAATGCGCAGCGCGAACCAGTACACCAGCCGCGTCTCCTGCCTCATCACCGTGGTGCGCGGCTCGTCGAAGTTCGAGTCCTCGCGGCCCTGGAACCGGTCCCCGTCACGGATGATCCACACGATGGGGCCGCTGTGATTGCCGTCCTGGTGGCCCTGAGTGCCCGGCACATAGCGGTTGTCACGACGCAGCGCGAAAGCCTCGCCCAGCTTCTCGCCGGGGGTGCCACTGTACCCACGCCCCAGGAAGCTGTTGATGTTGGGCAACAGCGCCAGGATGGCCGCGTGCGTCATCGCCGTGCAGTCACCGTGGCGCACACTGGCGGCCCGCGTGGCGCGGAACGCCGCGTACTCCGCCATGATGCGCCCCTGCAGCATCATGAAGAGCTGGAGGGTGCCCAGCACCAGGAACACCACCAGCGGCAGGGTCAGCGCCGCCTCCACGGCGGCCTGTCCTGACTGGCCTGAGTTCGTGCGCTGGGAGGGAATCATTACCCCCCTGGATGTTAGAAAATGGGCCTGGTTGCACGAATTCGATTTTTTCCACAGCTTGACCAGCTTCAACCGATGAGCACCGCTGACCCCTGGGCAAGCGGTGCCCACCCGATGAGTGGCTACATGGGCACGTAGACGCCCAGCACCCGGCCGCCGTTGCGCAGGAAGTTGGCCGGGTCGCCGTAGCCCATGTTCGGGCCGTCGTTGACGAAGCGCCCGTTGCCCGCGGCGATGGCGATGTCACCCGCCGTGGGGTGCGCGGTGCCCGGCGAGCCCGGCGCCACCACCACGATGGCGCCCTTGGGCGCGTCATACGGGTTGGTGATGTTCAGCCGGCGCAGGCCCCAGCGCTCCGCGTTGCCATTGGAGTTCATGTACTCAGCGAAGTTGCGCGCGTAGGTGCTGGGCATGTCCGCCGCGTCGTTGTAGTTGCGGATCTTCCCGAACCCCGAGCCGTTGCTCGTCATGTACTTCCACACGTACTCGAAGCACCGGCCACGCGAGGCGCCGGTGTTGTTCGCCTCGGCGTACTCGAGCAGCTTGCGCATCTGCTCACGGCCCTGGGCGGAGATGCCGCCCACACCCGTGTTGCCGCCGGACTTGCGCAGCGCCTCCAGCGTCGTCTTCCCCACCACGCCCTCCAGGCCGGGCGGGGGCGTCAGCTTGTTGGCCTTCTGGAAGGCATCCACCGCGGCCTTGGTGGCCGGGCCGAACTTGCCGTCCGCCTCGAGGCCCAGCAGTTGCTGCACCTGCGCCACCGCCGGGCCCTGCATGCCCAGCTTCAGCTGCTTGCCATTCTTCAGCACGTCGTCCACCGAGGGCGCCGCCGTCCACTGCCCAGGCGTGGGCTCGAAGCCGTCGCCGCCGGCCGAGGCCTTCGCCAGCGCCTGCTGCGTCTTCGGGCCCACCACGCCGTCGGCCTCCAGGCCCTTGGCCGCCTGGAACTTCTTCACCGCCGCCTCCGTGTTCGGGCCGAACACGCCGTCCGCCGTGCCCACGCTGTAGCCCAGCTTGTTGAGCGTCTGCTGGAGCTGCTTCACCTCGGGGCCCGAGCTGCCCTGCTTGAGCACCGCGCCGGTGGCCGGGGGCGGAGTGCCCGGCGTCACCGGGCCCGTGGTGCCGCCCGTGCCGCCGAAGCTCGGCGCCAGCGCCTGGGCCCGCGCCCACACGTCGTTAGAGTAGTCATTGCCCGTGGTGCCGCGATCCATACCGGCGATCGTCTGCACGTTGCTCACGCCCGAGTTGTACGCGGCCACCGCGCCGCGCAGCTGCTGCTCGGGAGACCAGCTCGGGTGCTTGGCCTTCACCTCGTTGAGCATCCCCTTGAGGATGCCGGCCGCCTGATCAATGTGCTGGGCGCTGTACGGGCCGCCGCGGGGGCTGTGGTAGCGGAAGTCGACCTGCATCAGCCCGAAGCCGTTGCCGCCGTCACCGCGGCCGTTGCTGTCCAGCGCGGCGCCCGCGCGGGACTCGCGGCTGGCGATGGCAGCCAGCAGCGCGGGGGGCAGTCCGTGCTTGGCGGCGGCGGCCTCGAAGGCACCCTTGTACTGCTGGAGCCGGGAGAGGTCCGTGCGCGCCATCTGCTGCGAGGCGCCCACGCCGGCGGACAGTCCGTCCTGGCGCGCGGTGGCCGCGGAGGCGCCCGTGGGCTGGTACCGCGAGAGGATGGCGTTGGGGTTCGAAGTGGCGCTGGTGGCGGCCGTGGGCACGAGGGCGTTCGCGTTGCTCGTGCGGAGCGTGGTGGTTTGCATGGGAGATGTTCCTGATTGAGAAGGCTCGCGGCGGAGCGCCGCGGAGCGCTGATGTGCCTGGATTGTCTACGCGCCTCCACGAAAGTTTCGACGCGGCGCGCACATCAAATCCCCTGGAGTTTCAATGGCTTGGGCCACAGCCAGGAGCCGATTAGCAACCATTTAGGACGTAATTTAGAGCGGCAGGATTTTTCAGCGCGTGCAAATG
>DASVVJ010000757.1:0-19308 GCA_036389955.1 Myxococcaceae bacterium
AGGATGGCTCCCACGGCCGGAGAGCCGGGCTCGGGTACTCCGCCAATCACCGCTTGCCGCGCCACCGCTGGCACGGGACCGGGCTCGGGCATCACGCCACAGGCGCCCGCCACCCCCAGGAGCAGCACGAGGCCGTGGAGCCTCATGCCTGCTCCCCGCTGCGCGATGCGGCCCTCACGGGCTCAGTCCCTCGAGAAGTCACCCTGAGGGCTCGCGGAGGGCCTGCCGTCGCTCTCCCAGTACTTCCACTCACCGGCCTTCTCGCCATTCGCGTAGTGGCCCTGCACGGCCAGCGTTCCGCTCTGGTGCCACTCTGAATAGGGGCCCTGCGCACGGTGTTCGACCAGCGTCCCTTCAGCCCACTTCTTCCCGTCGGAGCGCCACGCGGTCCATTGCACCTCGCGCGAGCCCGCGGCGTGGACCTCTTCGCGGTTCTTCTGGCCCTCTTCGTAGTACAGCGTCCACAGGCCCTGCTTGAGACCGCCGCGGTACTCGCCCTCGAGCTGCTTCACCCCGGTGTCGAAGTAGCTCACCCAGCGGCCTTCCATCTTGCCGTCGACGTAGGCGCCCTCGGTCTTCACCTTGCCGTTGGCGTGCCACTCCACCCAGCGGCCGTGCTTCTGGCCATCGGGCTTCGCGCACCACTGCAGCGACCCCTCGGGAGGCGCGCGGCCTTGCAGCCGCGCCCCGTCGGGACACTCACTGGAGCCCCGGCTGCATCCCAGCGCCGCACCCGCGACCAGCGCGAGCGCGACGAGCGCCTTGCGAGCCATTCCTAGTAGCAGGTGCCAACCCCGCTGCAGCTGCAGTTGTTGCCCGCGAACGAGTAGTCGTCCGAGGCCGCCGAGAAGCTGCCCAGGCCGTAGTCGTGCTTGGCGCAGTCCTGCGTGTACGCCGTCGTGCCCACGCACGCGGGCGTGCTGGTGATGCCGCAGCCCTGGCCGCAGCGGCCCTTGCAGCCCTGGCCGCTGCCACCGGTGCAGCCGCAGCCCCGGCCGGCCTGGCGGTAGTAACCCGAGCCGATGTACTGGTTGCCGCAGGTGCAGGAGATGTGCGTCCAGCCGCGCTCGGAGACGTACTGGTACGGCGTGAGCAGCTCGCCCACCGGGACGATCTGCAGGAAGCTCGTCTGGCGCACCGCCACGTCCTCGATGCGCGTGCGCTGCGTGTCCTCCTGCGGCACCGCGCGGGAGATCTCCTCGAGCAGCGGATCAATCAGCCGGGCCTGCGCCGCGTCCAGCGCCTTGCCACTGGGCATGAACTGGCCCGTGCCCTGGTTGTAGTCGATGCGGAAGCCGATGACCGGATCGCCGAAGTCGTACGTGACCTCCACGATGTTGGGGGCCACTTCGGCCACCAGCGCGCGGACGGACTCGCCACCCGAGCGGTACGTCGCCTCGAGCGTGGTCGCGTCGTGCTTCAGCATCGCGAACCCCTCGGGCTCACCTGCCTGTCCAGCCGGCTCGTTCGAACAGCCCACCGCCATCACCACCGCCACTGCGCACAGGAGAAGCTTTTTCATCTCGTTCTCAGTTTCTCGGGGAGTGAAACTTCAGGCGCGGGATAATGGGAACCCGGGGCATTCCAGGTCAATCAGAAAAGCCTGCTGGGCCAAAAACCTGAGCCTTCGGCGAAGCCAGCGGAAGATGACGCACAGCCCCATGAGCACACAGCCTGAGAACGACTCGAATACGCCTTCCCCCGCGGTGCGCCCCGAGCTCGCCGAGCTTCGGGCGCGCCTGGCCGCGACGAGGGACGAAGGCCGCCCCGAGGCGGTAGCGAAGCGGCGGAAGACCGGCCAGCGCACCGCCCGGGAGAACATCGTGGACCTCCTCGACCACGACAGCTTCTCCGAGTACGGAGCGCTGGCCCTCGCCGCGCAGCGCCAACGCCACGACCTGGACACGCTCATCCGCATCAGCCCCGCTGACGGCATCGTCTGTGGGATGGGCACCGTCAACAGCGCCCACTTCGGCGAGGAGCGGGCGCGCGCCATGGTGCTCGCCTACGACTACACGGTGTTCGCGGGCACCCAGGGCGCCATGGGGCACAAGAAGCTCGACCGCATGCTCGCGCTCGCCAGGGAGTGGCGCGTGCCCGTCGTGCTCTTCGCCGAGGGCGGAGGCGGCCGCCCCAATGACACCGACCTGCAGACCGTGGCTGGACTGGACACGCCGAGCTTCCTGGCCTTCGCGGCGCTCTCGGGCCTCGTCCCCCTGGTGGGCATCGCCTCGGGCCGCTGCTTCGCCGGCAACGCCGCGCTCCTCGGGTGCTGTGATGTGATCATCGCGGCCGAGGACAGCACGATCGGCATGGGTGGCCCGGCGATGATTGAGGGCGGCGGGCTCGGCGTGTTCAAGCCCGAGGAAGTGGGCCCGATCGATGTCCAGAGCAAGAACGGCGTCGTCGACGTGCGCGTCCGCGACGAGGCCGAAGCCGTGGCGGTGGCGAAGAAGTACCTCTCGTACTTCCAGGGGCCGCTGACGAAGTGGACCTGTGCGGACCAGACCTCGCTGCGCGACGCCCTGCCCGAGCGCCGCCGCCGGGCGTACAAGATCCGGCCCATCATCGAGACGATCGCCGATGAAGGCTCGGTGCTGGAGCTGCGTCGGGACTTCGGGCGAAGCCTCGTCACCGCGCTCGTCCGGATCGAAGGTCAGCCGTTCGGCCTGTTGGCCAATGACACGTTCCACCTCGGCGGCGCCATCGACGCGGATGCGGCCGACAAGGCCACGCGCTTCCTCCAGCTCTGCGATGCCTTCGGGCTGCCGATTGTCTCGCTCTGCGACACGCCCGGCTTCATGGTCGGCCCCCAGGCGGAGAAGACCGCGCTGGTGCGCCATGTCTCACGCATCTTCGTCACCGCCGCGAGCCTCTCGGTGCCCTACTTCACCGTCGTGCTCCGCAAGGGTTACGGGCTCGGCGCGCAGGCGATGGCGGGTGGCCACTTCCACTCGCCGTTCTTCACCATCTCCTGGCCCACGGGCGAGTTCGGCGGGATGAACCTGGAAGGGGCCGTGCGCCTGGCAATGCGCAAGGAGCTGGAGGCCATCGAGGATGCCGTCACCCGCGAGGAGTCATTCCAGGCCATGGTCGCGGTGGCGTACGAGCGCGGCAAGGCGCTCAACATGGCCTCCCTGCTCGAGATCGACGCCGTCATCGATCCCGCCGAGACACGCTCGTGGGTCCTTCGAGGCCTGCGCTCCGTGCCGAAGCCGTCCCGTCCGGGCAAGCGCCGGATCGTCGATACCTGGTGAGGCCGGCTCAGAAGAGGATGTCGCCCTCAGGGCAGTACTTGCGGATACACGAGTAGCGGGGCGTGAGCTGCATGCCGCCGACGATGCTGTGGAGCTGCTCCTCGTGAAGCTCGGCCAGGGGGCTGCCCGCGGGACAGTCGGGCAGCGCCTCCCGCTGCTCGGCGGAGAGGCTGGCACGGTACGCAGGGTCCTTCCAGGCGCGAACGACGTCTTCCTTTTTCATCACACGGTCTCCGGTTCGGGGGAGGCGGAGCCAACTCACGCCGGATCCGCCAACCCGATGGATGGGCGGGAGACGAAGATGTGACGGGGCGGGAAACGGGAACGGCGGCCCGGGAGGCCACCTTCCGGACGAGCCTGGCCTCAGCCGAGCGTCTTGAGCAGCTCGACGAGTTCGCCCAGGTGGCTGATCTGCCGGAACCGGGGCTCTGCCACGGGGGCCTCGGCGTGCTCGAAGGCCCAGGTGATGGAGTGCGGCACGTAGACGCCCCAGCTCCCCGCCTGGATGGCCGGCAGCACGTCAGACTTGAGGGAGTTGCCCACCATCATGCTCCGGCCTGCCCCATCGCCGTAGCGGTTGAAGATGCGCTCGTAGGTGGCAGAGGTCTTGTCGCTGACGATCTCCACCGCGTCGAACATCTCCCCGAGCCCGGACTGCGCGAGCTTGCGCTCCTGATCGAAGAGGTCTCCCTTGGTGATCAGGATGATCTTGTAAGCACCCGCCACGTGCTCGAGCGTCTCCCGGACGTGAGGCAGCGTCTCCACCGGATGGCTGTGCATCTCCCGGCCCATCTCGAGGATCTGCCGGATGACGGCCGCGGGGACCCGGTTCTCCGTCACTTCGATGGCCGTCTCGATCATCGAGAGCGTGAAGCCCTTGATGCCGAACCCGTAGTACCGGAGGTTGCGCTTCTCGGCCTCCAGCAGCCGGGCCGAGAGGTGGGACGGCTCCGCGTATTCGGTCAGCAGCGCGGTGAACCGATCCTCGGTCATCCGGTAGAAGTGCTCGTTCTGCCAGAGCGTGTCGTCAGCATCGAAGCCAATGGCGGTCAGAGAGGACATGGGCCTCGACCTACCACCACTGCCAGCCGCCGTGGCGGGTTTCCGCGCAGGCCCCCCGCCTGCCGCTGCCGGCCTGGGGCGCTCCCCTTGACGGCTTAGGGGAAGCTGGGGCACGCTCCCCTAAGATGCCAAGGGGAGCGGTGGATGAGTGACGAGTCGCTGGAGCTGATGCAGGGCACGCTGGACGTGCTGATGCTCAAGGCCCTGTCGTGGGGCCCGCAGCATGGCTACGGAGTGGCCGAGCTCATCCGGATGCGCAGCGGCGAGGCACTGAAGATCGAGGAAGGCGCGCTGTACCCAGCGCTGCACCGGCTGGAGCGGCGCGGCTGGCTGGAGTCCGAGTGGGGCGTGTCGGAGAACAACCGGCGCGCCAAATTCTACCGGCTGACCAGCGCGGGCCGGGCGCAGCTGCGCGCCAGCACGCAGCACTGGCTGGCGTACGCGGACGCCGTCACACGCGTTCTGCACTCGGCCTGAGGCGCGGCGAGTCATGGCTGAAGGTTACCCGCGGCCCGAGCACCGCTGGCCGTTCCGGCGCCTGCTGCGCCTGGTGGTGCGGCCACCCGCGCTCGAGCAGGACGTGGACGAGGAGCTGCGCTTCCACCTGGAGCTGAGCGTGGAGCGGCTCGTGAAGAGCGGAATGGCGCCGGAGGCGGCACGCGAGGAGGCGCTGCGGCGCTTTGGCGACGTGACGCACTACCGGGAGCAGTGTGTGGAGCAGAGCCGTCAGAGGGAGCAAGCGATGGGCCGTGCCAGGTGGTGGGGAGCGCTGGTGCAGGACGTGCGGTACGGGGTGCGCGGCCTGCTGCGGACGCCGGGCTTCACGCTGGTGGCGGTGCTGACGCTGGCGCTGGGCATTGGCGCCAACACGGCCATCTTCGGCGTGGTGCGCGGGGTGCTGCTGCGCGACCTGCCCTACCCCGAACCCGAGCGCCTGGTGCGGCTGTGGCAGCAGGCGCCCGAGAACCCCAAGGGGCACTTCTCCGTCCCGGACTTCGAGGACTGGCGCACCCAGTCACAGTCCCTGGAGGCCGCGGGCGCCTTCTTCTTCGCCGAGGGCCGCACGGGCGTGGACCTGGTGGGTGACGGCGAGCCGCAGCACGTGTCGTCCGCCTTCGTGACGGACGGCTTTTTCCAGACGCTCGGCCGCGCGCCTCAGCTCGGCCGTGCGCTGGAGGAGCAGGACCAGGTGCCGGGCCAGGGCCACGTGGTGGTGCTCAGCCATGGCATGTGGCAGCGGCGCTTCGGCGGCTCGCCGGACGTGCTAGGCCGCACGTTGACGTTGGATGGCAGGCCCGCCACGGTGGTGGGCATCATGCCCCGGGGCTTCGACTTCCCGTCTCCCGCGGTGGAGGCGTGGCTGCCGGTGGCCTTCCTCACCCAGCAGGAGGTGCCGTGGCAGGTGCGCGCGTCGCGATGGATGATGGGCGTGGGCCGGCTCAAGTCGGGGGTGACGGTGGACTCGGCACGCTCGGAGCTGGGCGGCCTGGCGCGGGCGCTCGAGACCGAGTACCCCAACTCCAACGCCCGCTTCGGCGGCGCCACCGTGGTGCCGCTGCACGAGTCGATGGTGGGAGAGGTGAAGACGAGCCTGCTGGTGCTGCTGGGCGCGGTGGCCTTCATCCTGCTCATCGCGTGCGCCAACCTGGCCAACCTGCTCCTGGCGCGCGGCATGGTGCGCCAGCAGGAGCTCGCGGTGCGCTCGGCGCTCGGGGCCTCACCGGGGCGGCTCACGCGTCAGCTGCTCACCGAGAGCCTGCTCCTTTCCCTCGCTGGAGGAGCGTTGGGCCTCGTCGTCGCGGTGCTCGGGGCCGAGGGGCTGGTGCATCTGGCGTCCGGGAAGCTGCCTCGTGCGAGCGAGGTGCAGCTGGACGGCACGGTGCTGGCGTTCACCCTGGGCCTCTCCGCGCTCACCGGCGTGCTGTTCGGGCTGGTGCCCGCGATACGTGCGCGGGCGCCATCACTGCAGCCGCTGCTCAAGGGCGCCTCTCCGGGCCAGGGGCCGGCAGGTGGGCGGCGCCTGCGGAACGGGCTGGTGGTGGCGGAGGTCGCGCTCGCGGTGGTGCTTGCCAGCGGCGCGGGGCTCGCGGCCCGCAGCCTCTCGCATCTGATGTCGACCGACATGGGGTTCGATCCGAAGGGCATCGCCGTCGTCAGCTTCAGCATGAGTTCCTCCCACGATGAAGACCGGCATGCGTATTACCTGCGGCTCCTCGAAGCGGTGCGCGCCATCCCTGGCGTGGAGTCGGCTGGGGCCGCCAAGACGCTGCCCGGCCAGTCCGATGTGGAGATGCTCCGCCTGACCGTGCCGGGGAAGCCCGACGAGCTGGTGCGCGCCAACGTGCTGCACATCAGCCGCGATTACTTCCGCACCCTGCGCATCCCCGTGAAGTCCGGCCGCGAGTTCACCGATGACGACCGGGGTGGAAAGAACGCCCGGTATGTTGTGGTGGTCAACGAGGCCTTCGTGCGCCGCTACGGGCTGGTGGGCGACCCGATCGATCAGACCCTCACGCTCTGGGACACGCCCATGACGATTGTCGGCGTGGTGGGAGACACCCGGCAGGCGGGCCCCTCCGAGCCGGCCGAGCCGATGATTTACCTGCACACGCTGCAGATCCCGCGCAGCGGGGTGAACCTGATGGTGCGCGGCCGCGGAGATCCGCTGCGGGTGGCGGCCGACGTGCAGAAGGCGGTGTGGAGTGTGGACCCGAACCAGACCATCTCCCGCGTCACCACGCTCGAGCATCAGATGAGCGAGGTGGTGGCGCGCCCGCGGCTGCTCGCCGTACTGATGGGCCTGTTCGCGGCGCTGGGGCTGTTGCTCGGCGCGGTGGGCATCTACGGAGTGCTCGCGTACTCGGTGAGCCAGCGGCGCCGGGAGATCGGTGTCCGGCTGGCGCTCGGCGCCACGCCCCAGGATGTGCTGCGCATGGTGATGGGCGGAGGCCTGCGGCTGGTGGGCGCGGGCGTCGCGCTGGGCCTGGCGGGAGCGCTCGCGCTCACCCGGCTCATGGACAGCGTGCTCTACGGGGTGCGCCCGCATGACCCAGCCACCTTCGCGTCCGTGGTGGTAGGGCTGCTCTGCGTGGCGGTGATCGCCAGCTGGCTGCCGGCACGGCGGGCCACCCGCGTGCCTCCCGCTGTCACCCTGCGGGCGGAGTAGCCTCGGGGTTCCGGCTCCGGGCCAGCAGGGACACCAGAATGTCCTCGCTGTGTGTCCACAGCAGCGCGGAGCCGGCCTGAGGTAGAAGCCGGTGGCTCGCCGTGGGGATCCGCTGGGACAGGAGCTCGCCGAAGTCGGGAGAGTGAACGGGGCTCGTGTCGAGGCCGCCGTACCAGAGGTCCACGGGAACGCCGATGGCCCCCGGGTCGAACGGCCACCGGCGGTTCGCCAGGATCGTGTCCCACGCATAGCTGGCGGAGCCTTGCGCGAAGCCTTCGTCCAGGGCCCGCCGGTACGCGGCGGCGAAGCGCGGCTGCGAGAACACGGCCCGGTCGGCATCCGAGCTCATGTGCATGACCATGTCCCACATCATCTGCGCGCTCATCCCGGCGAAGAAGGCTTCGGCACGGGCTGGCTCAGAGGCGACGAGGTCCACCAGCTTTGCCACTTCCGGATGGAGCCTCTCGCGCAGGCCCGGGAAGGCCAGTTCGTCGGTACCGGCAACGATGGCGACAGCCTTCACCAACCCGGCCTCCGCACAGGCCAGGGTGAACGGCGTTCCTTGAGAGAAGCCGACCGCCAGGGCTCCCTCCAGCCACCGCGCGATGATGAAGTGCCGGACATCGGTGGCCCAGTCCCTCAGCCCTCTGCCGGGAAAGGGCGTCGAAGCACCGAGCCCTGGCCGGTCGAGCGAGATGAGCCGGACTCCCAGGCGCTCGAGGATTCCCGCACCAAAGCCCAGCCAGCGGCTCGCCCCGGCTCCGGGACAGAACAGCACCGGGGTTCCCGAACTCGGGCCCCACTCCGCCCACCCCAGCAGCCTCCCGTCAGGCAGCCGCGTCGTTCCCGTGCGTTCGGGGTCCTGTACCTGAATGTCCATGCCGTCACCTGGGCTCAGTGCTCGTGAGCGTTCCGGGAAGGTACTGCTCCGGAACCTCCAGCACCTGGTCAAAGACGTAGCGGTAGGGCTCCGTGCTGAACGGGTGCACCTGGCAGACCCGAAGCGTCCAATCCCGGCGCTCGAGTTCCTCGTGGATGGCCCTCCGGTTCGAGTGGATGGCCGGTGAGGCGGGGACCCAGACGCCCTGGAGCCCCAGCTTTCGCGCCAGCCTCCAGCCGTAGTCCACCACCGCATCCAGCACCACCGAGGCTTCCACCCGCGCCAGCATCCGCACCGAGGGATTGATGCCCGGCAGCGTGAGGTAGCGCTGTCCCCCCTCCTCCACGATGAGCAGGTGCATGCCTCCCTGCGCGATCCCCTCCTCGTCCCAGAAGACGCACTGGAGGAACTCCGGACGGTTCCACAGGGCCTCATCCCCCGCCGTGCACACGCCCTCGCAATAGCCCACGGCGGCGTGGGCCTTCCGCTTGGTCAGCTCGAACTCCAGCGCGAAGCAGTCCGATGATGCCCGGTACTCCAGTGCCCCCAGCCGCTCGGGGCTTCCGTGCAGCTCCCGCTGCATCGCCTGGACGAGCTGGCCCACGAAGTCCGAGTGGACGCGGTGGACCTCTTTCCCCGGCTCCAGCTCCACCTTCCGGGATCGGAGGGACTCCAGCACCTCCTTGAACTCCTCGGGGGAATGGGCTCGCAGCAGCGTCGCGAGCAGAGAAGGGGCCTCGACCTCGAAGACGTGCAGTTGCCGCTCCAGCCGCGCCGCCGCCTCCTCCTGACTCAGCGTGCCCGCGCGAACCGCTTCCACCGTGCCCTGCACTGCCTTGAGCAGCCCCGGGCCTATCCGCGCGGGCGGTGCCAGCTTGTCCTGCACCAGCCGGCTGAAGCGCTCGCGATCTTCCTTCCGTGCGGCCAGGAGCACCTCCTCCACCAGGTCCCTCACCTGATCCGAGAGCAGCTCCTGCACGGCCAGCAACTGCGCCGCCGTGCGGGCCTCCGTGGGCAGCAGGCTCCCGCCCTGCTTCATCCGCACGAACATCCGCGCCAGCAGCTCGCGCTGGGTGGCCTCTCGGCCCAGCCGGCCTTCCGTCCAGATCCTCAGCAGCTCCCAACCGAGCGCCGCGGCGTCCTCCTCGGTGGACGGTGGCAGCTCGCGCACCACACTCAGCACGAACTCCCACGGAGCCCGGTCCAGCGCGGCGTCTTCCCGGAGCTGCCAGCTTCCTCGCGCCAGGACATACCGTCGCTGGCGCAGCTCGGGGCCCGGTCCCCAGCGCTCGAGGTCCTCGGGACGGTCCTGCATGCGCTGGTACAGATGAACGTAGTCCCCCCGGGTAGCGCCCAGCGCCGGAGGAAAAAGGTGCGAGAGCGCCACGCCCAGCAGCGAACTCGCCTCTTGCTCCGGGGTGAGCGCGCCCTGGCGCAGTCCCCGCTGGAGCGTGTCGATCTCCTCGCGCAGCAGGGCTCCGCGAGCCCGCTTCTCCGCCTCGGTGGTGCCGGTGTCGCGCTGGATGTCGCGGTAGCGCTCGTACAGCCGCGCGTCCGGGAACGAAACCTCCCGCAGGTAGCGGGTCAGCAGCTCCCGGTGCGCGCTGAGGTCCGTCAGGATGTCCAGGCGCATCGCGGGGCGGAGCAGGTGGAGCAGGATGTCCACGGCCCGCACTCCGGCCTGAGTGATGATCTCGCGGAGCACGTCCAGGTCCGCGGGTGCCTGGATGTGCCGCTCCTCGAGCCACGAGAGCGCGGACATCACGGCGCCGGAGCGGTGACGGTGAGAGCGCAGAACGGGAGCCACGAGCCGGCTCCACGCCTCCGGCCAGAGGCCCACCAGGCGCTGCACCGTTCCGAGTTCCTGGAAGAAGAGCTGCCGCGCAGGCCCCGGCTCGGGAATCGCCTCGCGCAGCACGGCGAGGGCCTCCATGAAGGCCGGGAGTTCCTTGCGAGCCACGACACTACAGAGTGCCACCGCGCGCTCGATGGCGAGTGCAGACTCGGCGTCCTGCGAGCCCAACACGCCCGCCCACTTCGCCAACGCCTCGAGGCCGCGCAGGAGTTCGTCCGGCCTGTGACCCGAGCGTCTGGCCACCGCATAGGCGCCATGCCGCAGAACGTCCGGTGCAACCAGGGGCCAGCGAAGCAAGGCGGTCGCGAGCTCGGTCAGAAGCCCCGTGGCGCTCCGCGCGTCCTTGCCCGTCACCTCGGCGATGGCGCCGAGCCCGTGCCCCAGAAACCGCTCGCGAAGCCTCCCCTCCTCCGGAAGGCGGGCGACGGCTCTGATGGCCGTGTCCATCAAGGACGCGAGCGCCTCGGGCCCTTCCGCCAGCGCGGCGAGCCCTGGCAGCTCACGGACGACCGCGGTCTCCGCCGCATCCAGCGCCGGCCGATCCAACCGGTGGCGGATGACGTCGAGCGCCTGCTCCAGCAGCGCCGGCTGTGTTCCTGCGAGCTGACAGGCCGCGCTGACGGCCGGGCCCACCAGCTCCGCGGGCAGTGCCGGCAAGCGGCGTTCGAGCGAGAGGAGGAGCTTCTCGAAGGCACCCGCATCCTCGCCCGCGGACTGGACCAGCGGCGCGGTGCCCTGCGCGAACAACGTGGCCACCTCGGAGCCACGGCCCGCGGCGACTCGCCGGCTCGCCGCCTCGAAGATGGCCACGAGCACCCAGGGCTTGCCTTCGGCCTCGTGGGCCGCGACGGGCAGCCCGTCTCGCAGGAAGGGCCGTGGATCCACCCCGTGTGCTTCCATCTGCTCGAGCAGGGCCTGGAGCCGCCCGAGCAGATCCCCCACGGTATGCGCCTGGCCCCCCGCGTACGCGAGCGTCTGCACGTCGGAGAAGAGCACCTCCCTGGGATCGAGCCCCTGGGCCTGAAGCGTGGCGATGAGCTCCCTCAGGGCGTGGCGCAGCGTGCGGAACCGCCCCGCGTCCGAGCCGCACAGCGAGAACAGCGAGGGGACGGCGTAAGACAGCGCGGGCTCGGGGTCCACCCCCAGGGCGATGAGTTCCCGGCTCAGCTCCAGGCACTCTTCCGCTGCCCAGGGCTGCGCCTCGGCCTTCCCCAAAGCGCGGGGGAGCCCATGCCCGAGCAGCAGTCCGGGGTTCATGCCCCGGGCCACCATCTCCTCGGCCAGGGTGAGCGCCCTGCCCAGGAAGCCCGGCAGCCGCGCCTCGGACTCCAGGGCGGCCACCCGCGGGAGCCCATCTTCGAAGGTGAGCCGCAGGTCGTACCCTGCCGCCTGGAGCGCCTTGGCGAGTTCGACGACCCGGGGGACCTGCTCCACGCTCTGCAGGGCCGGGAGCCCGGAGGTGAGGACGAACAGGGGCTGAATGCCCGAGCGCGCCAGCTCCCCGGCCACGTCCAACGCGATGCGCGGAGGGACTCCAAAGGCGGTGAAGCCGGACTGGAGGGAGGCGGCGGCATCCAGGCCCCGGTCACACAGGGCCACGCCGATGTCCAGCGCGAGCGTCACCTCCTGTGGCTGGAGCACATTCCCGCTGGCCAGGCCGGAGAGGCCGTACTCGAAGAGCGGATAGGGACTGAGCTTCGTGCCGCGCATCGAGCGCGCCATCCGCACCGAGCGCTCGAGCCACCCTTCCAGGTGAGGCCGTGCCGCGGGCCCATACGTGCACAGGGCCGCGGTCCCCACGGAGAACGGGTACCCGGGTGACACTTCGAACTCTTTCAGGCGCAACGCCGTCTGCTCGAGCACGCCGAGCAGCGCCTGGAATGCGGAGGCGTCCTGCTCGGCCACGTGCCACAACCCAGGCACGGCGGCTTCAAGCATCCACCCCGGGTTTGTCCCAGTCCGAGCCATGCGCGTGGCGAAGGCCAGCACCTCGAGATAGGGCCCCGCGGCCGTCCCGAACGCCGTGGCAGCGGCCCGGACGCCATACTGCTCCGTCCGCGTGCGATCGATGCCCTGCTCCTCCAACGTGAGGAGCAGCTGCGACAGCGACTGGAAGAGTGGACCGAGCTGCTCGGGCCGCTCGCCCGCGACGGCCGCGAGGTAGGACACGGAGAAGTGCAGCGGGGACCACAAGTGCAGCCCCCGGGCGTGCAGTGCCTCAACGAACCCGGCGAGCGGAGCGAGCCATGGCTCCACGGGCTGCCCCAACTGGCGGGCGTGCTCGGCCAGAGGGGTGGCCCCGTACTCCAGCGTCGTTTGGGGATCGATGCCGGCCTGCTGCAGCCGGGAGGTCAGCGCCTGGAACGCAGCGTCCATGTCGCGCGCATCCTAAACGTTCGCGCACCGCGACCAAGCGGCAAGCTCCCTCTCCCTTCGGGAGAGGGCCGGGGTGAGGGTTCCGCGCTCAGCATGGGCTGACGGCTCCCTACGTGCTACGTAGGCTCTCGGAGAGAGGCGGGAAGTGCTCGCCCCCACCTTGCGAGGCCCCACATGGCAACGCCCCCCGTCCCCGAGCTGGATCCAGCCCACCTTCCTCCGGGGACCCGGGTGGGGCCCTGGCGCGTGGAGAGCAGGATGGCCCAGGGCACCTACGGGACGGTGTACCGAGCCGTCAGCGCGGGCCAGGACGAGCCCGTGCCCGTGGCGCTCAAGGTGGCTCGAAACCCGGAGGACCCCCGGTTCGGGCGAGAGGCAGCGGTGCTCTCGCGGCTCGACCACCCGAACGTCCCGCTACTGCTGGACAGTGGGCGGTGGCGGCACACTTCGGGCGCGGGCTACCCGTACCTCACGATGGCGTGGGTGGAGGGCACTCCTCTGTATGACTGGGCGAGGGAGCACGCTCCCACCTCGCGACAGGGCCTTCTGCTGCTGGCCGGGCTGGCGCGGGCGCTCCAGGTCACCCATGCGACGGGCGCGGTGCACCGGGATGTGAAGGGTGGCAACGTGCTGGTGAGGCACGAGGACACCCAGGCCGTGCTGATGGATTTCGGGTCCACGTCCCTGAAGGGCGCAGCGCGGCTGACGTGGCGGACGCAGCCTCCCGGGACACCGGCTTACCGCTCGCCCGAGGCCTGGCGGTTCCTGCTCCGCTATGGCCTGACCTCGGATGAGCACTACGTGGCCACGCCCGCCGATGATCTCTTCGCGTTGGGTGTTACCGCCTACCGGCTCGTCACGGGCGAGTACCCACCGTCCACGGAACCTGGCCAGGAGGATGCCCGCGTCTGGGAACCGGAGGGCTCTGGCCCCAGGCCACCGCGCGAACTCAATCCTCGGGTGGAACAGCAGCTCAGTGACTTGATCCTCCGCATGCTCTCGGTGGCACCCGAGGCCCGCGGCACAGCGAAGAAACTGGCGGAGGCACTGGAAGCCGCAGCGGAAGGCACAGTCCCGGAACTCGACCAGCCTCTCGCTGAACGCAAGCGCTCACACCCTGCAGACCCGGTGAAGGCCGAGGCAGAACCGGAACAGGAGCGCCCAGCTACGGGAGAGAAGGCACCCGCCAAGGGCAAGCGCTCTGGAGCCAGGAACTGGAGCCCCCTGCCCTGGCTTGCCCCGGTCACCGGCGGACTGCTCGTGGCCGCCTGCTCCTGGCAGGCCGTGAGCGCACGCATTGATCGGATCTGCACAGGAGTGCAAACGGCAGCGGCGACAAAGCAGCGCGCGGAGGATCCCATCGCTATCGGGGACAACTCGGTGGCTGCCGCTTCGGGCTCTACTCAAGCCCCCTCCGGCAAGGATCCGGTGGCCTCGGACACCCCAGAGAAAACGTTCCCAGGGCAGGCCAAGCCGGATGCGAAGGGCAAGTGTCCCCTGCCAGAGCAAGTGGCCCTCAAAGACCGCTGTTGGGTGGCACACCCCATGAGTGCCGAGGCATGTGAGGGGAGCGGTCATGTGTTTGAGAAGGGCAAGTGCTACTTCCCCGCGTTCGCTCCTCGGCGAAAGCCCACCTCGAGCCCTTCGGGCTCGCAATGACGTCCGCTTCCAGCAGTGGCTTCCCGCCAAAATCATCAAGAACACCTTTCCTTGAAGAGCTAGCACTGGCTATCCATCTCCCATGGCTGCGAATCCCAAGTTGTTCGGCAAGCTTCTCCTCTCCGCCGCTGCGCCCTGGCGTGACGAACTCGGCAAGTCGGACCGAGACCGCTTCGATGCCCTTCTCGACCTCTCGGTCACGGAGCACATCCGTCTCTCGGACTGCCTCGAGAAGCTCTTCCCCGGCATGGAGCCAACGAAGACCCAAACGGCCTTCGCCTCCTTCCGCGAGCGGCTCAACGATGCCGCACAGCGAGGGGGCGGAGTGGACCTCGGGTTTCGCTTCCACGTGGATACGGCGGAGCAGAACCCACCTGCTGAGCGCATCTGCTGGTTCACCGGACCTGATCCCGCCGTGTCGCAGGCAGAGCGGTACTCCGACCAGGTCACGGCCGACATCAAGGGCAAGCCCTTCGTGGCCGCGCAGGGGATCACGACCACCGGCACCGCCATGGCGTCTGGGAAGCGGGTTGTCCGCTTCTTCGTGTCCTACGCCCACGCCAACAAGCAGCTTGTGAATGCGCTCGTGAAGGAGCTGACCGCCCACTTCGCCTCATCGGCCCGCTACGAGCTTCTGCCCTGGATCGACCAGAACATCCTGGTGGGCGAGCGTTGGAAAGAGAGCATCGAGAAAGCCATCAAGGACTGCGACTTCGGCCTGATGATGGTCAGCCCAGCCTTCTTCGCGAGTAGCTTCATCACCAAGAAGGAGTTGCCCAACTTCGTGGGCGCGCAGAACAACCCGGAGCTCAAGCCGATCCTCCCCGTGGGGCTGGTGCCGGTAGCGTTCGGCAACCATGACCTCAAGGAACTCGGAGAGCGCCAGTTCTTCCTGTACCAGAACGACCGGCTCATCGAGGGGCGCTACTACGACCAGATGCGGGGGGGCCCTCAGAAGCGGGATTTCGCTCTGAAGCTCTACCTCGCTATTGAGAAGCGCCTCGACGCCCACTTCTCCCCTCCTCCTTCCAGTCCGCCTCCGGGGCCACGTGGTCCTGAACCACGTGGCGCAGACGTCCTCGCGGATCATTTTCCGGTTCCCGAAGACACCCGTCACTTCCAGCGGACCAAGGGCCACAAGTTCGCCCTGGGTGACCTGGAGCGGCTCGATAAGGGAAGCCTCGGCCGGGCAGAGCGTGCGCAGGCACGTGACGCGCTCGAAGAACTCGAGGCCTGGGCGACCAACGCCACCGCTCCGCCCTTCTTCGCGCTGCTCGGAGAGTACGGCATCGGCAAGACCACCACGCTGAAGCAGTTCACCCGTCACCTGCTGAAGGAACGGAAGACCAGGCCAGAACTCCCGCTCCCCATCTACGTGGACATCCGCGACTACGTCGGCACGAGCAAAGACAGCGTTCCTACGATCGATCAGCTCCTCACAGACATCATTCAGCGAAGCTGGAAGCTGCGCGACCGCACCATCACTCCCCAGGACGTTCTGCGCCTCGTTCAGGAGGAGGGCGCGATCATCCTGTTCGATGGTCTGGACGAGAAGATCGTCCACCTTCCGCCCGCCCAGGCCCGTGACTTCATCCGGACGCTCTGGGCCGTACTTCCGGATGCCACCCGGGACGGAGACGCCCTTCCCGCTGGAAAGAGTCGCGGCAAGCTCCTCATCTCCTGCCGCTCTCATTACTTCCGTGACGTGTGGAGTCAGAACTCGATGCTCGTCGGCCAGGATCGCGAGGGCTTCGATCGCAACCAGTTTCCCGCCCTCTGCCTCCTGCCGTTCACCGAGGAGCAGATCCAGGCCTACCTGGCTTCGTTTCTCGGCGACCGGACAAGGGGGGCCGAGGCATTTGACGTCATCGCCTCCATCCACAATCTCCGGGACCTGGCGGAGCGGCCCTATCTGCTCTCCCTCATCAGTGGCCGCCTCGGGGAACTGGAGCAACTCCAGGCCCGAGGCGAGAAGGTGAATGCGGCCCGTCTGTATGAGCTCGTCGTCCGCTCCTGGCTCAACCGGGATGAGGGAAAGCACCAGTTCAACCAGGACCACAAGCGGCGGCTGATGGAAGACCTCGCCGCCGCGCTCTGGCGTGATGGCAGCAAGCAGTGGGAGGTGGAGCGCCTGGAAGCCTGGCTCGACGAGTACCTCGCCGCGAACCCCACGCTCTCCTCGGCGTATGCAAACAAGGATCGGAACGTCCTCAAGGAGGACCTTCGCACCGCGACCTTCGTCCTTCGGCCTACCACGGAGGAGAAACACTTCCGCTTCGCCCATACCTCCCTGCAGGAGTATTTCCTTGCCGCCTACCTCGCGCGCGCGTTGATCGAGGAAAAGGTGAGCCTGTGGGATCTCCCCATGGTCTCCCGGGAGACGCTGGATTTTCTGGGCCAGATCCTGGACACCTCGTCCCAGCCTTTGGCCTTGCGCACGCTGGAGAAGATTCTGGGCGGCGAAACCCTGCGCGCTGCTGTGCTCTCATTCGCCTACTGGCTACGTGCCAATGAGCAAGGGCTCCCAGTGCCCGCTCCTACCCGGGTAAAGCTTGCTGGAGCCGACCTGGAGGAATGGCACATCCGGGGACGCAGCCCCGAACAGCCGCTGAACCTGCGAGGGGCCGACCTCTCCCGGGTGCGGCTCAACCGTGCGCGGGTCGAGCACGTGAACCTCACGGATGCTGACCTCACGGGGCTCCAGGCGCGGCAGGCGCTGTTCCTGAGGGTGAGCGCCCCCCGCGTGCGAGCACAGGGAGTCGACTTCCGCGGTCTTCGGTGGCGGGAGGGCTCGTTGATGGGCGCGGACCTCCGCAGCGCGCAGCTCGCTGGCTGCCAGTGGATCTGGGTCAGCCTTGCCGGAGCCACCCTACCAGCAGGTTGGGAGCGACACGCGATCTCCTTGGAGAATCACCGAAGTGGTTCTCCTTCCCAAACTGGCACTCCGAGACTGGCAGAAAACACCGGCCATTCCTCCTGGGTACGCGCGTGCGCGTGGAGTCCGGATGGCCAGCACCTCCTCTCCGGCTCTTACGACCACTCCCTCAAGGTGTGGGACACCTCCTCGGGAGAGTGCCTGCTCACCCTCTCTGGCCATTCCTCCTCGGTCAACGCGTGCGCCTGGGGTCCGGATGGCCAGCGCCTCCTCTCCGGCTCTTCCGACAACTCCCTCAAGGTGTGGGACGCCTCCTCGGGCCAGTGCTCCTGGTCAGGCCACACTTTCCCAGAGGGACAGACCGCATCGGTTGACGGCGCTCACGATCGCATTCTCCACGCCTCCTCCGAAGGCTGGCGATGGCTGGGCTGGCTCTGGATCGATCCCGCCACCGGCCGGCTTCGGCTGCTGCCCGCGGAAGCCTTCGGTTCACTCCCCTCCTGACCTCATGATTCTTCGGCCCCTAGTAGAGCACCTATAAGCCCAGGTAGGGGAGCCAGGGCACAACCCCTGAGGTTGTGAGGATGTCAGACCCACAGGCCAGGGTGCGGGGCCATGGCTTCCATCAAACATGAAGGCCTGCTGCTCCTGTTCCGCAACCGCCCCGAGCTGGCACCCCAGCTCCTGGGCGAGGTGCTGGGGCTGGCGCTGCCCCGGTGGACGGAGGCGAGGGTGGAGTCCGCCGAGCTGACCGAGGTGGTGCCCACCGAGTACCGGGCGGACCTGGTGGTGCTGTTGCTGGAGGGGAAACCGTGCTTCGCCATTGTCGTGGAGGTGCAGCTCTCGCGGGATGAGGACAAGCGTAAGAGCTGGCCGCCGTACCTCACCAACCTGCGCTCGCGGGTGGGTTGCCCCACGGCGCTGCTGGTGGTGTCTCCAGAGGCGGCGGTGGCCCGCTGGTGCGCTCAGCCCATCGAGCTGGGGCACCCGGGCTTCGTCCTCAAGCCCCTCGTCTTGGGGCCGGAGTCCATCCCCGTTATTCTGGATGAACAGGTGGCCCGCGAGGCTCCGGAACTGGCGGTGTTGTCCGCCATGGCACATGGGCGCAAGGAGGTGGGGGCCTCCGTTGCGAGCGCCGTGCTGGCGGCAGTGGCGGGGCTTGATGACGAGCGCGTCCGCCTTTACCTTGACCTGGTGTTGGGCTCGCTGAGCACGTCGGCCCGCGTCGCACTGGAGGCACTGATGAAGAGCGGCACGTACGAGTATCAGAGCGAGTTCGCCCGCAAATACGTGGCCCAGGGGCGCGAGGAGGGACGCGAGGAGGGGCGAAAAGAAGGGCTTCAGAAGGGGCTTCAGCAGGGGCGCGAGGAAGGGATCCATGAAGGCGAGCGGGAGGCCTTGTTCGAGGTGCTCGCGGCCCGTGGCCTCTCGGTGGAGGACAAGGCACGCCAGCGCATTCTGGCCTGCCAGGAGCCAGCGCAGCTCAAGCGCTGGCTGCGCAAGGCGGTGAGCGCGCGGACCACCCAGGAGCTGTTCGATCCCTAGCGCCCCACCGCTCCCCTTCAGCGGAACTGCCGTGACAGCTCGTCGATGCGGTTCAGCTCGTCCTGCGAGAGCTTGAACCCCATCGCGCCCACATTCTCCTCGGCGTGCTTCCGCTTCGTGGCTCCAGGGATGACCACCACCGTCTCCCCGTGGAAGTGGGCCAGCCAGTTGAGCGCCACCTGGGAGGCCGTGGCCCCATGCGCCGCGGCGATCTTCCGCAGCTCGTCCACCAGTGGCCGGGTGCGCTTCAGCGAACTCGCCCAGAAGTGAGGCTGGTACTTGCGCGTACCCGTGATCTTCTTGATGAGCGTTGGGTCATCGTGGAACTTGCCCGAGAGCACTCCCTGCGCCAGCGGCGAGTAGGCGATCAGCGTGATGCCCAGCTCCTTGCAGGCCTGCATCACCCCGTTCGACTCGATCCTCCGGTCCAGCAGGCTGTAGGGCATCTGATTGGAGGCGAGCGAAAATCCCCGGCGGACCAGGGTCTCGTGCGCCGCGCGCATCCGCCCTGCCGAGAAGTTGCTCACGCCCACCGCCTTGATCTTCCCCGCCTGGGCCAGGTCCGCCATCGCGTGGGCCTGGGCCGCCACCGTGGCCAGCGCGAACGGCTGGTGGATCTGGTGCAGGTCGATG
>DASVVJ010000758.1:0-5729 GCA_036389955.1 Myxococcaceae bacterium
CCAACTGAGCTACCACCGCAACCGAAGTGGGCCCAAGGTAGGGGCCTCTCCCTGCCTTGTCAACGAGAAGTGTCGGCCGAGGTTGCCCGGCTACTCACCTTCCTCCACGTTGAGCTGGTACGAGTCCTGGAAGTTGGACTCGCGGTTCTTCGTGTCCCGCACCTCGAAGACGTAGACGCCCGGCTCCAGGCTGTAGCGGATGTTCTCCGGCTGATCGCCCTTGGCCCGGTCGGCCGTCTGCACCAGCGCCAGCTTCCCGTCCTCGCCCACCCGGTGCAGGTACAGCCCCACGTCCACCTTGAGGATGCCCAGCAGCGTCGCCCGGATGGGCGTGCGCACCGGGCGATCCGTCAGGTCCAGCCGGTAGTAGTCCACGTCCTTCGGCGGGTACACCGTGCCGCGCACCGCCTTGCCGAACGTCAGCTCCGTGCCCCGGTCCGCCGTGTTGTTCGGCTCGCGCTCCTCGCCGCCGTTGTCTGGCACCGTGGTCACCGTGATGCGGTACGGCAGATCCGCGTTCTCAAAGTCCTTCACCCACTTGCCGTCCACCTTCCTCGACGCCCCCTCCACCCGGAAGTAGCACGCGTCCCGGCACGACACGTTGTTGAGCCGCTCGGGCTCCTTCACCTCACCGTCGTTCGCCTTCAGCGTCACCGTCTCCGCCGCCCCGTCTCCCTGCGGCGGATCCACCGCTGACAGGATCAGATCCAGCCGCTCCACCCCGGACAGCTCCACCTTGGCCAGCACCGGCTCGCTCGTGCGCAGCACGAAGTAGTCCACGTCGCTCTTGGGCGCCAGGAAGCCCTCCTTGAAGCCCGTGCCCTGCAGCGACGTTGCCTTGAGCAGCTCGTCGTTGGACTCCAGCTCCGCGTTGGCTCCCGCCTCCTCCAGCGACACCGTGAGCGTGTACGGGCTTGTCGCGTTGTAGGTGCGCTTGGCGTCCTTGCCCGTGCCCACCCAGCTGCTCTTCACCACCACGTAGACCACCTTGTCCACCAGCGGCCGGACGCCGATGTTGCGCAGCGCCAGCGGCTCACCCTCCTTGCCCTTCTGCAGGAAGAGCTGGGCCTCCGCCGCCGACAGCACCGCCAGCTCCGGCCGGACGCCCTCGATGCCCGACAGCTCGATCTTCAACGCCAGCGACGGAGGCTCTGGCGGAGGTGCCGTCGCCGTGCCCGTGGTGGTTCCGGACGGAGCAGGCGTCGCCCCTTCGGCGGGAGTCGGGATTCCCCCGCTGGGAAGCGTGGATCCCTCGAGCGGAGGCGAGGCGCCCTCCGCTGGGGGAGTGGCTCCCTCGGACGGAGGCGGAGAGCCCTCGGGAGCAGGGGAGGGCGTGGCACCTTCGGCGGGAGGCGAAGTGCCCTCAGCCGGCGTGGGCGGGGTGCCCTCGGCCGGCGCGGGTGTCGGCGTCGGAGCTGGAGGCGTGCCCTCGGTGGGCGCTGGCGGGGTGCTGGACTCCGGCGCGGGCATCTCGATGCGGTACCAGTCCTCGTCTCCCGCGTGGCCGATGTAGGCCGCCACGCTCTGTCCGAGCGCCAGCGGGTGCGCGTCCACCATCCGATCATTGGGCTCGCGCTCCTCGCCGTCACTGGGCCGGCGGTAGGTCAGCGTCAGCGTGTACGCCCCGCCGCTGCCCTTGCGTGCCGAGGCCACGCGCACGAAGCGCTCGCCCTCCACATAGAGGTTGGGCAGGCGCTCCGGCTTGCCCTCGCCCTCGCTGTTCACGCTGCCCTGCCGGTTGCGGTCCCGGTCGTACACCTCGAGCATCACGTCGCCGCCCGGAATGCCGGTGACCTGAATCTCCGCGTTGCGCGCGCTGCCCGGCGCCAGCCGGTACCAGTCCTCGTCGCCCTTGGAGGGATCGGCCGACAGCGCCGCGCTCACCACCGCGTCCCGAGCCAGCGTCAGCGCCTGATCCGGCCGCTCGTTGGGCTCCTTCTCGGCCAGCACGTCCGGCCCGGCATCCACCGGCCCCGCGTCCGCCACCTCGTCCTTGCCCTTGGGGCAGCCGGCCAGCACGGCACACACTGCAATCCAGCCCAGACGTCGCATCGGGTTCCCTCGCATCGGCCGCCTACTGTTGCCCCTGGGTACAGGGTGTCAAGCATCGCAAACACCGCGCCGCCCGATTTCATCCAACCCCGGCTCGCACTGGAGCCCCCCGCGCCGGGCGATCCACAATGCCTGATCATGCGAAGCCTCCCCCCTCTGGCCTCCCTGCTGCTCGCCGCCTCCGCTCCCAGCGCCCTCGCGGCGCCCCCTTCCGTGGGCTATGCCCAGGCGGCGGACTACCTCGACAAGGACTCCCACCCCGAGCGCTACCACCCGCTCAACGTGCTGGACGGGCGCGACACCACCGTCTGGTGCGGGCCGCAGGGCGAGGGCCCCAGCCGCCTCACCATCGGCTTCAAGGGCGTGGCCTCGGTGGACGAGGTGCGCCTCTACACGGGCAACGGCTCGGCGCGCGACGCCTTCAAGGAGTACGCCCGGGCCAAGAAGCTCACCCTCGAGGGTAAGGACAGCGCCCGCAACTTCACTGTTGAGGACAAGCGGGGCATGCAGACGGTGCCGCTCAACCCGCCCGTCTCCGGCGGCTGGTTCACCCTGGAGGTGAAGAGCACCTTCCCGGGCTCAGAGCCCAGCGCCCCCGTGTGCCTCACCGACGTCGTCTTCTATTCCGAGGGCAAGCCGCTCAACGGCACCAAGCTGGCGCCGGTGCTCAAGTACGAGGCGCGCACCGCGCCGCTGTTGGGCACCTGGTTCGCCGGGCACGAGGGGGCTCCGGACCGGTTCCTCTCGCTCTACGTGGATGGGACGTACCGCTTCGTCCACGAGCCGCTGGACGGCGCGGAGCCCACCGTGCTTACCGGCGCCTACACCGCGTCGGCTTCCAAGCTGACGGTGGAGCTGCCCAAGAAGGGCAAGGTGGCCCTGAAATACACCCGGCAAGAGGCCGATGGCCCCTCCGGTGGACACACGCTCACCCTGGAGGGCGATCTGCCCGACGAGTGGAAGGAGCCCTTCCGCAGCAGGCCCTGACGCTACAGCGCGGCCAGCTTCTTCTTGGCGCTGAAGGCCTTGAAGAAGGCGATGATCTCCTGGACGGCAACCTTGGCGTCGGTCGCGTCCGCGAACTCCGACTCCAGGAAGATGCCGCCGCAGGACTCGCACGTGTCGTAGCTGAGCGGGTGGTGCCGGTCTCCTCCGGAGACCCGAACCAGGTCGACCTGGCACTCAGGGCACTGACCAGTCAGGGCCTCCGCGTCCACCTTGCCCCCCTGGCTCTCGAGCCCGGGGAGGTTGTTGTGGAGCAGGACGCGGTTGAGGTCAGCGACGTCAATCCAAAGCCCGCCGCACTCTCCACACTTCCGCAACGTCTGATCGTCCCCCTCGAGATCGGCCATCTCGACGTTGCACGTGGGACAATTCATGGGGCGGTTCGTTCTCCTGAAAGGGGAGCGATGCCCCCCGGGTGAATAGGAGAATGATAGGGCGCCCGAAATTTCGGATGCAACCCGGTAGACCCGTTCTGTTGCCAACGAACTTTCTGGTCGTACCTCAGGCCTTCACCCGGCGGATGTCCGCCCCCAGGCTCCGAAGCTTCTTTTCGAGCCGCTCGTAGCCCCGATCCAGGTGGTAGACGCGGGCCACCTCGGTTTTCCCCTCGGCGCGCAGCCCGGCGAGGATGAGCGAGGCGCTGGCCCGTAGGTCCGTGGCCATCACAGGGGCTCCGGACAGCTTCCGGACGCCCTTCACCACGGCGGTGGGGCCCTGAATGGTGATGTCCGCCCCCATCCGGTGCAATTCCGCCACGTGCATGAAGCGGTTCTCGAAGATGTTCTCCGAGATGACCGAGGTGCCGTTGGCCACACACATCAGCACCATGAGCTGAGCCTGCATGTCCGTGGGGAAGCCAGGGTGCTCGGTGGTCGTCACGTTCACCGGGTGGAGCGTTTTGGGGGCCTTGCAGCGCATGCCGCCGTTTTCGGTGGTGATGGCGCAGCCGGCCTCGCGCAGCTTGAGGACCACCGCCTCCATGTGCTCGGGCTGCGCGTGTTTCACCAGGACGTCCCCGCCGCTGATGGCGGCGGCCACCAGCAGGGTGCCCGCCTCGATACGGTCGGGCAGGATGGTGTGCTCCACGGGACGCAGCGAGTCCACCCCGTCGATGGTGATGATGGAGGTACCGGCGCCTTCAATCCGGGCGCCCATCTTGTTGAGCACCTTGGCCAGCTCCTCCACCTCGGGCTCGCGGGCGCAGTTCTCCAGCACGGTGCGGCCCTTGGCCAGCACGGCGGCCATCAGCACGTTCTCCGTGCCGGTGACGGTGATGACATCGAAGTTGATGGTGGCGCCCCGGAGCTGCTTGGCCCGGGCCTCCACGTAACCCTCGGTGAGGGTGATTTCCGCGCCCAGTGCCTTCAGCCCCTTGAGGTGCTGGTCGATGGGCCGCGCGCCGATGGCACAGCCGCCTGGCAGGGACACGCGCGCCCGGCCGAAGCGGGCCACCAGCGGCCCCAGCACTAGCACGGAGGCGCGCATCGTCTTCACCAGCTCGTAGGGGGCCTCGGGGGTGATGGGGCCCTCCACCGTCACCTCGCACACGCCTTTGTTCCGGCCGGTGAGCCGCTCGGCGCCGCAGCCCATGGTGCGCAGCACCTTGAGCATGGTGGACACATCCACCAGGTCCGGCACGTTGCGGTAGACGCTCTTGCCGTCGCCCAGCAGCGAGGAGGCGAGAATGGGCAGGGCCGCGTTCTTCGCTCCCGAAGCCTTCACTTCCCCGTGCAGCGGGGGGCCACCCTTCACGACGATCTTGTCCATCGGTTCCGTCTCACCCCTGTGGCGCGTTGGCCGCAGGTTGTGTCCCAAATGCCATGCGGTCGCGCCGCTCCAGGTCCTTCTCCACGCGCGCGTCGGCGTAGCCCGCGCTCTGGAGCAGCTCCCGGACAGCGGCTCCCTGGGTTTCCCCAATCTCCATTGCAAGGAGGCCGCCAGGTATCAGAAATCGGCGGGCCCCTTCGACGACGCGGCGGAGGAGCGCCAGCCCGTCTGCTCCTCCATCCAGCGCCAGGTGAGGCTCGCGGCGCACCTCCGCCGACAGCCCCGGAATCTCCCCCGAGCCGATGTAGGGCGGGTTGGAGACGATGAGGGCGAAGCGGGCGTCGGCCGGCACCGGCTCGAAGAGGTTGCCCTGCAGAATCGTGACGCGGGAGGCCACGCCCAGCGCCTCGGCGTTCTCCCTGGCCAGCGCACAGGCGCCCGGGGAGAGGTCCGTGGCCAGCAGCGAGGCCTGCGGGCGCTCGGCGGCGAGGCTGATGGCGATGCAGCCTGAGCCGGTGCACACATCCAGCGCCTGGCTGGGGGCGTCCTTGGGCAGGGCGTGGAGGGCGGCCTCCACCAGCAGCTCCGTCTCGGGGCGGGGGATGAGCACCCGGGCGTCCACCTTGAAGGGGCGGTTGTAGAACTCCTTCACGCCGGTGAGGTACGCGGTGGGCTCGCCTGCCATGCGCCGCTCGATGAGGGCGCGAAAGGAGGCCAGCTCCTCCTTGGACAGCGGCCGGTCCAGGTCCACGTACAGGCGCACCCGGTTGGCGTTGAGCACGTGCGCCAGCAGCACCTCGGCGGTGAGCCGGGGCGAGTCCACCTGGCGCTTCTCGAAGTGCTGCGTCGTCCAGGTGAGGACCTTGCGGATGGTCCAGGTCTCACTCATGCGCGAGCGCTGGGGG
>DASVVJ010000759.1:0-2251 GCA_036389955.1 Myxococcaceae bacterium
TTGAGCAACCCGAACGCCAGGCACACCCGCGCGGACAGCTCCCTCGGCCGGGCCAGCAGCGCCACCGAGAAGAGCAGGAAGTACACCGCCAAAAAGCCCAGGCTCAGCGGCAGCCGGTCCTCACCGGGTGCCACCCCGTCACGCCGCAGCGCCCAGACGACGTGGGTGCTGTACACCGCCACCAGGCTCGACAGCGGGACGATGACCCAGCGGTTCTTCACCAGGAAGAAGAGCGCTCCGGCCGCCAGCATCGACGTGGACAGCAGGGTGAACGCGGTGATGTCGCTGAGCATCCCCGTGTGCAGCCCGAGGAACAGGGCGATGCCCGCCACCGTCTCCGAGTGCATCCGCTGAGCAATGACGACGATGCCGATGACGAACGCCCCCAGCAGCACCAGCGCCAGCGTCTGGCTGTCGATGACGCGCACCGAGGGAATGAAGTGCAGCGCGTACGTGACGAAGTACGCCAGCGCCAGCCCACCACCGAAGACGATGCGCCCGAACAGCTGGTGGCGCCGCGACAGCCACAGCCCGAACACCCCGAGCCCCGCGCTCAGCAGGTAGCCCAGCCCCACCCGCGCCAGCACGCCCAGCTCTCCGAAGCGGTAGGTGATGAGGTACGCGATGCCGGTGATGAGCGCCACGATGCCCACCCGGCTCAGCCAGTACGTGCCGAGGTGCGCCTCCAGATCCGCGCGCTCCGCGGGCACAGCGGGCCCGGCCGCGGGAGCCTCGGCGGGAGCCTCGGGCGGACGCACCACGGGGGCCGCCGTGGGCACCTGAGCGGACTCCAACCGCTGCAGCCGCGACTCAAGCGAGGCCACCTGTGACTCGAGCTGCCGCACCCGTTCCCGGAGCTCGTTCTCCCCATCCTCGGCGCTCATGTGCGCACCCGTCCTCGCGTGTGTCGCGGCCCCGGTCCGCCGCCTTTCCAACGGTGTCTCAGACGATCAGCCCGGGTGGTGCAATGTCGTCCTAAGCACCTGGAATCACTGAAGAGTCAGCCAATCAGCATGTCAGACTGTCAGGTTACACGAACCCCCCTCGACGAAGCGTTCCAGGTGGGGTCATGCATCGGTTTTCGAAGTCTTTCATCACGTCGATTCTCGTTACGGCGGTCTTCTCGTGCAGCTCCGGCCCCGCGTCGGAGGAGCCGGTTCCGGGCCAGGTGGGACAGCCTCTGTCCACCCCGCGCCGACTGTTGCCTTTCGTGCAGCTGTTGGACGGGCGGGTGCTCGCGGCCGGAGGCCATGACGGCGCGCGCACGCTGGCCACGGCGGAGCTCTTTGACCCCGTCACCGGCCTGTGGAGCGCGGCCGGCTCGCTCAAGGTGGCGCGGCGCAACCACGCGGCGGTGACGCTGCTGGACGGGCGCGTGCTGGTGGTGGGCGGCTCGCCCGTGCAGGTCATCGGCGCGCTGGCCAGCGCGGAGTTCTTCGAGCCGGCCACGGGCGAGTGGAGGGTGGCGCCCTCCATGGCGACGCCGCGCATCGACCCGACGGCGGTGCTGCTGCCGGACGGGCGGGTGCTGGTGGTGGGCGGCTCGGACGTGGACCGGCGCACGCTGCGCTCGGCGGAGCTGTTCGAGCCGGCCACGGGCGCGTGGAGCCCCGTGGAGGCGCCGGGCTTTGGCCACAGCGGCGCGCAGTCGGCGGTGGTGCTGACGGACGGACGGGTGCTCTTCGTGAGCGGCCTGCAGGCGGAGCTGTTCGAGCCCGCCACGGGCCGCTGGACGAAGGCGGGTCCGGCCGGAGGCGCCGCGGGCACGCACCGCGCGGGCCACACGCTGACGCGCCTGGCGGACGGGCGGGTGCTGGTGGTGGGCGGCAACACCTCGCGCGCGGCGGAGACGGCCGAGGTGTTCGAGCCGGCCACGAACACGTGGACGCTGGTGGCGGCGCCGAGCACGCCTCGCGAGAGCCACGGCGCGGTGCTCGAGCCGGAGGGCACAGTGCTGGTGGTGGGCGGGTACCACTTCGCCTCGGGGACGCTCTCTTCGGCCGAGCGTTTTGATCCGCTCACCGGGACGTGGAGCCTGGTGACGGCGCTCCAGGCCCCGCGCCGCGGAGCCGGCGTGCTGCGGCTTGAGAGCGGCGAGGTGCTGCTGGTGGGCGGGTTCAACGATGCGGGCGGGACGCTGGCCAGCAGCGAGCGGTACCTTCCGGGGCAGGGCTGCACGCCGCTGACGTGCACCCGGCGAGGCGGGGCGTGCGGCGTGGTGCCGGATGGGTGCGGTGGGTTCCTGGACTGC
>DASVVJ010000760.1:0-2243 GCA_036389955.1 Myxococcaceae bacterium
CCCACCGGCGTCCCCTGCCAGACTTTCGATGGCTCAAGATCACCGGAGAGAGCCACCATGCCGACTTCAGACTGACGCCAGACTTTCGACTGGCGGTTTCCAAGCGGGCCCTCGAGATACTCAAGAAGTTCAACATCTCCCATGCACAGCTAGAACCTGCTGGGCCCTGAGTGGCTCACGGCCCGATGCGCCGGAGGATCAGAATCGGGCCGTCATCCATCTTCCGGCCGCGCAGGTCGATCTCGCAGTCCAGCATCCAGTCGCCATGGCCCTCGGGGTCCATGATGCGCTGCTGCACCTCCCACATGCGGGGGCCTGCCTCCTTCAAGAAGGTGAGGCTGGGCCGGCGGGCCGCGGGGGTGAGCACCACCACCTTGTGCTCCTCGAAGTACGGCGCCATGGCCTGCTCGAGCTTGGGCGCCGTCCACTCGCCCAGGGCCCCGTCCAACATGCCCAGCGCGTCCATGTAGCGCTTCTGCCCCAGGGCCCGGAGCAGCCGGTGCAGTTCCTCGCGCACCCGCGCCGCGAAGGCCTTGGGGTCCTCCGTCAGCTCCTTGGGCTTGAGCTCCACGACCGGCTTCGGCGCGAGCGCGGCCTCCGGGTTCTTCATCCGCTCCCACTCGTCCAGCAGGCTCGAGTCCACCTGCCGCAGCGTGGCGCGCAGGTGATCGATGATGTCGTCCAGCGCCTCGTCCCGGAAGCTCTCGGGCACCGTCTGCACCAGCGCCTTGTACACGCTGCTGATGTAGCGCAGCAGCACGCCCTCGCTGCGCTGCAGGCCGTACTCGCGCACATAGTCGTGGAAGGACATGAAGCGCTCGAACATGTCCCGGACGATGGACTTGGGCCGGATGTTCTCCTCGCCCACCCACGGGTGCTTCTGGGCGAACAGGTTGAAGGTGCCGTAGATGAACTCCCGGTTGGGCTTGGGCCACTCGAGCTTCTCCAGCTCCTCCATCCGGTCGTCGTACTCCATGCCCTGCGCCTTCATCTCGGCGATCTTCTCGCCCTTGAGCTGGTGCAGCTGCGCGTAGAGCACCACCTCGGGGTTCTCCAGGATGGATTCCACCAGCGACACCACATCCAGGGCGTACGTCTCCAGGGTGCGGTCCAGCTTCTCCAGCGTGTCCAGCAGGTACAGCGACAGCGTGTGGTTGAGCGAGAAGTCGCGCTGCAGATCCTCCGCCACCTTCACCACCGCGTGGCCGGGCCGCTTCTCCACGTCCACGATGCCCGCGCCGCGCAGGGTGCGGAAGCACGCGGCGGCCGTCTTCAGGTGCTTACGCTTGATGTAGTCCGAGTCATGCGTGCGCGAGACGATCTGCACCAGCCGCCGGTAGCCGCCACTGCCCTCGGTCATGTCGCTCTGCAACAGGTTGAGCAGCAAGCCGTGGGACACCTCGAAGCGGGACTCGAGCGGCTCGGGCATGCCGTTCTGCAGCCGCTCGAAAGTGGTCCGGTCGTAGTTGACGTAGCCCTTCTGCGGCGGCTTGGCCTTGGGAGCCTTCTTCTTGCCGGCTGCCTCCTTCTGGGCCTGCTTGATGTTCTCGATGACGTGGTCAGGCGCCTGGGCCACCACGCTGCCCTGATCGTCGAAGCCCTTGCGGCCCGCGCGGCCGGCGATCTGCTTGAAGTCGCGCACGCTCAGCGTGGCCAGCTTCTCGCCGTTGAACTTGAACAACTGCGTGAAGACCACGGTGCGGATGGGGATGTTCACCCCCACGCCCAGCGTGTCCGTGCCGGAGATGACCTTGAGGTGGCCCTCCTGCGCCAGCTTCTCCACCAGCAGGCGGTACTTGGGCAGCAGGCCCGCGTGGTGCATGCCCACGCCGTGGCGCAGGAAGCGCTGGAACTCCTTGCCGTAGGGCGTGTCGAAGGGGGCCTCCATCAGCGCCTGGCGGATGGCCTCCTTCTCCTCCTTGGTGCAGAAGTCCACGGACATGAGGTTCTGCGCCTGCTCGGCCGCGGCCCGCTGGGTGAAGTTCACCAGGTAGATGGGGTACTTGCCCTTGGCCACCAGGTCCTGGAGCGTCTCGTGCAGCGGCGTCTCCCGGTACTCGAAGTCCAGCGGCACCGGGCGCTGCGAGCTGATCACCGAGACGACTTCCTTGCCGGTGAGCTTCTGCAGCCCCTCTTCGATGATGTGGGTGTCGCCCAGGGTGGCGGACATCATCAGGAAGGTGGCCTTGGGCAGGCCCAGGAGCGGAATCTGCCACGCGGTGCCGCGCTCGCGGTCCGAGTAG
>DASVVJ010000761.1:0-7355 GCA_036389955.1 Myxococcaceae bacterium
CCCGCCAGCGCGTGGCGCATCCGCCGCTCGGCCTCCGCCTGCGCCGGCTCCGGCGCCAGCGACGCCAGCCCGCGCGGCAGCTTCGCCGGGATGTTGTCGTAGCCGAACACGCGGGCGACCTCCTCCAGCAGGTCCTCCTCGCGCTCCACGTCCACGCGGGCCCGGGGCACCTCGAACGTCGTCTGCCCGGCGCCCTCCTCCACCGCCTTGAACCCGAGCGCGCTCAGGATGCGGCGGCACTCGGGCTCCGGCACGGCCGCGCCGAGGAACTTCTCTACCCGCGCGTAGCGCAGCGTCACCCGGCGCGCCGGCTGCTTGCCCGGGAACACGTCCACGCGGCCCGAGAGCACCGTGCCACCCGACAGCTCCGCGATCAGCTGCGCGGCCCGATCGATGGCCGAGCCCACCGCGTCGATGTCCGCCCCACGCTCGAAGCGATGCGACGCCTCGGTGTGCAGCCCGTGGCGCTTGGACGTGCGGCGCACGCTGGAGGCCAGGAAGTTCGCCGACTCGAGCACGATGCGCTTGGTGCCCTCGGTCACCTCGCTGTCCCCGCCGCCCATCACGCCCGCGATGGCCTGGGGCCGATCCCGGTCGCAGATGGCCAAGTCGTCCGCGTCCAGCGTGCGGTCCTTGCCGTCCAGCGTGCGGATCTTCTCGCCCTGCTTGGCACAGCGGACGACGATCTCCTGCCCCGCCAGCTTCTCCAGATCGAACGCGTGCAGCGGCTGGCCGTACTCGAGGTTGACGTAGTTCGTCACGTCCACCACGTTGTTGATCGCGCGCACGCCACAGGCCTTCAGCCGGTCCTGCAGCCACTGCGGCGACGGCTTGATGGTGACGTTCTCGACCACCCGCGCCGCGTAACGCGGGCAGCGCGCCGGATCGTCGATCCGCACCTTCACCTTGTCGGCCGCGGAGCCACCGGCCTCGGCAGGCTTGGGCTCCGGCGGGCGGAACTGCGCGCCCGTCACCACGCCCACCTCGCGCGCCACGCCCAGGTGCGACAGGGCATCGGGCCGGTTCGGGGTGACGTTCACCTCCAGCACCACGTCATCCAGCCCCAGCTGCTGGGCAATCGGAGTGCCCGGCTTGGCGTCCGCCGGCAGGATGAGCAGCCCCGAGGCATCCTCGGTCAGCCCCAGCTCCTTGGCCGAGCAGAGCATGCCGGAGCTGTCCACGCCTCGCAGCGCGGCCTGCTTGATCTCCATGCCGTTGGGCAGCTTGGCGCCCACCGTGGCCAGCGGCACCTTGTCGCCGACCTTGTAGTTCTTCGCCCCGCACACCACCTGCAGGGGCGTGGGGCCGCCCATGTCCACCTTCGTCACGGACAGCTTGTCCGCGTTCGGGTGCTGCACGGACTCCTTGATCTGCGCCACCACCACGCCCTTGAGCCCCTCGCCGGGCCGCTCCAGGCCTTCGATCTCCAGCCCCGCCGCGGTCAGCTTGCGCGCCAGCTCATCCACCGACGCCGGCAGCGCCACGTACTCGCCGAGCCACTTCACTGAAATCTTCACAGGTCCATCCTCTCCGGAGACTCAGAACTGCTCGAGGAAGCGCGCGTCGTTCTCGAACATCATCCGCAGGTCGTCGATGCGGTAGCGCAGCATGGCGATGCGCTCCACGCCCATGCCGAACGCGTAGCCCGTCACCTCCTTCGGGTCATACCCGCTCGAGGTGAAGACGTTGGGGTGCACCATGCCGCTGCCCAGCACCTCCAGCCACCCCGTCTGCTTGCAGATGCGGCAGCCCTTGCCGCCGCACGAGGTGCAGGAGATGTCCACCTCCGCCGACGGCTCGGTGAACGGGAAGAACGAGGGCCGGAACCGCGTGCGCGTGTCCGAGCCGAAGAAGGCCTTCACGAACGCGTCCAGCGTGCCCTTGAGCTCCGCGAAGCTCACGTCCTTGTCCACCAGCAGGCCCTCCACCTGGTGGAACATGGGCGTGTGGGTGATGTCCGAGTCACGCCGGTACACCCGCCCAGGCACCACCACGCGCACCGGCGGCTTGTGGTTGAGCATGTACCGCACCTGCACCGGCGACGTGTGCGTGCGCAGCAGCACCGGGCTGTCCGCCTTCTTCGCGTGGCCGAGGCTCCCCTCGTCCATGTAGAAGGTGTCCTGCATGTCCCGGGCAGGGTGATCCTTCGAGAGGTTCAACGCCTCGAAGTTGAAGTAGTCCAGCTCGATCTCCGGCCCCACCGCCACGTCGAACCCGAGCCGCCCGAACGTCCGGACGATCTCCTCCATCGTCCGCGACACCGGGTGCCGGCTGCCTGGCGCCACCGCGCGGCCCGGCAACGTCACGTCCAGCCGGGGGCCCTTCAGCTCGGCCTCCAGGGCGGCCTCCTCGGCGCGCTTGAGCGCATCGCCCAGCAGCTGCTCGATCTCCGCCTTGACCTGGTTGGCCACCTCACCCAGCGCCTTGCGCTCCTCGGGAGGCAGCTTCCCCATGCCTCCCAGCACGCCGGACAGCTCACCCTTCTTGCCCAGGTAGCGAATCCTCAGCGCCTCGACGGCGGACACCTCGGAGGCAACGGTGATGTCCCGCCGCGCCGCTTCCGCGAGGGCCTGCAAGCGATCTCGCATGGCTCTACTCCCCTCCTCCGCTCACGCGCGGAGACAAAAAAAAGGGCCGCCCTGGCGAGGCAGCCCGTGTACTCGTTCACGCCCACGAAGCTCAGTGACGAGCCTCGCGAGCGATTCTGTCCGCCGGCCCCTCAGGCCGGAGTCGTCAGGCCGCCTTCGCGATGTTGGCGACGGCGGTAAAGCCGGCGGGATCCGCCACGGCCATGTCGGCCAGCACCTTGCGGTCCAGCGAGATCTTCGCCTTGGCCAGGCCCGCGATCAGCTTCGAGTAGGACAGGCCCACGCCGCGAGCCGCCGCGTTGATGCGGACGATCCACAGCGAGCGGAAGTTGCGCTTGCGGACGGCGCGGTCACGGCTGGCGTAGTCCAGCGCGCGCTCCACGGCCTGGTTGGCCCGCTTGTAGCAGTTCTTGCGACGGCCACGGTAACCCTTGGCCAGCTTCAAAATCCGATTACGACGGCGGCGAGCCTTGAAACCCTTCTTGACGCGCATGACACACTCCTCAACTGCTCAGCTAAGAGCCCCGTGGCGCAGGCTTCACGCCGCTCCGCCAGGGCCTGTGAATGGTTATGACTAGTTCGCCCCGTAGGGGAACATCTCCGAGATGACCTTCTTGGCGTCCATGTCGCGAAGGTGGCCCGTGCCGCGGTTGCGCCGCTTCTGGGCCGGGCTCTTCGCGTGGGTGAACAGGTGCTTACCGTACGCCTTCCCGTGCTTCACCTTGCCACTCTTCTTCACCTGCAACCGCTTCTTCGCACCACTGCGAGTCTTCAACTTGGGCATCGTGCCAATCCTTCCTTACAAGTGACGCCGTCAGCTCCCCTGCCTTCGGCCTTCTGTTACAGGCCGACAGCCGAAGCCGACAGCCAAATCTTCTCTATTTCGTTCCCACCGAGGCACTTTGCATCGGTGCCTGCCCGCCTTGCGCCGGAGCAGCCGTGGCCGTCTGTGCCGGCTCGACTACCACTGTGGGCGCCCCCACGACCATCTCATTGGGCCTGTTCGCCTGCCGACCGTCCGGCTTGGCACCGTCCGGCTTGCCCTCGGCCTTCTTCCCCTCGTCGCCCTTCTTCCCAGCCGCCTCCGCCTTCGCCGCCGCCTCCGCCTGCTGCCGGGCCTGCTCGCGCGCCCTCGCCGCCACCTTCGGGTTGGGCGACAGGATCATGAACATCTGGCGCCCTTCCATCCTCGGCGCCTGCTCCACGACGGCGACCTCCTTCAGGTCCTTGTTCACGTCGTCCAGAATCGCGCTGCCCAGTTCCTTGTGGGTGATCTCACGGCCGCGGAACACGATGGTGACCTTGGCCTTGTTGCCCTCTTCGAGGAACCGCTTGATGTTGCGAACCTTGAACTCGTAATCGTGCTCCTCCGTCTTCGGGCGGAGCTTTACCTCTTTGAGGTGGACCACGACCTGCTTCTTCTTCGCTTCCGAGGCCTTCTTCTTCTCCTCGTACTTGAACTTGCCGTAGTCCATGATCTTGCAGACCGGCGGCTTGGCCATGGGGTTGACCTCGACAAGGTCCATCCCTTCAGCCTGCGCGCGCTCCAGGGCTGCTTCGATCGACAGCACTCCCAACTGCTCGCCAGCCGGTCCTACGACACGGACTTCGCGAGCACGGATACGGCGGTTCGTTCTTTGGTCGCGGACGATGTGACAAGCCTCCAATAACGAGAGTTCGGGCCTGCCTCGCTCTCTTGGAAGACGCGCAACATACTTTTCTACAGCAGGGAGTCAAGGGAGGTCAGCGACTTCCTGACCTGGTGCGACATCAGGGCAACCCCGCTTCCTTGGCCAGAATCGTCTCGAAATCCTCCAGCTTCATGCTCTTGAGGTCCTCGCCGCCGTAGCGCCGGGGGGCCACGCCGCCCGCCTCCACCTCGTTGTCGCCAATCACCAGGGTGAAGGGGATCTTCTGGATCTGCGCCTCGCGGATCTTCGCGTTCAGCGTCTGCCCGCGCTCGTCCAGTTCCACCCGGTAGCCCTTGGCGCGCAGCTGATCACGCACCTTCCGGGCGTAGTCGAGCTGCCGGTCCGCCACGGTGACGATGGCCGCCTGCACGGGGGCCAGCCACGCGGGGAAGGCGCCCGCGAAGTGCTCGACCAGGATGGCGATGAAGCGCTCGAAGGAGCCAAAGATGGCGCGGTGCAGCACGACCGGCTTGTGCTCGGCGTTGTCCTCACCGATGTAGGACAAGTCGAAGCGCTGCGCGGCCAGGTAGTCCAGCTGGATGGTGCCCAGCTGCCACTTGCGGCCGATGCTGTCGGACACGTCGAAGTCGATCTTCGGGCCGTAGAAGGCGCCCTCGCCGGCCTTCACCTCGTAGGGCACGTTGAGCGTCTTGAGCACGCCCTCGAGCGCCGTCTCCGCCCGGTCCCACGTGGCGTCCTCGCCCAGCCGCTGCTCGGGACGGGTGGAGAACTTGGCCGAGTACTTCAGCCCCACCGCGTTGTAGACGTGGTCCAGGAACTGAACGAACGCCCGGACCTCGTCGCCAATCTGGCTCTCCATGCAGTAGATGTGCGCGTCGTCCTGGGCGAACTGGCGCACGCGGGTGAGGCCTCCGAGCGAGCCGGCCGCCTCGTTGCGGTGCAGCACGTCCTGGGTGTGGAAGCGCAACGGCAGGTCCCGGTAGCTGTGGCGCTTGAAGCCGAAGTACAGGTGGTGCGAGGGGCAGTTCATCGGCTTGAGGGAGAAGTCGTGCTCGCCGGACTCGTTGTCGAGCACCAGGAACATGTTCTCCTTGTACTTGCCCCAGTGGCCGCTGGTCTCCCACAAGCCCTTGTTGAACAGCAGCGGCGTCTTGATCTCCACGTAGCCGCGCTCGGCGGTGAGCCGGCGCATCCAGCCCGAGAGCGTCTGGTAGAGGGAGGTGCCCTTGGGCGTCCAGAAGGCCGAGCCGGGCGCATACGGGTGGAAGTGGAACAGGTCCAGCTCCTTGCCCAGCTTGCGGTGGTCGCGCTTCTTCGCCTCCTCGATGCGCGTGAGGTACTCCTGCAGCGCCTTCTTGTCGAAGAAGGCCGTGCCGTAGACGCGCTGGAGCATCGGGTTGCGGTGATCGCCGCGCCAGTACGCCCCGCTCGAGGTGAGGATTTTGATGACGCCGATGCGGCCCGTGGTGGGGCCGTGGGGCCCGAGGCAGAAGTCCACCCAGTCCCCGTGGCTGTAGAGCGTCAGCGTCTTGGCGCCCTTGGCGGCGATGTCGTTGATGATCTCGACCTTGAACTTCTCGCCCTTCTCCTCGAAGAGGCGGATGGCCTCCTCCATGGAGACTTCCTTGCGGACGAAGGGCATGTTGGCCGCGATCTCCTTGTTGGCCTCGGCCTCGATCTTCTCGAGGTCCTCGGGGGTGAAGGGCTTCTCGCGGAAGAAGTCGTAGTAGAAGCCCTCCTCCGTCGCCGGGCCGATGGTCACCTGGGTGCCCGGGAACAGCCGCTGCACGGCACTGGCCACCACGTGCGCCGCGTCATGGCGGATGAGATCCAGGGCCTCGGGGCTCTTGGTGGTGAAGATCTGGAGCTTGACGTCCTCGGTCAGCGGGCGGGCCAGGTCCATGTCCTGGCCGTTGACGCGCGCGAAGAGGGCGGCCTTGGCCAGGCCCGCGCCGATTCCTTCACGCACGAAGTCCGCGATGGGAGTCCCCTTGGCCGTCTGCTTCTGGCTGCCGTCGGGGAGGGTCACCGTGATCATTTCGGACATGCGAGAGACCTCGAAACGCATCGGGCGGCAGGCTTGCTGGAAGCCTACCGCCCGCTGTGAGACTTCCTCTGGGATGGGTCGTAGTGGGATCGAACCACTGACCCCTACCGTGTCAAGGTAGTGCTCTACCGCTGAGCTAACGACCCCTGTCTTAAAAGCGCGGCGGGAATAGCAGTGCGCTCCCGCAGCTGTCAAGGAAACACGGACGGGCACCTGCCCTCTTCCCTGACTGGCCCTGGCTTACCTCGCCCCGGTGTCCAACAGCTGGCGCACGCGGGCCATCACCGTGTCGAACATGGCCGGGGTGAGCCGGCCCGTCTGGGTGTTCTGCTGGCTGACGTGGTAGCAGCCCACGAGCGTCCGGCCGCCTGGCAGGGCGAATTCGGCCCCGTGCCCGAACGCGGGCCGGGGTGTGGGCAGCGCCACTCCCGTCCGGGCCAGCGCCAGCAGCGTGGCATTCCAGCCGATGGCGCCCAGCGCCAGGAAGACCTGGGAGGGCAGCAACGCCAGCTCCCGGTCGAGGAAGGGGGCACAACGGGCCAGCTCCTCGGGCAGGGGCTTGTTCTCGGGCGGCGCGCAGCGGGCGGACGCGGTGATGTAGACCCCATGGAGCGTGAGCCCGTCGTCCCGGTGCACGCTGTGTGGCTGGTTGGCGAATCCGGCGCGGTGCAGTCCCGCGTAGAGGAAGTCTCCGGAACGGTCTCCGGTGAAGATGCGCCCGGTGCGGTTGGCTCCGTGTGCCGCTGGCGCCAGCCCCACGATGATCAGCCGCGCCCGGGGATCTCCGAAGCCCGCCACGGGCCGACCCCAGTAGGTCCACTCCCGGTATGCCCGGCGCTTGACCCGCGCCACCTCCTCCCGCCACTCCACCAGCCTGGGACAGGCCCGGCACCGGATGATCTCCGCCTGCAGTTTCTCGAGCTTCGTCACTGTCTCCGACCTCTGACCGCGGCCTCCAACCCCTGGACCCAGGCACGGGCCCGTTCGAGTTCCGCTGCGCCGGTTCCTACCTCGACCTCCAGCTCCGTGGAGGGATCCCGGCTCAGCAGCTCCACCAGTGCTGCCTGC
>DASVVJ010000762.1:0-2374 GCA_036389955.1 Myxococcaceae bacterium
GAAGGGGTGCGGACGCTTCTTCTCTCGGCGACCCCCTACAAGATGTACACCACGGCCACCGAGGCAGGCGGAGAGGACCACTATCAGGACTTTGTCCGGACGCTGCGGTTCCTGGAGCGGACGCCGCCGGGCCCGGACGACATGGATAGCCTGCTCCAGCTCTACCGCCGGGGCTTGCTGGAGCTTGGGGACCCGAAGCGCCAGCGCGAGGTCGAATCCGTCCGCCAGAAGCTGGAGCAGCGCTTGCGGCGCGTCATGGTCCGGACCGAGCGGCTGTCCTCCACTCCCGACCGAAACGGCATGCTCAAGGAGATTCCCTCCTCGGGGGTAACGCTGAGCCGCGAAGACGCGCTCGCGTATCTGTCCTTTCAGAAGGTAGCGCGCATCTGTGAGCACCACGACACGCTTGAGTACTGGAAGAGCACGCCCTACCCCCTGAGCTTCATGGACTCCGACAGCTACAAGCTCAAACGAGACCTCTTGGAGCGAAGCAAGGATGGTCCGTCACGGCTCGAGCTCTCGCGGGCGCTATCGGGTCCGGGCCGCCTCGGCCTGCCCTGGGCGGACATCGAGCGGTATGCGGCCATCGACCCCGGAAACGCTCGGATGAGGGAGTTGGCGGACCAGACCCTGGGACAGGGTGCGCACCGCATGCTGTGGCTTCCGCCGTCCCTGCCGTACTACCGGCTGCGCGGCCCCTGGAGCGAGCCCGGAGCCAGGAATTTCACCAAGCGGCTCGTCTTCTCCTCCTGGAGATTCGCTCCCCGGGCGATCGCGGCACTCTTGAGCTTCGAGGCCGAACGGCGCATGCACGGCGGCAAGCCGCAGGACAGCTACACCTCCGACCGGAGGCGGCGCAGGGGAGCCTCGCTCCGCTTCCAGGTGGCGGAGGGACGTCCCGCGGGCATGCCTGTCCTCGCCTTGCTCTACCCCAGCGTATTCTTGGCTCGAGCGTGTGATCCTGTCCGCTTCGCCGCGGAGTCTTTCAGGGATGGTGCCCCGGGAGAGGGCTTCGTCGACCTCGATGAGGTGCTCTCCGCGGCCCGGACCCAGCTTGAGCTCGCCATGCGGCGCCTGCCGTCTGGCGCGACGGAGGGCCGTGTGGACGAGCGCTGGTACTGGGCAGCGCCACTGCTGCTGGACAGGAGCGCCGAACCGCGCGCGACCGAGCAATGGTTCGACCGGCCGCAGTTGGCTGAGCTCTGGATGGGTGAGGACCTGAATACCGGAGAGAACGCCGAGCCATCCTGGCAGGCGCATGTCGACACCGCGCGGCAGATGGTGCTCGACGGCGGCGCGTCTCTGGGACGGCGGCCAGATGACCTGCTGGATGTGTTGGCGGAGATGGCCACCGCGGCCCCCGGGGTGGTGCTCCTGAGGTCGATGTTGCGCGTCCTCGGCCTTCGGACCGATGCCCTGGGCGACGAGGCGGGCGCTCGCATCCGGGATGCGGCAGGAAAGGCGGCCTGGGCCTTCCGGGCCATGTTCAATCAGCCCGAGTTCGCGGAGATGCTCCAGCGCGAGGTCGGCACGCCTCGGGACCTGCCCTACTGGCGAGCCGTTCTCCACTACTCCGTCGAGGGCTGCCTGCAGGCGGTGCTGGACGAGTACGCGCACGTGCTTCGTGATCACCTGGGGCTCTCCACGGGGAGCGCGGCCGAGCGGGTGCATGAGATTGCGAACTACATGGCTGACGCGCTCTCCCTGCGCACCGCGAGCCTTGCCACGTACGACATAGAGCCAAGCACGGTCCAGCAGGTGAAGCACCAGATGCGCTGCCACTTCGCCCTGCGGTTCGGCGACGAGACGGCAACCGAGGGTCAGGTGGCAACGCGTGCGGACTCGGTGCGCAAGGCGTTCAACTCACCGTTCTGGCCCTTCGTCGTGGCGACCACGTCCGTGGGACAAGAGGGCCTGGACTTCCACACCTACTGCCACGCGGTCGTGCACTGGAACCTGCCCAGCAACCCGGTGGATCTCGAGCAGCGCGAGGGCCGAGTCCACCGGTACAAGGGGCATGCGGTGCGCAAGAACGTGGCACGGATCCACGGCATGGCGGTTCTCAACAACTCCGCCACGGACATCTGGGAGGTGATGTTCTCGAAGGCGCACCAGTCGCGCCCCAAAGGGAGCACCGACATCGTCCCATACTGGGTATATCCAACGGAGGATGGAGCGCGCATCGAGCGGCACATCCTCGCGCTGCCGCTGAGCCGCGAGTTCGAAAGGGCGGAGCGCCTCATGCGGTCACTCGCCATTTACCGCATGGCGTTTGGCCAGCCGCGTCAGGATGACCTGATCAAGTACCTGATCGAAACAGTGGAACCCCACGTGCTGGAACAGGCCCTGGCGGCAACGCGGATCGACCTGTCTC
>DASVVJ010000763.1:0-15832 GCA_036389955.1 Myxococcaceae bacterium
GCACCATCGGTTGGGGACGAGCCATTTTGCAGCAGGAGAAACCGCACGAGCGCATGTCTCGTGCGGTTTCTCCTGGCGCGGTCGCCGCTTCCTAATAACAGCAGCAGATGAACTCCTGCCCCAACACCGCGCTTTGATGGAAAGGAAGCTCGGAACGTAGTTACGCGCGGCGACGCTCTTCTCCTTCCCTGTGCAACAACCGGGTTGTTCTCGATGGAGGCGAGCGCCCGGCGAGCCTCTTCGATGAGCGCTTGTCCGAGGCCAGCTCTACGCTCTTCATACCACTCCGCTGCAGCGGTTAGCTCAGGGCCAACATCGTTGTGAAAGCGGGCTGCCACCGATGGGCGCTACCGGCCACGAGGTTCACGCAAGCGTGCACTGACCTCATCGAGAACCTCGCAGGCGTCTCGAGTCTGAACCTTTCCAGAGATGACCTCATCGGCTCGGCGCTTCAGCTCTTCAGCCCAATCCGCATCCGCGCCCGGTTCCGTGGATTCCTCGAGGCTGAGCAACAGCTCATGCGCAAGCCTGGCCCGCTCGTTGGGAGGGAGCTGGAGTGCGTCGGAGAGCAGGTCGTCCGTGGTTGCCATCGCCCTGCGTCTATATCTGGTTGAAGCCAGATTCCCGCGGTGTCGCGCTCAGTGAACGGTGAGGTTGATGGGCAGCTTGATCTGCGTGCTGCCGCCTCAAGCCGTCTCGGGCAGCCCTGCGGCGTTCAGCCGGGTGAACACCTGCATCAGGAAGTAGAGCGCGAAGGCCGCGTCATCCACCCGCATGGTGTCCGCCTTGTTGGACAGCCCCTGTAGCCGCAGCAGGTCCGAGCCGTCCACCCGCAGCAGGTAGCCCTGCTGCGCCAGCGTGCCCTCGCCCGCGAACCCCAGACCCCGGCGCACCGCGTCCATGCAGGCCGTCACGCACGTGCCGTAGTGGCCCGCCGCGAAGGCCGCCTCGGCCGCCCGGGCGTGGTCGAACAGATCCCCCGGCGCCAGCGAACTCGCGGGCCCCATCGGCCGCTGGCCCGCCTGCGCCGCGGCAGGCACGGCGATGGGGGAGGGGACGGGCGCGGGAGCAGGCGCCGCCACCGCCGCGTCCACCCGCGCCGCCATGGCCACCGCTGAGGACGACACGGCCGGCATGGTCATCGACGGATGCTGGCGAGGCGTCATCGCCGGCGGGTGCACCGCCTGCATCGACTGAGAAGGCCGCGTGGGCAGGTGCTGGGCCAGCTGCGCCTCCAGCCCCGCTCCCGGGGCAGCCGGCGGAGGCGTGGTGCGTGGCGCGGGGACAATGCGCTTGGCCCGCAGATCCTTGATCACCAGCCGGGTGATCGTCTTGAGCGTGTCCAGCACGCCCTGGCCGCTGGTGGCCGCCGTCTCGAACTCGGGAGCCCCCCGGGCATTGAGCGCCGCCCGGAGCTGCTCCACCGGCAGCGCCTTCTCGATGTCCCGCTTGTTCCACTGCATCACCAGCGGGAAGCGGTCCAGCCGGATGCCCTGCTCGAGCAGGTTCTCCTCGAGGTTCTGCAGCGACTCGCGGTTGGAATCCAGCGCCTCCGGCTGCGAGTCCGCGACGAACACCACCCCGTCCGCCCCCTGCAGCACCAGCTTGCGCGTGGCGTTGTAGAAGACCTGGCCCGGCACGGTGTAGAGCGCCAGCCGCACGGTGCAGTCGTTCACCCGCTCGACCTTCACCGGCAGGAAGTCGAAGAAGAGCGTGCGATCGCCCTCGGTGGCGATGGACATCATCTCGCCGCGGTGGGCCGGCCGGACCGTCTCGTAGATCTTGCGCAGGGTCGTCGTCTTCCCCGACAGACCGGGTCCATAGAAAACGATCTTCGCGGCCACTTCGCGGGCCAACAGGTTCACGCTGCTCACGGTGTGAGCTTACCTAGAACGACTTGGCGCCTCGCGCCAGTTGCAGACGGTACATTGCACGGGGTCCCCACCATGTGCTCCGCCGCCAGCAGGGCGAAGCAGGCAGCCTCCTTGGCTCCTTCCGGGAACCCCAACGTGTCCAGGGTTCGCACAGGCAAGGGCGCCAGCCGCTCGGTAAACCGCTCCATCAGCATCGGGTTCCGGCTGCCGCCTCCAGAGACATACACTGCCTCCAGAGTCCCGAAACGGGGCAGGACGTAGGATTCGTAGGCCCGGGCCGTGGCCTCCACCGTGAAGGCCAGCGCCGTGGCGATGAGATCGTACGGGCGATCCGAGTGCTGCTCCCAGAACCAGGACACCAGCGCTTCGCCAAAGCCCTCGCGGCCGGCGCTGCGCGGCGGAGGCAGCGCGAAGAAGGGGTGGGTGAGCAGGTCCGCCAGCATCGAGGGGAGCACTGTGCCCTGGCGCGAGAGCTGGCCGTCCAGGTCACACTGGAGGCGCCCCGAGGTGATGCGGCGGGCCAGCCCGTCCAGCACCATGTTGCCCGGCCCGGTGTCGAAGGCGAGCACGTCGTCGAGCCGCTCGCCCACCACGCTCACGTTGGCGATGCCGCCGATGTTCTGGAACGCGCGCACCGCGCCGGGTTTCCGGAACACGGCCCAGTCGAAGTAGGGCACCAGCGGCGCGCCCTGGCCTCCCGCGGCCATGTCCCGGGTTCGGAAGTCGCTCACCACCGGGATGCTGGTGCGTTCGGCGATGACGGAGGCCTCGCCGATCTGCAGCGTGGACGGTGTGGTGGAGAGGCTCGAGGGCAGGTGCGCCACCGTCTGCCCGTGCGAGCCGATGACATCCACGTCTCCCGGACGCAGGCCCGCCTTGGCGATGACGGCCAGGGCCGCCTCGGCGAAGCGCTCGCCCAGCTCGAAGTTGAGCTCGCAGAGGGCACGCGCGTCGAGCGGGGAGAGGACGCGCTGGACGAACTCAGGCGGGAAGGGACGGGAGAGGTGGGCCAGCAGCGTCACCTGGGCCTGCGGGCCGGTTTCTTCGACCTTGCAGAGCACCGCCTCGATCGCGTCGACGCTCGTTCCGGACAGCAGCCCCACGCACAGCCGGGGACGGCTCGGATCCACTTTGAAGGCTCGCCGGCTCATGCTTACGAAGTGTAAGCCCTTTGTCCCACGCTGGCCGGGGATGTGATCGGCGGGACGGTGAGATACAGGCCCGCTGGAACCCTCACCCCCGCCCTCTCCCGGTGGGAGAGGGGGCACGGCGCCGGGCCCCTGGTTTGTTGGTTGGGGACTTGGCGCTCTTGAGGGCCCGGAGGGATGTGGTGCGCAGACGCTCCCGGGCCTCTTCGGCCCCCAACCCGGTGAAGTGCATGGCCAGCGCCACCTTCACCGAGTCTCCCGCCTCTCGCAGCAGCCGGCGCGCCTGGGCCGTGGGCAGCTCCGTCAGCTCCGCCACCATCCGCACCGCACGCGCCTGCAGCTTCGCGTTCGTGGGCCGCACGTCCACCATGCGCCCCCGGTACACCTTGCCCAGGCTCACGAAGGCCGCCGTGGTCAGCGCGTTCAGGATCAGCTTGGTGGCCGTGCCAGCCTTGAGCCGCGTGGAGCCCGCCACCAGCTCCGGCCCCGTCACCGCCAGGATCAGGATGTCCACCCGGGTGCGCGGCCCCGGTGGGTTGCAGCACACGAGCACCGTTCTCGCCTTCCGCCGCCGCGCCTCCGCCAGCGCTCCGAGCACATACGGCGTGGTGGCACTGGCCGAGATGCCGCACACCACGTCCCTCGGGCCTGCCCGGAGACGGCGCACCGCTGCGGCTCCAGCGGCCACATCGTCCTCGGCGCCTTCCACGGCGCGCGTCAGGGCATGGCGGCCTCCCGCGAGGGTGGCCTGGACCTGCTTGGGATCAGCTCCGAAGGTGGGCGGGCACTCGCTGGCGTCCAACATGCCGAGCCGCCCACTGGTGCCGGCTCCCACGTAGAGCAGCCGGCCGCCTGCCCGCAACGCATCCGCCACGGCTCGTGCCGCTACCGCCACGGAGGGCAGCGCGGGACGAACCGCTCGGACGGCGGCCAGGTCTTCTTGGTGCAACCGGCGGACGACCGCCTCAACGGAGAGGAGGTCCAGGTCGCCCGCCCGGGGATGAAGCCGCTCGGTGGGCGGGAGCGCGAGCGAGTTCGAACGCGGCTTTCCCACCCGTGAGCGCCCGCCGATCAGGCGGCCTTCACCACCTTGCCCGCCTTGATGCAGCGGGTGCAGGCCAGGACGCGCTCAGTGCGGCCCTGGACATTGGCGCGAACCTTCTGGAGGTTCGGCAGAGTCCGACGCTTGGTCTTGTTGTTCGCGTGGGAGACATTGTTGCCCACCAGCGGCCGCTTCCCACAGAGGTCACACTTCCACGCCATGACAGCTAACTCCTTGAAAACAGGGGCGATGTAGCCCTGGCCCCGAAAAGAGCGGCGGAACCTACCAGAAATCCCCCGAAAATCCAGCCGTTCCGCCACTAGCCCAGGGGGTTCTTCTTCTTGCCCATCTCCTGCACGAGCCGCGCGGCACGCATTCCGGCCAGCAACTCGCCCTCCAGCCCCAGTCCCGGCAGCACTTCCCGGCCCGCCAGCAGGATGTTCTTCGCAGGGGTGCGCTGCTTCAACCCGGTGACACCCAGGAAGGCTTCCGCCTCGAAGGAGTAGAGCGGGTGGGGCGCCAGCCGGCTGCCGCGAACCTCCCCGGCATCCAGGTAAGGAGCCGAGCTCAGCACCCGCTGCTCCCGGGTGAAGGGCATCAGCGCGTCGAGCTGATCATCGATGCGCTTGGCCAGGACCTTCAGGTGCTCCTCGCCCAGCTCGCGCACGGTGGAAGGCACGAAAGCGCCCGCGCAGATCACCCGCTTCGATTCGTCTTCCTTGCCGCCCGGGGTGCGCGCCGGGTGCACCTGGATCAGCAGCGGTTTGATCTCTGGATCCTCGGTGTCCACCAGCAGCAGCTCGCCCATGCCCCGGGGCAGGGACTCCACAGGCACCACCCAGTTCAGCGCGAACAGCAGCGATTTGGTGGAGGACAGATCGAGTTGCTCGAGCAGCCCGCGGTGCTTCTTGCGGTCCTTGATCAGCCGCCGCAGCGCGCCCGAGTCCGTGGCCGTGATCAGGAAGGGCGCGCGGTAGACGACATCCGAGCGCAGCAGCTTCACCCCGGCGAAGCGCGCCCCGTCGAAGGAGATCTCCTCGACGATGAAGCTGTCGGAGTTCTCGCGGGTGAGCACATCGCCGCCCAGCTCGCTCAGGCGTTTGACGAGTGCGTCGCGAAGCCCGTCGACGCCGCCGGGGTAGCGCTGGGGCGACTGGAGCACCTGAGACAGCGGCCGGGTATTCGCCAGCGCCGAGGTGGGCTCGTCCAGGTAGGTGAGGAAGGGCAGCAGCCCCCGCAGCAGGGCTCCGGGAGGGGTGTTGTTGGACAGCCGAGGGTGGGTTTCCAGCCCCGGGTGCTTGCCGATCTTGCTCTTCAGGCCCCACGTCTCGAAGAAGCCCTCGGGAGGCAGCTCCGGCTGCTCCTTGAAGAAGGCGTCCGAGGCCTCGTACTGGGTGCTGGTGGCGGTGAGCGCGGAGAGCAGGCCCTCGGCCGTCTCGCCGAACTCGCGCAGCAGCTCCGCGCGCCGGCGGGCCATATCCACGTGCAGATCCACCCGGTGGTTCGGGAGCACGAGCTGCAGCTCGGGAACATGGGGGCGCATGGCGCGCTGCACGGCGGTGGTGAGGCCCAGCTCGGTGAAGGCCTCCTCTACCGTGGGCATCGTCTTGAGGGCCGGCGCGACGGAAGGGGCGTAGGGGAGCACATAGCCGCCGTGCTCGTAGCCGGTGCCCGTGCCGTCGTGATCGATGAGCAGCACCCGGTTCTTGCGCTTGGCCAGGAGCGCGGCCGCGAGCGCCCCTCCGATCTGGCTGCCCATGACGATCACGTCATAGACATGCTGGGAGGGGCCCGAGGGAACCTGGAGTCTGGCTGCTTGCGTCGCCATGGGGGGAGAACACTACACAACGTCCCCGGTTCTGGCCTCTATCTGTTACGCGGGGGGCCGTCAGCGGCTCGTACTGGCGGCGAAGTCCTGGCGCCGGATCCGGTAGTACCGGGCGGGAATCGCGGCGGGCCCGACGCGCCGCTCGCCCGCCTCGGTCATCCCCAGCCGCTCCATGCACCGGATGGAGGCGGCATTGCCGAAGTCGGCTCCGGCGAAGATCTCCTCCAGGCCGGCCTGCTCGAAGCCGAAGCGGAGCACGGCCTGGGCTGCCTCGGTGGCCAGGCCGCGTCCCCAGAACCCGGGCAGCAGGCCGTAGAGCACCTCGATGTCCTGGCCGCCATCGATGCCCCGCAGGCCGCAGAAGCCGATGAGCGTTTCCGGACGCTCGGTGAGGAAGAGGCAGAACTCGCCCAGGCCCCGCTGGCGGAAGTCCTGCTCGCTCAGGGCGATCTGCTCCCGGACGACCTCCCGGGAGATGGGCTGGCTGTCCCACAGGTAGCGGGCCACCTGGGGCTCGTTCCAGAGGTGGAAGAGTGCCTCCTCGTCCTCGGGACGGAAGGGACGCAGCAGCAGGCGAGAGGTGCGAAGTTCCGTCATGACGCAGCTCCTTTTATCCGAAGAGCCGGGCCTCCAGGTCCGCGGGCAGCGAGGCGAAGTCTGGCGCGGTCCACTGGGCTCCGGCCTGGCGCAGCAGTTCCGGGGGCGTGGTGGAGGTGATGCCCACCGCGGCCATGCCCGCCGCCCGTGCCGCGAGGATGCCGTTGATCGCGTCCTCGAAGACGACGCAGGCCGAGGGCTCGATGCCGAGGAACTTCGCCGCCGTGAGGAACATGTCCGGGGCGGGCTTGCCCCGGGTGACCTCTTCGGCGCCCACCACCCGCTCAAAGTGATCGCGGATCTTGAGACCGTCGAGCACGAAGGCGCGGTTCTGAGGAGGCGCGGCGGTGGCCACTGCAAGGCGGACCTTCGCGGCCTTCAAACGGGCGATGAAAGCTTCGGCCCCGCGAATGAGCCCCAGGTGTGGAGCGTAGAGCCGCTGGTAGTGGGACTCCTTCTCCTCGGCCATCTGGGCCAGCTCCTCGGGAGCCACGGTCCGGCCGAGCAGCAGGGGCAGCAGCTCCTCGTTCTTCTTCCCGGCAAACTCGCGCTCGAACCGCTCGTGGGTGGCGTGGATGCCCCGCTTGAGGGAGAAGGCGATCCACGCCTCCGAGTGGTAGCGCATGTTGTCGACGAGGGTACCGTCCATGTCGAAGATGGCGGCGAGCAGAGGTGTGGGCGCGGTCATGCCTGACACTTATCTCATCCGCGGCCCCTACAACTCCTCGTCGCTGAGGAGGGTCAGCCCCTCGGCGTGGAGCAGGGCGGCGGTGACGCCTCGGCCCTGTACCACCACGCCGTCCACGTGGGTGCCCTGACTACCGCATGAGGGGCTGCGCTCCTTGAGCACCGCCACCGTGGCACCGAAGCGCCGGGCCGCCTCCAGCGCCAACTGCGCGCCCTGCCGGAAAGCCGCCGTCCGGTCCTCTCCTGTGGCCGCCACCACCGCCCGGGCCTGGCCTGCCAGCACGGCCTCACCCGTGCCGCCGCTGAGCACCACCGCGGGGCGGGGGATGCCCAGTCCGGCTCCCGTTTCAGGGCACACGGGCACCACTTCCTTGCCCTCCAGCGCCCGCATCACCCGGTCCGAGCCCTTCGACTTCCCGTCGTACCGGCACGCCTCGCCCAGCAGGCACGCACTCACGAGCACCACCCGCGCTTCGCGTAGCGCCGCCAGCCGTTCCTCTCGTGTCCGCTCCGCCGTCATTTCGGTGCTCCCGGGCTGCGCAGGCTCAATTCACCCACCGTGGCCTGCGCGTCCACCCGCGTGCGCGTGCCTTCCTGCGTCACCTTGCCCGTCACCGCCAGCCGCACTGCCAGCGGGTACAGCCGGTGCTCTTCTTTCAGGATGCGTGCGCTGAGGCTCGCCTCGTCGTCGTCCGGCAGCACCGGCACCGCCGCCTGCGCGATGATCGGCCCGGTGTCCGTGCCCGCGTCCACGAAGTGCACCGTGCAGCCGGCGATCTTCACCCCACGCTCCAGCGCCTGCCGTTGGGCATGCAGCCCCGGGAAGGCCGGCAGCAGGGCAGGGTGGATGTTCAGCACCCGCCCCGGAAAGCCTGCCAGGAAGTCCCCGCTCAGCAGCCGCATGAAGCCCGCCAGGCACACCCACTCCACGTTCTCCTTCCGCAGCGTCTCCCCGAGCGCCTGCTCGAAGTCCACCCGCGAGCCGAAAGTCTTGTGATCCAGCACCACCGCGGGCACGCCCGCCTTGCGCGCCCGCTCCAGCCCGAAGGCCGTCGGCACGTTGGAGACGACACAGGCCACCTCGGCCGGGAAGTCCGGCTGCGCGCACGCGTCCAGCAGCGCCTGCAGGTTGCTGCCGCTGCCCGAGACGAGTACTCCCAGCCGGGCCCGCGCCGCGCTCATGGCTCGATGACCGCCGTGGCCTCGCCCTGGCCCTGCTCCACGCGCCCCACCTCGGTGGCCTTCACGCCCCGCGCGTTCAGGAGGCTCAGCGCCTGTGCCACGTCCTGCTTCGCCACCACCGCGATGAGCCCCAGGCCCATGTTGAAGGTGGAGAACATCTCGTCCCGCGCTACCCCGCCCAGCCGGGCGATCAGCTCGAAGATGGGCGGCTTCGTCCACGTCTTCTCGCTCAGCACCGCGCGCGTCCCGTCCGGCAGGCAGCGCGGCAGATTGCCCGGAATCCCGCTGCCGGTGATGTGGGCCATGCCCTTCACCTTCACCGCCTTCATCAGCGCCTGCATGTCCTTCACGTAGATGCGCGTGGGCTCCAGCAGTGCGTCCGCCAGCGGCCGATCCAGGCCCTGGGGCGTGTCCTTCAGCGGCAGCTTCTTGTCATCCAGCAGCACCCGGCGCGCCAGCGAGTAGCCGTTGGAGTGCAGCCCCGACGAGGGCAGTCCGATCAGCACATCCCCCGGAGCGATCGTCCGCCCGTCGATGATCTCCGAGCGCTCCACCACGCCCACGCAGAAGCCCGCCAGGTCGTACTCTCCCCGCGAGTAGAAGCCTGGCATCTCCGCTGTCTCGCCGCCCAGCAGCGTGCACCCGGACAGCTCGCACCCGTAGGCAATGCCCTTGACGACCTCGGCCGCCGCGTCTACCTCCAGCCGCGAGGTGGCGAAGTAGTCCAGGAAGAACAGCGGCTCGGCGCCACAGGTGAGGATGTCATTTACTGACATGGCCACCAGGTCCTGGCCCACCGTGTCATGCCGCCCCGCCAGGAAGGCCACCTTCAGCTTCGTGCCCACCCCGTCCGTGCCTGCCACCAGCACCGGCTCGCGGTACTTCCCCGGCGGCAGCGCGAACAGCCCACCGAACCCGCCCACTCCCGCCACCACCTCCGGACGGACCGTGCGCGCCGCGTACGGCTTGATCCGCTCCACGAAGGCGTCGCCCGCCTCGATGTCCACTCCGGCCTGTTTGTAGGTCGTCACGGGCGCCTTCTACCGGCAAGGCCCCGCCCTTGTCTCGGCCGGAGAAGCGCGGGTGTCGCGTTTGCGGCTACCATGCCGTTCCACCGCCGGATGAACCGGATGAAAACGTTCCTTTCTCGTCACCGCTTCGAGGTTCTCGCGCTCGTGCTCGGGTTGCTCTTCTGCGCCCTGCACGTCTGGGTGGATGACGCGTCGCCCGTGGGGCTCCAGGTGGGCCCGGGCTCGGGCGAGAATGTGCTCCTGCGCAGCCTGCACATCTTCGAGGGCCGGGCCACCGACGTTCAGTTCCGGGTGCGCGGCCACCGCGCTCCTCACCCGGATGTGGTGGTGGTCGCCGTGGACGAGAAGAGTGTTCAGGCCCTGGGCCGTTGGCCCTTTCCGCGCCAGCTTCTCGCCCACGCCATCGACCGGCTGCGCGAGGCGGGCGTGGCCTCGGTGGGGCTGGACATGACCTTTACCGATGCAGTCCCCGACGAGCGCGCCCAGGCCTATTCCGAGACCGTGGCGAGGCTCGACCAGGTGATCGCGGAGATGCCGGAGCCGCCCCCCGTGATCCATGCCCTTCGCGACGAGTTCCGGGAGCGCAGCACCGCCAGCGGGGACGCGGCCCTCGCTGCCGCCTTGGCCCGCGCTCCGCAGGTCGTCCAGGGCGTCATCGCCTACCCCCGGCATGAGCGTGACCGGTTCGTCGGCCAAGCCCTGGATCGCGAGCCGGCCCTCTCGGGGCACCTGATTCGCCGTCTCCCGGGCAGCGTTCCCGGCTCGTTCCACGAGGTGAACCCGGAGAAGCTGGTCGCCTGGCGTGCCCACTCCATCCAGGTCCCTCTGCCCGTGTTCGTCCAGGCCAGCAAGCGCCTGGGGCACTTCAACATCGCTCCGGACTTCGATGGCACCGTGCGGCGCGTGCCGCCGTTCATCCTGCTCGAGGGACCGGCGGGGCTTGTCCCCCTGCTGGAGCTGCAGACCGCGGCGGCCGCTCTGAACTCCGAGCTGGAGCCGATCTTCGAGCCCGAGGTGCGCCAGCTCGCCGGGGCCCGCATGCGCCGCACGGACGGGATACTGCTGCCGCTGCAGGTGCCCATGACCCTCAATGATCCGTTCGTGCTGATCAACTACCCGGGCCCGGCCAGGGTGTTCCCCACGGTGAGCCTGTCGGACGTGGTGCAGGGCAGGGTGGACCCAGCCACCCTCAAGGGCAAGGTGGTGCTCCTGGGCGTCACGCTGGTGGGCAACTTCGATCAGCGCGTCACCCCCTTCAGCGAGCTGGAGCCCGGCGTCTACATCCACGCCTCGTTCCTCTCCAACATCCTGTCCCAGGACTTCCTCCGCCGGCCGCTGTTCGCCCGTCCGCTGGAGCTGCTCTTCATGCTCGGCGCCTCGCTGGTGCTGGCCCGGCTGCTGCCCCGGGTGCGCTTCGCCTGGAAGCTGGGCGCCACCGCCCTGCTCGTGGCCAGCTGGCTCACCGTGGATCAGCTCCTCTTCACTCGAGGCCTGCAGGTGGCCACCGTGCTGCCCCTGGGCAGCGTGATCGTCTCGGCCTTCGGCGTCATCTTCCTGGGCTACTTCTCGGTGGACGCGGAGAAGGCCCGGCTGCGCGCCACCTTCCAGCACTACCTGGATGCCACCGTGATGGACCAGGTGCTGGCCCACCCGGAGAAGCTCAAGCTCGGCGGCGAGCGCAAAGAGCTCTCCGTGCTCTTCTCGGACATCCGCGGCTTCACCACGCTGTCCGAGCGCATGTCCCCCGAGCAGCTCGTCGCCTTCATCAACCAGTACCTCACCCCGATGACGAACATCGTCTTCACCAACGGGGGCACGCTGGACAAGTACATCGGCGACGCGATCATGGCCTTCTGGGGCGCGCCCCTGGATCAACCGGACCACGCCCTGCGCGCCTGCCGCGCCGCCCTGGGCTTCGTGGAGAAGCTGGACGAGCTGCGCAAGCGCTGGCGCGCCGCCGGCCTACCCGAGGTGGATATTGGCGTGGGCATCAACAGTGGCTTCATGAACGTGGGCCATATGGGCACCGCCAACCGCTTCAACTACACGGTGATGGGCGACGCGGTGAACCTGGCCTCCCGTCTCGAGGGGCTCACCAAGACGTACGACACCCGCATCCTCATCTCGGCGGAGACCTACGCCCACGTGCAGGGCCGCGTCACCAGCCGGCGCCTGGGCGTGGTGCGCGTCAAGGGCAAACAGGTCGTCACCGACGTGTACGAGTTGCTCGCCATGGGCCCGCCCTCCGGCCAGGACGCCGAGGCCATCGAGGCCTTCGAGGCGGGCGTGGAGTGCTTCATCCACCGCGAATTCGTCGAAGCGGAGGGCTATTTCCGGCGGGTGCTCATGCTCTGGCCCGGCGACAAGCCCTCCCGCCGCTACCTGGACGAACTGGGCCTACTGCGCCGCAACCGCCCGGGGCCCGACTGGGACGGGGTGTTCACCGCGACCACGAAGTAGGCGCGGGCCCCGCCTTTATAAGATTCAGACCCTTCTAAATTTGACCACGGGGGTAGGGGCTGGTTGACTCCGCGAGGATGGGCGCCGAGGAAACCCTCTTTCAGCGTTTCGGCAAGGAATTCCCCAAGGGCACGGTCCTCTTCCAGGAGGGCGAGCCGGGGAAGGATATGTTCGTCGTCCAAGCCGGCAGGATCTCCATTTCGAAGAAGGTTCGAGACGTGGAGAAGGTGCTCGCGGTGCTGGGGCCAGGCGAGTTCTTCGGGGAGATGGCGATCATCTCCAACAAGCCTCGCAATGCCACCGCCGCGGTCACCGAGGACGCCAAGCTGCTGGTCATCGACCCCAAGACGTTCGAGGCGATGATCCGCGGCAACTCCGAGATCGCCGTGCGGATGATCAAGAAGCTGGCCGAGCGGCTCTCCGAGGCGGACTCGCAGATCGAGAACCTGCTCCTGTCGGATCCGGCCAGCCGGGTCATTCACCAGGTGCTCCAGGTGTGCCAGTCGCGTGGCCGGCCCATGGAAGAGGGCATCGAGGTGGACTTCCCCGTGCGCGAACTGCCCCGGCAGATCGGCGTGGGCGAGCCGGCCATCCGGCACATGCTCGACCGCCTGGAGCGCGCGGGGCTCATCGAGCGCAGTGGTGACAGACTGACCGTGTATGACACGGCCCGGCTGCACGACTTCCTCCAGTACCTGGAGATGAAGTGGAAGTTCGGAGACCTTTAGGGTGAAGCTGCAAGTGCTCGGCTGTCACGGTGGCGAACTGCCCTCGTGCCGCACCACATGCTTTCTGGTGGACGAGGTGCTCGCGCTGGACGCGGGCGCGCTGACGAGCACTCTGTCCCTCGAGCAGCTCTGCAAGGTGGACGACATCCTCGTTGGCCACAGCCACTTCGATCACGTGAAGGATCTGCCGCTGCTGGCGGACCTGGTGATCGGCCGGCGTAACAAGCCTGTCACCATCCATGCCTCGCGCGAGTGTGCCCGGGCCCTGCGCGAGTACATGTTCAACAACGCGTTGTGGCCGGACTTCACCGCCATTCCCACCCGGAAGAACCCGGTGCTGCGCATCAAGGCATTCCGCGCCGGCAGCAGCTTCCAGGTGGGTGCCTACACGGTGCGGTCGGTGCCGGTGAGCCATCCGGTGGAGTCCTGCGCCTTCGTCATCTCGGACAGCAAGACGGCCCTGGCGATGAGCGGGGACACCGGGCCCACCGACAAGTTGTGGCAGGTGCTCAACCAGACCGAGAACCTCAAGGCGCTGCTGCTGGAGACGAGCTTTCCCAACGCGTTGCAGCAACTGGCGGACCTGTCCGGGCACCTCACGCCGCGCACGCTGCAGACGGAGCTGGCCAAGTTCGACCGCAATGGTACCGAGGTACTGCTGTACCACTTCAAGCCGGCCTTCCTGAACCAGCTCAAGCGCGAGCTGGCCGAGCTGCCGGTGGGGATTCTGGAGCTGGGCGACACGTTCGAGTTTTGAGCCCGCCGGGGGTTGACGCGCGCGGCCAGCCGGATTAACCCCGCGCCTCCCATGGCCTGGTTTTCCAAGAAGCCCCGTATCGCCACCCGTCAGGAGCCCGCCGAGGCGGAGCAGCCGTCTCGCATGCAGGGCCTGTGGGCCAAGTGCGAGAGCTGCGACGAGATCATCTACCGCCAGGAGCTGGAGAAGAACTGGATGGTGTGCCCGCACTGCGAGCACCACCACCCGTGGACGGCGCGCTCCCGGCTGGCGAACCTGCTGGATCCCGACAGCTTCGAGGAGTTCGACAAGGAGCTGGAGCCGCTGGATCCGATCGGGTTCTCCGACTCGAAGAAGTACAAGGACCGGCTGAAGTCCACCCGGAAGAGCCTGGGAGAGAACGACGCGTTCATCTCCGGGGTGGGCCGTGTTGAAGGCCACCAGGTGTCGGTGGGCTGCTTCGTGTTCGAGTTCATGGGCGGCTCGATGGGCTCGGTGGTGGGCGAGAAGGTGACGCGGGTGTTCGAGCGCGCCTACGACTTGAAGATTCCGGCGCTGATCTTCTCGGCCTCGGGCGGCGCGCGCATGCAGGAGGGCATCTTCTCCCTCATGCAGATGGCGAAGACGTCGGCGGCGATTGCCCGCTTCCGCAGCGGCAACAAGCCCTACATCTCCGTCATGCTGCACCCGACGACGGGCGGTGTGGCGGCCTCGTTCTCGTGGCTGGGAGACATCATCCTGGCCGAGCCCAAGGCGCTCATCGGCTTCGCGGGCCCGCGCGTCATCGAGCAGACCATCCGCCAGAAGCTGCCCGAGGGCTTCCAGCGCTCGGAGTTCCTGCTGGAGCACGGGATGATCGACGCCATCGTCGCGCGCAAGGATCTGCGCGCGAAGCTGGGGCAGATCCTGGGCCTGGTGGGCTAGCCGCTGGCGATGTCGCTTCCGCGCACGCCGCAGGAAGGGCTGGCGTACCTGGCCAGCCTGAGTCCCTCCAGCATCAAGCTGGGGCTGGAGCGGGTGTACGAGGCGCTCAAGGCCCTGGGCTACCCGGAGCGCCGGTTCCCCTCGCTCCACGTGGCGGGCACCAACGGCAAGGGCAGCACCTGTGCCTTTTCCGCCGCCGCGCTGCGTGCCGCGGGGCACAAGGTGGGTCTGTACACCTCGCCTCACCTGGTGCGCGTGAACGAGCGCTTCCAGGTGGACGGCGCCGACATTTCCGACGAACAACTGGGCCGCCGCGTCCTCGAGGTGCTGGAGCGCTACCCGGACGCGGCCTATGCCCCCGGGCTGCTTACGTATTTCGAGTTCGGCACCGTGCTGGCGCTGTGGCACTTCGCCCAGGAGGGCGTGGACGTGGCCGTGCTGGAGACGGGCCTGGGCGGGCGGCTGGATGCCACCAACGCCACCCTGCCCACGGTCACCGCCATCACGCCCATCTCCTTCGATCATATGGAGTACCTGGGCCACACCCTGGGGGCCATTGCCGGAGAGAAGGCCGGCATCCTCAAGCCGGGCGTGCCGGTGGTGGTGAGCCGCCAGGAGCCCGAGGCCCTCGAGGTCATCTCCCGCGTGGCGGAGCAGGTGAGGGCGCCCATGCTGCTGGAAGGGCGCGACTTCTCCCTGGAGCCCGGCCCGGGAGGCGGCTTCGTTTACCGGGGCCCGGACCGGACGCTGGAGGGGCTCTCGCTGGCGCTGCGCGGGCCCCACCAGGCACAGAACGCGGCGGTGGCGCTGGCCGCGCTGGGGCAGCTCCACCTGCGCGGGGTGCCCGTGCCCCACGAGGCCGCCTGGCTGGGCCTGGCCACGGCCCGCTGGCCCGGACGCATGGAGGAGGTGAGCAGCCAGCCAGCCGTGGTGCTGGACGGCGCCCACAACCCCGGCGGAGTGGCCGTGCTGCTCGCCTCGCTGGATGCCCTCTACCCGGGCCGCCGGGTCCACGCCGTCTTCGGTGTGGTGGCGGACAAGGACCGCGCGCCGATGATGCGGGCGCTCTTTCCCCGCTGCGCCTCCGTGCACCTCACGCCCCTGGACACGCCGCGCTCCCTGGCTCCGGAGAAGTACCTGGAGGAGGCGCGGGCCCTGTGTGCGGATGTGCGGCCGTATGCATCCCTGGAGGATGCCCTGGCAGGCGCTAAGGGCCTCGCATCACAGGAAGACGTCGTGCTGTGTACGGGCTCTCTGTTCCTTGTGGGGGCAGCGCGCGATCGGCTGGGTGTAAACCTTGGCGCGATGCAGCAGCGGCCGTAAATTCTCGTATATGCGACTTCCGGACGATTGGAGAACTTCGACTCCCGGCCCGCGGATCCCCACGGTCGACGAGGTCGAGTTCCGGTCGCTCTACCAGAAGACGAAGTACGTGGTGGAGACGGCGGACGGCTGGTCGCTGATGATCACGCGCTACCGCCCGGTGAAGCAGCCCTTCCCGCAGCCGCTGTTCGGAGAGGTGCTGCTGCTGGTGCACGGGTTTTCGCAGAACCGCCACGCGTGGACGAGCGGCCAGTTCGTGAAGAACCTGCTCT
>DASVVJ010000764.1:0-8059 GCA_036389955.1 Myxococcaceae bacterium
CTCGCCCGTACCGCTCCCCACAGGCTTTGCGGCACGAGCGGGAGGGGAGTCGAGCCGAGCGGTACACTGGCACTCCCGCTGACGATGTGTACGCCCTGGGAGTGACGGCCTACCAGCTCGTCACTGGCACCTATCCACCGCAGGACACCGAAGACGTTCCGCGCTTCCTTCCCCCGAGCGAACTGGCCACGGTGGCGCCGGACTTGGATGCTCTCATCCTCCGCATGCTCTCCGAGGTACCCGAGGCGCGCGGCACCGCTGGCGAACTGGCCGAGGCCCTTGAGCAGGCCGCGAAGCGAGCCGGCCCTTCAGCGGACGAGTTCGTGCGGCCTTCCCGCTCCATGCTCCCCACCGAGAGGGCTGCCCGCCCTGGCCCCACTCGCTGGCAACTTGCCCGGCAGGCCGCGCGCAGGGTGGCGCGCGAGCACTCAGCGGCCCTGTGGGTGGCCGGTACCCTTGCTGCCTGTCTCTCGTTTGTTGTCGCGCTGCCCCCGCTCCCTGCGCGGCCCGTACAACTCGCCGCCTTCGAAGAGCAGGAGGATGCCGGCGTGGAAGAGCGCACCGTGGGTCTGGCTGATGCCGGCGTGGATGACTCGGTGCTCGCGTCGGCGGAGGCCCTGCCTTATGGCGCTCCGGGGGACGTGCTGGGTGAGCCCGTGCCAAAGCGGCCAGAGCCAGGGCAGAAGAAGCCGCCGTGCAAAGCGGATGAGAGGGCTATCAACGGTGGGTGTTGGTTCCCGATCACAACGAGAAAGCCTCCTTGTGATGGCATCTACGAGCACGACGGCAGGTGCTACACGCCAGTTCAGGCAGGCACCCGCCGCACCCCTACCTCCGAGGAGCGCTGAAAATGCGACACATTCAGCCCTTCCGCACCATGCTGCCAACCGAGTGCGCCGCACAACGTAGGCCTCGCGGATGGCGGAGTGGATGATTTGGTGCTGGCTCAGTTGGCCTTCAGCTTTTCTGCTTCCGCAATCCGTGCCTTGATCCATGCTAAATGAGGATAGATGCTTGTGAATTGTGACAGACGTCCATCCGGATGACCTTGGCTGACAATTCCTACCAGTCGACGCCCTTGCGCGGTTTCGCGAAAACAGGGACCTCCACTGTCACCCTCGGCGGCGTGAGTGCCCGCTCTTTCGAAGCGAAAAAAGACGTCATCGCGATCCTCGGCCCTGATACTGGACAGTGCTATCGCTGTGACTGTATTGCGGCCGAAGAAGCGCCTCCCGGTAATGTCGCCGCCGACCTGGGTAGGGCCATACCCGACCACAACAAGTTCGCTCTTGAGCACGGCTTCTTGATCCGTCAATTGGCTCTCTGGAACTACATCAGGTAAGGGCTGTTCGAGGAAGATGACGGCAAGATCGGAGACGTTTTCCTGCGTGGCTTCTCCTGCACCAAACCGTGTTCTGTAACTCTCGTGAGCGCGAACAGTTCCCCGGCTGGATTGAATGCGTGGGGAGTATGCGTCTTGGTTCCGCTCATAAACGTATGCGAACACCGTCGCGCTTTTCGAGCAGGTGCTGGCATCAAGGAGCTTACGCCCATCATGCGGGTTGCAAAGGCAATGGGCTGCGGTGAGCACAAGATGAGGATGAACGACAACTCCACTGCACGGATGCGGCGAGCCGGCTTTCCCGATCATCACCGTGGAAAGATAACGGTTGCCGTGATCCTCACGACCATTGAACACCAGATGGCGGAGAGAGCCGGAGCGCAGTTCCTCCCGTAGAGGTGCTTCAGTTGAAGCATTGGCAGTTGCGCTGCTCGCTGCGCACCCGCCAGAGGTAATCATCGTTAGAAGCACCCAGGAAGCAGGAATGATGGCGGTGCGCAGGTTGCTCATGAACTCATCCTATTTGAGCTCGTCATGGGAAGGAGAATGGGCCGCACGCCGGAGTTCCGTGCGGATCCAGTCACGATAGAAGTAGGTGCTCGTGAAGGAGAGTTCGGTTTCCGTGCCCAGGCCTACGATGCCGACGAGCTGGCGGCCTGTGGAGTTCTCGCGGAAGCAGGCCCACCCCTGATGGCTTTCATGAAGATACGTTCCTTCTGGTTCGAAAAGCACTTTGCCATCCAGGGAGGGCAGGGTCGATTGGGCCTTGCCTTTCTTGGCATAGCGGTAGCCAAACGGGGCTGGCACAAGTCTGTTATTCCCATATCCAGCGATGATCAGGGGGGCGCTAGCCTGGACGTCTGCTTTCGCAGAGGTAGCGATGGGAAGCTTCAAGCTGTCTGGTTCGTCGAGAAGGATGACCGCGAGGTTCGCGTAGCTTGTCACGGCGGGAGGCCGTTTGCTCCGGAGGAGTTTGAAGTCAGGGTGCGGCCGCACTTCTCCTTCATGATGCCGGACATGCATCACTGACCAGGCTCCGTCTTCAGCAGGTTCGTAGCGAATGGCCGTTACCTTCGCCCGGCTTGCGCAGGCCGTACTGTCGATGAGGAGTTGCTTGTCTCCTTCAGCTAAGAAGGTTTCGCGCCATCCGCATACACAGTGGCCTGCTGTCAGCACGAGCCGGGAGTGGATAAGCGTGCCGCTACAGGAGACAGGGATCGCTGGATCATCCGTTTCAACAATGACCGTCGATGAGTAGCGGTTGTCGATCACTTGCTTGCCAAGCAGGTACAACAAGCTTTGGTCGGCTGGCAGGTGCTGCAATGGCACAAGAGCCCTATCGCCGCCGTCGGCGCTGCTCTCAGGAACGACGACCAGTGCCATGGGCCCGCGCAGCGGCCGGTTCCAGTCTCCCGGAACCTCAAGTGCTTGAGCCTGTGCTCCCGCGTCGGGCACTGGCGGCGCTTCTGTCCTTGGGCGCTTGTTTTCAGCACAGTTGCTGAGTCCCAGCAGGACCGGGAGAAAGCTAAGAGTAAGCCACCTTCTTGGAGCGAGGTGGCGCATTGGTTAGTCCGTGTACGCGAAGGCAGCCGGATCAGAGCCCTTCGGAGCGCGGAAGAGCAGCACCGCTGCGCGGCCCGAGAGGTTGCCCACCGCCGCGTAGATGTCCGGATCCTTCAGGTTGCTCAGCCCCAAGCGCGCCGGCGCCTTGCCGTACTTCTTCTCCATCTCCGCCAGGCTGAGGACCTCGATGTCATAGAGGGTGACGAGATCCGTGCGTTTCTGCCGGAGCTGCTTCACCCACGCCGCCACCAGCTCCTCTGGCGTGTTGTACCGCTTGTCCTCGAGCTGGAACGGGAAGATCAGATCGCCCGCCGCACCTCGGGCGTCTCCGGAGAGCAGGTTCCCGAAGATGTACCGCGCCTCGGACCTGATCAGCTTGCGCATGTACTCTTCTGGGGTGAGCTTTGCGTCCGCGTCCTCCGTCGTGGGGACCGGTCCCAGGCCTGGGGAACTCGGCTTGGCCGGGACTGGAGCCGCCACCGTGGGAGCCGCAGCCGGAGGGGGCGCCGGAGCAGCCGTGGGAGGCGCTGCCGGAGCCGCTACGGGCGCCTTGGCGGCAGGCGTGGGCGCTGGAGCCTGGGCTGCCGGCTTGGGAGCCGGAGCCTGGGCCGCTGGCGCCGGAGCAGCCGGAGTGGGGGCCGGGGCCGCGGGCGTGGGTGCCGGAGCGGCAGGCGTGGGAGCAGGGGCCGGTGCCTTGTTCTCCGCAGCCGGAAGCGTGGGAGCAGGGGCCACCGGAGCCGTGGCGGCGGGCGGTTCGGCCTTGGGGGCAGGCGCCTCGGGCGGAGCCTGGGCCGGTTCGGGGCTCTGGGCCAGAGCGGGGGAGGCGAGGGTGACGAGCAGGGCCAGGGACCAGCGACGCATGGAACCTCCGGAGAGCGCAGGGGTTTTACCAGAGCCGCGCCCCGTTGGCCCGTGTCCTTCGGGAGCAGGCGGACGTTGGCCTCAATCGCCACGTGCATGTGCGGCCCCAGGTTGGTATGGGGCCCCCCAATGCCCAAGCGGAACGATATTCGGAAGGTCCTCGTGATTGGGTCCGGGCCGATCGTCATCGGCCAGGCCGTGGAGTTCGACTACTCCGGCACTCAAGCCATCAAGGCGCTCCGGGACGAGGGAGTCGAGGTGGTGCTGCTCAACAGCAACCCCGCCACTGTGATGACCGACCCGGAGTTTGCTCACCGCACCTACATCGAGCCCATCACCGTCGAGGCTGCCGAGAAGATCCTCGCCGCCGAGCGCCCGGACTCCGTGCTGCCGACCATGGGCGGCCAGACCGCCCTCAATCTCGCCAAGGCGCTCGCCGAGCAGGGCATTCTTCAGAAGTATGGCGTGCGCCTGATCGGCGCCTCGCTCGAGGCCATCAACAAGGCCGAGGACCGCCAGCTCTTCAAGGCCGCCATGCAGAAAATCGGCGTGGCCCTGCCCAAGAGCGGCTACGCCAAGACGCTCGACGAGGCGCTCGGGCTCATCGAGGAGATTGGTTTCCCCGCCATCATCCGCCCCTCGTTCACCCTGGGCGGCACCGGCGGCGGCATCGCCTACAACCGCGACGAGTTCGAGCAGATCTGCCGCTCGGGTCTCAAGGCCAGCCCCACCTCCACCATCCTCGTCGAGGAGAGCGTGCTCGGCTGGAAGGAGTACGAGCTCGAGGTGGTTCGCGACTCGGCCGACAACGTCATCATCGTCTGCTCCATCGAGAACCTGGACCCCATGGGTGTGCACACCGGTGACTCCATCACCGTGGCCCCCGCGCAGACGCTCACTGATCGCGAGTACCAGCGCATGCGCGAGGCCTCGCTCGCCATCATCCGCGAGATCGGCGTCGACACCGGCGGCTCCAACATCCAGTTCGGCATTCACCCCCGCGACGGGCGCATGGTCGTCATCGAGATGAACCCGCGCGTGTCCCGCTCCAGCGCCCTGGCCTCCAAGGCCACCGGGTATCCCATCGCGAAGATCGCCGCCAAGCTGGCCCTGGGCTACACCCTGGACGAGCTGCGCAACGACATCACCCGCGACACCCCTGCCTCGTTCGAGCCCACCATCGACTATGTGGTGGTCAAGATCCCTCGCTTCAACTTCGAGAAGTTCCCCCGCGCCGACCGCACCCTCACCACCAGCATGCGCTCAGTGGGCGAGGTGATGGCCATTGGCCGCACGTTCTCCGAGGCCTACCTGAAGGCCCTGCGCTCCATGGAGGCGGGACGGCTGGCGCTCGAGGTGCCGGATCTGCCCCAGGAGAAGGAAGAGCGCGAGAAGGTGCTCCACGAGTCCCTGCGCGTTCCCCGGCCCGATCGCCCCTGGTTCGTCGCTCAGGCCTTCCGCGAGGGCATGACGGTGGAGCAGGTGCACCAGCTCTCCTCCATCGACCCGTGGTTCCTGCGGAAGATCGAAGGGCTGGTGCAGCGCGCGTACACGCTGCAGGAGTACGGCCGCCTCGATCAGCTCCCCGACGAGGTGCTGCGCGAGGCCAAGGCCCACGGGTTCTCGGACCGGTACCTGGGCCAGCTCCTGGGCTACCCGGAGGCGGAGGTGCGGGCGTACCGGCACTCCAAGGGCATCCGCCCCGTGTACAAACGGGTGGACACCTGCGCCGCCGAGTTCGAGGCGTACACGCCGTACCTGTACTCCACCTATGAGGAGGAGGACGAGGCGCCCCCCACCGACCGCAAGAAGGTGCTCATTCTGGGCAGCGGGCCCATCCGGATCGGTCAGGGCATCGAGTTCGACTACTGCTGCGTGCACGCGGCCTTCGCGCTGCGCGAGGCCGGGTACGAGACGGTGATGGTCAACTGCAACCCGGAGACGGTGTCCACCGACTACGACACCTCCGACCGTCTGTACTTCGAGCCCCTCACCATCGAGGACGTGCTGGAGGTGGCCGAGCGTGAGAAGCCCATCGGCGCCATCGTCCAGTTCGGCGGGCAGACGCCGCTGAAGCTGAGCGTGCCGCTGGAGAAGGCCGGCCTGGCCGTGCTGGGCACCTCGCCGGAGGCCATCGACCGCGCCGAGGACCGCGAGAAGTTCGCCAAGCTGATCGAGAAGCTGAAGCTGACCCAGCCGGAGAATGGCGTCGCCCGGAGCCACTCCGAGGCCTTCAAGATCGCCGAGCGCATTGGCTACCCCGTCATGGTGCGCCCCAGCTATGTGCTCGGCGGCCGGGCCATGGAGACGGTGTACGACCAGGTCAGCCTGGAGCGTTACATGCGCGAGGCGGTGAGCGCCTCGCCCGAGCACCCGGTGCTCATTGACCGCTTCCTCAAGGACGCCATTGAGGTGGACCTGGATGTGGTTGCCGACCGGACCGGGGCCGTGCTGGTGGGCGGAGTGCTGGAGCACATTCAGGAGGCCGGTGTGCACTCGGGAGACGCGGCCGCCACGCTGCCTCCGCACTCGCTGTCGCCGGATCTCGTCGAGCGCATGAAGGATCAGGCCATCGCCCTGGCCCAGGAGCTCAAAGTCGTCGGGCTGATGAACGTGCAGTTCGCCATCCAGGGAAAGACCATCTACATCCTGGAGGTGAACCCGCGCGCCAGCCGCACCGTCCCCTTCATCGCGAAGGCCACCGGCGTGCCGCTGGCGAAGCTGGCCGCCCTGTGCATGGTGGGCAAGACCCTGGAGGAGCTGGGCTACACCCAGGAGGTCGAGTTCACCCACAAGGCCGTGAAGGAGTCTGTGTTCCCGTTCGCCCGGTTCGCTGGTGTGGACGTCATCCTCGGGCCGGAGATGAAGTCCACCGGCGAGGTGATGGGGCTGGCGGATGACTACGCCTCGGCTTTCGCCAAGAGCCAGCTGGCCGCCGGCGTGCGGCTGCCCCGCGCGGGCAAGGTGTTCATCTCCGTGAAGGACGATGACAAGCCGGCCGTGGTGGACCTGGCCAAGCGCCTGCGGTCCATGGGCTACGAGCTGGTGGCTACTACCGGCACCCACGCCTACCTGGCCACCAAGGGCATTCAGGCCCAGCGCGTGCTGAAGGTGAAGGAGGGCCGCCCCAACATCGTCGACAAGATCGTCGATGGGGCGATCGTGCTCGTCATCAACACCACCTTCGGCAAGCAGGAGATCGCCGACAGCTTCTCGCTGCGCCGCGAGTCCCTGATGCACGGCATTCCGTACTACACGACCGTGCAGCAGGCGCGCATGGCCGTGGGCGCGCTCGAGGCCCTGCGCCGCTCCGAGCTGAGCGTCAAGCCGCTCCAGGAGTACCTGAAGACCACCGTGCGCCCTGAATAATGGGGTGCACGGAACCCTCACCCCGGCCCTCTCCCGAAGGGAGAGGGTGAGGTCTTACTGCGGCAGGTTGGAGTGCGGATCGCTTCCGTGCGGCGCGGCCGTCAGCGGCACCCGGCAGCGCAGCTCCACCTCGGTCTCCAGTGCCGCCAGGTTCTCGCGCATCGCCTTGGCCCACTTGGCCTTCGGCTGCTCCTGCAGCTTCGAGTGCGCCAGGTCGATCGACGCGCTCAGCTCCTCCATCGTCATCTCCGAGATCGCCTTGCCCTTGTAGGGGCCGAATGCCACCGCCGGCGGGCGGGGTGGGGTGGCCACCGGCGCCGCGGTGGTGCTGGGGGCCGCCGTGCCCAGCTGCGGCGAGGTGAAGTCCTCCACGTCCTGGGTGAACATGTCCGAGCAGCGCGCCAGCGCGATCGCTCCGTCCACCTGCGCCCGCTTCTTCGCCATCTTCAGGATCGTGTTGTCCAGGTCCGCGATGTTGTCCTGCTCCACCCGGCCCACCGTCTGCTGGGTAATCCGCTCGTCCGTCTCGATGTACTTCTCTCCGCATCCGCCCTTGCGCTTGAAGCACACCCAGCCGCCGCCGTACTCGGCCTTGCCCTGGATGATCGCCTCCTTGCCGCACACCGGGCACTTGCGGTTCGCCGTGCGCCAGCGGTACCGGCTCTCGCGGCTGTTGGCCGAGCCGTAGCCCTCCGCCATCACCGCCCCCGTGTCCCGGCTCAGGATCCGGCACCGGAACGTGTACTTGAAGAAGCCCTCCTCGAAGTCCTCGCGGCTGAACTCCGGCACCAGCGTGAACTCCGGCGTGCAGCGGAACAGATCGATCAGCTTCTCCGCCCCGGGCTTCAGCAGCGTGGGCCGATCCGCGCCCGCGATGCGGCCGTAGTCCGTGCCCTCCACCATGCACTGCTTCACATACTGGGC
>DASVVJ010000765.1:0-1764 GCA_036389955.1 Myxococcaceae bacterium
ACTCCAGCGCCTGCTCCGGGGTCCCCTGTTCCAGCTGAATGCGGGCGAGCGCGAGCCTGACCTCGGCCGAGCCAGGGAACTGCTCCCGCACGCGGGCGTAGGCCTCGGGATGCTCCTCGGGCGGAAGGCTCCGGGCATGTAGCAGGGCCCGGAACGGGTTGTCCGGAGCCTCGGCGGCCCACTCCGCGTAGCGTTTGCGGGCGAAGTCACCCCGGCCCATCGCGACGAGCGCGTCCTGAGCGAGGTGGTGGGCGGTGGGGTCCTCGGGGTAGCGGGCGGTGAGCCGCCAGGCGAACTTCTCCGCCAGGTCCCGCTTGTGCCGCAGTGCCAGGCGCAGCCCCTGCTCACGGGCCCCGAGTGCGGTGGGATCGGCCAGCGCCACACCCTGGGCCACGGACGCGGCCTGCTCCCAGCGGCCCGCGTCCGCGAGCTCGCTCACCGTGCGCTCCCAGCCGCTCTTCCACGAGATCAGCTCCTCGCCGGGCCACAGGGTGTCCAGAGGGCCAGACAACAAGCGTGGAGCGTTCTGCTCGGCGGAATCATCCACCCGGACAGAGGCCGCGCCCAGGATGTTGTAGACGAGGCGTGACCGGCCCTCCACCGGGAGTTGCTCGAAGGCACTGGCCTCGCCCGGCCACCGGGCCTCGAGGGTTTGTGGCCCGGTGAGACTGAACACCTGCTGTTGGACCCTGTCGCCCGGTTCCACCGTGAAGGCCCGGTCATCCAGCCGCACCTCCACGGCTCGGGAGAGACCGTTGACGAGCGTCACCTCATGCAACACGAGAGGCAGCAGTCCCGCGGTGACGCCCGCGAGGAGCACGGCCCCCGCGGCCAGCAGGGACACGGCGCGCATGACACCGAGGCTCGAGCCGCTGGGGACACGGCCGAGCACCTCGAGTTGCCCATTCCGGCCTTGCCGGACCAGGTGCTGGCCGAGCGGCCAGATCGGCAGTCCCAGGACACGCACGGCGCGGGTGGAGATGAAGGGCCCCTGCTGCGAGCCTGGCTCGGGGCGCTGCACCAGGGCGATGCCCGTACCGAGGATTTCGCCGAGCCGGGGTGTGCTCTCGGCCACGGCGAAGAGTTCGCGCTGAGCGAGCACCTGCTGCAGCGTGTCCCGCGTGGGCCCCGAGGGCTCGTGCTCGAGCCGGGTGGTGAGCGTGGCGTGGACGGCGTGGGCGTCGCCTCGGGCCAGGGCCAGGCTCAGGGCTTCGTCCGGCAGCAGCGAGGCGATGACGGGGGCCCGCTCGGTCAGTCCGCTCGGATCCGCCTCCAGGTCCAGGGGCAGGCAGGCCATGGGCGCCGCCTCCTGCCGCGGAGGGGCATGGGGTGCCGCTTGGCTGGAGTCTGTCGGCATGGCCCGCGTTCCTGTTCGAAGGGATTGGCGGAAAATTCTAGCAGGACTACCGGGTTCCCTGGACGTCCAGCTCGTTCACGGTGATCTGCGGGGCCGCGGGGTGCACGGTGAGCGCCTCCACCTCGAGCAGCGGCAGGGCCAGGGTGCAGATCTCCCACTGCCCCGTGCCCTGGAATTGGCACACCGTGGGGTCCACGAAGAAGAAGTTGCGCTTCTTGTCCTCAAGGCCCACGCCAGCCGGCGTGCGGACGATGGCGCGCAACGTGCCAGGGCCCTTGGCGCTGAGCCGCAGCGCCGTGAGCTGCTTCAGCGGCGGATCGAAGCGCGCACGCAGCGCCCCCTCCGTCTCCTGGTGAGGATCGGTCACCGCGCTCAGCTCCACGCCCTTTCGATCACTCTCGTCGAAG
>DASVVJ010000766.1:0-4526 GCA_036389955.1 Myxococcaceae bacterium
ACGGGGCAGCACGGGGCGGTACGGGCGGGTCGGTGGGTGGTAGCGGAGCACGGGGCAGCACGGGGCGGTACGGGCGGTGCGGTGGGTAGGTCGGGGCAGGACGGGCGGTACGGGGTGGTGGGCGGTGCGGGGTAGGTGGGGCGGGTAGGGCGGGTAGGGCGGGTAGGGCGACGGTGGGGCAGGGCGGCGGGTGGGAGTGGCGGGTAGGGCGGGCGGTACGGCGGTGGGGGCAGGGCGGGGTGGTGGAGTGGCGGGTAGGGCGGCGGGTTGGGGTGGCGGGTAGGGCGGGTCGGTGGGGAGTCGCGGTACCGGGGGTGGGGTTGGGGCAGGGCGGGGGATGGGCGGGGAAGCACGGCGGAAGCACCTCGTGGGCACACGCCGGGTTGGAACGGCTCGAGGCAAGTGGGGAGTGGTGGTGGGGAAGAGCCGGTTCCCGACGAGTCAAGGGCTCGTCGGGGCCGGCTGTCCTCGTCGGTGGGGAGGGGTGGGCATGAGGTGGAGCAGCGCGCTGGTGGTGGCGGGGCTCATGCTCAGCGGGACGGCGGCGTGGGGGCAGGTGTCCGAGGTGAGCCGGAAGACGCAGGATCCGGAGCGCCTGGCGCCTTTCGGGTTGTTGCTCGATGCCGGAGTTCCGGGAGGGGCAGGGCTGATGGGGGCATTCCGGCCCTCGCGGCACGTGCGGCTGCACGTGGGGGCCACACACAACGGCATTCGCCTGGGAGGCCGGGCGGGGCTCACGCTGTTGCCGTGGAGTGGCAGTTATACGCCCAGTGTCTCATTCGAGGTGGGGCACACGTTCATGGGCGATGTGAACAGGCTGGCGCGGCGCATGGCGGACACGTCGCTGCCGCCCACGCCGGCGATGGAGCGCGTGGGCTTCTCGTACGCGAGCACTCACCTGGGTTTCGAGTTCGGTAATCCCCAGGACGTCATGTTCTTCGTGCGCGGGGGCCTCAGCGTGGTGCAGGTCGCGGTGCCCGACGTGCGAGGCCTGGCGGTGCCGTACCTGGAGCAGCTCGGCACCGAGGGCGCCCGGGGTGGCCGGTTCCACTCGCTGATGCCGTCCGCCAAGCTGGGGATGATTCTCTACTTCGGCTGAGCGGCCTTCACGGCGTCGAAGAAGGCCAGCATCTGCGCCTCGCCCCAGAAGCGGGGGGAGTGCAGCCGGCCGGAGACGAAGCCCACGTGGCCGCCTCGCGGGGTGAGCACGACGCTCAGGGCCGGGTGGCTGGCGGCCTCGGGAGGGATGACGGGCTCTTCCAGCATCGGGTCATCACTGGAGCTCAAGAGCAGCGTGGGCCGCTGGATGGAGGCGAGCCGCGGCCCGGAGGAGGCCTCCGCGTAGTAATGGGCCGCGTCCCGGAAGCCGTGGAGCGGCGCGGTGACGGCATCGTCGAAGCCGCGGATGGTGTGCGCGGCCTCCATCGCCTTGCGATCGAAGGCGCCCGGGAAGCGCCGCAGCTTCGCGCGCGCCTTCTGCTTGAGCGTGCGCAGGAAGCGGTCCCGGTAGAGCTTCTGGAAAGGCCCCGGCGCGTCGAGCTTGCGGCAGCAGGCGTCCAGGTCGTACGGCGCGCTCATCACGGCGGCGGCCTCCACGGGCGCCTGGGCACCGGTCTCCTCGAGCAGCCGGGCCAGGACGTTGCCGCCCAGGGAGAAGCCCACCGCGTAGAGCGGGCCGGTGAGCCGGGCGCCCAGGTGCTTCATCACCGCGAGCGCGTCGCCGATCTCTCCCGAGTGGTACGAGCGCGCCAGGCGGTTGGGCTCGCCGCTGCACGAGCGGAAGTTGAGCGCGGTGGCGCCCCAGCCGCGCTCGGCGGCGCCGCGCAGGATGGCGACGATGTAGCCCGAGCGGGACGAGCCCTCCAGCCCATGGAGCGCCAGCACGTGAGGCGCGCCTGGTACCCCATCGAAGGTGTCGAGATCCACGAAGTCCCCGTCGGGCAACTCGTAGCGCTCGCGCCGCGTCATCGGCGCGCGGGTGGGCCGCACGAGCGCGGCGTAGATGGTCTGCGAGTGTGGAGACGTCAGCCCCGCGGCGGGCACGAAGGGTTCGGTCGGTTGAAAGCGCACGGGCCCGGCGATACCGCCCGGGAGCCGGAGAGACAAGCCCCTGGCAGGTCGGAAGCGTGCTGGCTCACGAACCGCCGCGGGCCCGGCGCATGGAGCCACAGCCGGACTTGCGCGTGGCGTCCGCCTCGGCGGTGAGGCCGAAGAGGGCCAGGTACTTGTGCACGCGCTCCTCCAGGGTGGGCGATTCGATCAGCCGGCACACCTCATCCGGCTCGTAGCTGCGGCACACCGGGGGCCGGCGCTCGTAGACGGAGCACAGGTTGTCCTCGGTGAGGTGCGGGCAGCGCAGCCCCAGCGGCTTGTCCAGCGCGGCGATGTCCGGCGCCACGCAGCAGGCGCCACAGCGGGTGCATTCCATGGGCTGGGCTTTCAACGCGGGACCATCTGCTGCACTTCTCCCGTGTTGTCCACGGTGACGGTTACCTGCTGGCCCTTCTTCCAGCCGAGGTACTCCGTCTCGCTCTTGGGCTCGAAGGTGCTCTTCTGCTTGCCGTCGTCCTCGTACTCGACGTGGATGGTGTACTTCTCCTCGCGGCGCAAGCGGTCAGTCGCGCCCACCGAGAGGTCCGGCCAGCGGGGCGGCTGCTCATCCCGGCCGGAGGCCACCTTCTTGTCCACCTCCTGCCACGCATAGGTGTCGTAGTCGCACTTCTGCGCGTAGACGGGCTCGGTGCGGTAGCGCGTCTGGGTGTCGCAGTCCTCGTAGGACTCGCTGCAGTACTTGGTGACGTCCTCGCAGACCTCCTCCTTGAAGCCGTTGCCCTTGTTGCGCGTGCGGCACTTCTCCTCGGTGCCGCAGGCCACCTTGCGCGTCTTCGTCTTGCACACCCGCTCGGTGCCGTCAGCCACCTTCCGGGTGCCGCGCTGGCTCGACACGCAGCCGCGCACGTTCTGCACCCCGGCCACCTCTCCCGTGCCGTTGACCGGCATGCGCGGGGCCTGGTTGCTCAGCTCGTCCCTCCAGCCCTCCTTCGTCACTGGCGTGAAGCGCTCTTTGTACACCGTGCGCTGCCACTCGGTGCCCACCACCTGGCCCGTCGCCTCGTGCGTCATCGTCGCCCAGAAGCCGTAGCCAATCGTGAAGAAGCAGCAGGAGAACATGGTGCCCAGCAGCGCCATGCCCACCTTGCCCAGCCCCTTCTTCGGCGCCGCCTGCGCTGGCTGCGGCTCGGGCGGAGGCAGACCCGGATCCGCTTCCTCGTGCAGGGCCTCGGCGTCATCGGTCCGCTCGGCCTTGCAGTTCTTGCAGATGGGCGTGTCACCCCGGTTCGAGGCGCCGCAGAAGGCGCAGAACCAGTCCGCGCCCGCGTTGGCCATGTCCACCGCCTTCTCGTCTGTCACACCCTCGCGCAGCGACTTGCCCGTCTCCGCATCCGTGTCGCCGAAGTCGAACTCGGACTCCTTGCCCGTCAGCTCGCGAGGGTTGTTGCAGTGGGGGCACTTCTTGTGCCGGGCGGGGATGCCCTGGGTGTCACACGAGGTGCAGTTCCACGTGCCCTCGATGATCCGGATGCGCTTGGCCATGGCCCCATCCTAACCCCACCGAGCCCTAGACCCAGAGGGCCCGGGGCACGGGAATGGGGCCGGACAGGTCCAGGCCCGGCCGCAGCGGGCGCAGCATGGGCAGCGAGCCGTCACGAGCCTCCCTCACCGCGCCGGGCACTTGCGACAGCAGCGGCGCCGCGGCGGGCTCCTCCCACAGCACCACCTTCGAGAGCCCCGCGCGATGCGCCACCCGGCGGGCGGCGGTCAGCAGCGCGGCCGCGTCCCGGGCGGTGCGCGCGTCGAACATCATCACCAGCAGTGTGCTGCTGCGGCCCACCATGTACCAGAGCGCGGTGGACTGCCCCACGGTGGCACCGTTGGCCTCGGGCCGCGGGCGCGGCAAAAGCTCCGCGTAGATGCGCTCGCGCTCCAGGTGCCAATCGAGCTGCGCGGCGGTGGGCCAGTAGAAGAACGGCACCTCGGGCTTGCGCATGCGGGCCAGCGCCGTGCCCAGGTCCGTCTCCTGGAGCAGCCGGTCCACCCCTTCGGTGGGCTCACCGGGTTCGGGCGTCAGGCGCCAGTCCCAGGCCGGTGTCTCCCGGTAGCCGGAGCGGCGGTAGAGCGGCGCGCCCACGTCCGAGAAGAGCAGGGAGCTGTGCGCTCGCGGCTCGGTGCGCTCCAGCTCGGCGGCCAGCAGATCCATCAGCTGCGTGGCGTACCCCTTGCCGCGCAGACGCTCCTCGGTGAAGACGCTGGCGATGGCGAAGCTGTCCCCCGGCTCAGGCGTGCCGTCCGCCCGGCGCAGGAAGCTGTCGGTGCGGTACGTCTCGCAGGAGGCGAGCGCTTCACCATCGTCCGCGCACAGCAGCCACGTCTTCAGCTCAGCCCGGGCCCACGCGTGGCCGCGCAGCCGCTGCTCGCGCACCACGTAGCCCTCCACGGAGAGCGGAGGCCCCCAGGCCGGGTAGTTG
>DASVVJ010000767.1:0-2008 GCA_036389955.1 Myxococcaceae bacterium
CCTGTCCGACAACCGGACCAACACGTTGTCGCCCTTCACGTCCCGGTGCACCGCTCCCGCCGCATGCACTGCCTCCAGCGCCCGCGCCAGCTGCGCCAGCACCTGGCACACCTGCGCTCCCGCCCCAGCGTGCTGCTCCGCCCAGGCGTACAGCGGCACTCCCTGCACCCACTCCATGACGAAATAGGGGTACTCGTTCTCCGCACGCAGCAGCGGCCCGCCCCGGTCCAGCAGGCGCGGAATCCCCGGGTGGCTCAGCCGCGACAGCAGCTCCACCTCGCGCTCCATTCGCCAATTCCACAGGCCCAGGGACACCTTGAGCGCTCCGGGCTCCGAGCGCCTCCAGCCCACGCGCTCGGCGCGGTACACGGCTCCATAGCCCCCCTGCCCCAGCCAGGCCTTCACTCGCCACGCGCCTACCTGGGTGCCTGGAACCAGCCGGTGCAAAGGGATCCTCGGGACTCTGCCCTGGGCGAACGCTCCGCACCGACGTTCTACCTCAGCCTCCCTATTCCCCGGATTCCGTCGAGGTATCAAAACCTGCTCGGGCGGCCTCTCCAACGGCCAGGCCTGCTCCACGGACAACAGCTGTCGTGGTGGGGCTTCTGGCACACTGAAGCCCGCCTACTCTGGAACCGTCTGAAAACAGGACAGCCCTGACATGTTCGCTCCACCCCTGTCAGCTTTGTGCTCAGGGCGTGGGGCAAAGTGCTTTTCTCCACGGATTCAGAGGGTTTGGAAAACGCTCCCCCGGCCTGGCGGTGCGGTGCGCTCAACGTGGGATGGAGCATGGATGCACCACCTCGGGGGTGGCCCGGTTCTTGGCTCAGAGCGGGCCACGCGTGGCACGGAGGCTGCTACTCGCCCCCCGCCGGCCGCCTCGCGGCTGAGGCCGGAGCCGATGCAGCACCTTTCCCCCCTTTGTCCTGGAGCATTCATGCATTCGTTGCGCAGCGCGCTCGCTACCGCTACCGCGGCCCTCTCGCTGGCCGCCTGTGGTCCCCAGCAGAGCCCGGAGCCGTCGGAGAACCCCACCTCCAACATCGCCGACGCGGCACGTGAGGCCGCTGGCCGTGGGAGCGCGGGCGAGCTGGATCCGCTGTTCGCCTCGGCGGCCCGTGAGTTCAACGTCCCAGTGGACCTGCTCAAGGCCATCTCCTTCACCGAGACGCGCTGGCAGATGGTGCGCGGTGAGGAGGAGTTCGACGGCATGCCGGCCGCCTACGGCGTGATGGCGCTGCGGGGCGCGGAGCTGGAGCGTGGCGCGGCCCTGGCCGGCGTCAGCGTGGAGCAGGCGCAGACGGACGCGAAGGCGAACATCCGCGCGGCCGCGGCGCTGCTGTCGGCGCACGCGGACGCGCTGAAGGTGAACCGTGAGGACCTGGGCGCGTGGGCCCCGGCGGCGGTGAAGCTCAGCGGCATCGCCCTGCCCGAGGCGCAGGCGCACTACATCCACAACGAGGTGTACGGCACGCTGCGCAACGGCGTGGTGGCCGAGGGCCCCGGCGGCACGGTGGTGGCGTCCCTCATGCCGGTGCAGGTCGAGGCCCAGTTCCAGGCGCCCAACGCTCGCGCCCTGGCGGCGGGCCCCAACTACGCGGCATCCATCTGGCGCCCCTCGCCCAACTACAACGCGCGTCCCGCGGGGACGGACATCTCGCTGGTCGTCATCCATACCTGCGAGGGTGGCTACGCGGGCTGCTGGGGCTGGCAGGTGAACCCGGACTCCGACGTCAGCGCGCACTACACGGTGAACGAGAGCGGCAGTGAAATCTCGCAGCTGGTGCGCGAGACGGACCGCGGCTGGCACGTGGCGGCCTCCTACGACTGCGGCCTGAACGGCAGCGTGATGTGCGGGCTCAACGGGCAGTCGGTGAACAACTTCTCGGTGGGCATCGAGCACGCGGGCTACGCCAGCCAGTCGTCGTTCCCGGCGGGGCAGATTGACGCCTCGGCGAAGCTGACGTGCGACATCACCCGGGACCGGACCATCGTTCGCGACAGCTAC
>DASVVJ010000768.1:0-6243 GCA_036389955.1 Myxococcaceae bacterium
CGCCGGCGTCTGAGGCGTCTGCGTCCAAGCGTAGGTGAGCGCATCGCCGTTCGGATCGCTCGCGCTCACGGTGAGCTGCACCGTGGCGCCGGAGTCCACTGCGGGGACACTCGCGGTGACACTGGAGATTGCGGGGTCACCGTTAGGAGGAGGCGGCGGTGGCGGCAGTGGCTCGTCACCTCCGCAGCCAACGCCTACCAGGCCTACGAGCAACAGCGATACGAGCGACAGCGACAACCGACGGTGCATGAAACCCCCACTTGAACGTGTCGAGAACTTAACCTGAGCTCTCGCCAGGATCCGAGGGGGAACCTGCGCGCGGCGCTACTCGTCCAGCTCCAGCGGCATGTCGGGCTTGACCTGGAGGATGGTCTCGTGGTGGCGCGTCAGGCCCTGGCCATCTTCGAAGGGCTCGGCCACGACGATGGCATCCCGCAGCACCTGCTTCACCACGCCGCCGCGCTTGCCCACCTTGCTGCCCGGGTAGACCGAGTAGCCTTTGCCCCGAGGGCTCTCGATGACGGCCACCGGGTTGCTCGTGCCGGAGATGACGCCCGCGAGCGTGAGCTCTTCCAGGTTGTACCTGCACAGCGGGTCCAGGCAGGCATCCGGAGGGGGTGGCCTGCAGCAGCGCACCGGGCCGCCGAACGGATCGCGCTTCGGGAAATAGGAGTAGGCGACCTCCGGCTCGGGCACGTGGGCGCTGGGCGCTGGTGCCTCGGCCACGGGCGGCGGCGCCGTGGGACGGGCCGGCGGCGCGGGAACCTGGGTGGAACAGCCTGACAGCAGCACTCCGAAGCACAGGACGGCGAGCGACGTTTTCATGGAGCACCTCCGCGAGACCAGGCTCCAGCGTGGCCCAGGGCTCCCACGCCAACAAGGTGGGCAAAGGGCGCTGTGTCTCCCCGCCACCTTGGTTTCACCGGTGCCGTGAAAACATTGCCGTGAAGCTGTCGCGCGGGCGTTGGCGCGCGGTAGAAGAGGCCATGGCAAAGCTCCAGGACGTGCTGTCGAGGTGGCTCGGGGTCGCGCTGCTGCTGCTGCCGGTGCTCTCCTCGGCGCAGACTGGAGGGCGCCCCGCCGCGGCTCGCGGTGTGCTGCTGGAGAACCTCACCTGGCAGCAGGCCGAGAAGGTGCTCACGCCGCAGACGGTGGTGGTCATCCCGCTGGGCGCCCAGTCCAAGGAGCACGGCCCGCACCTGCCGCTCGCCAATGACTGGAACATCGCCGAGTACCTGAAGAAGCGCGTGTTGCAGAGCGCCGACGTGGTGGTGGCCCCCACGGTCAATTACTCGTTCTACCCGGCCTTCGTCGCGTACCCGGGCTCCACCTCGCTGCGGCTGGAGACGGCCCGGGACATGATCGTCGACATCTGCCGGGGCCTGGCCCGCTTCGGGCCCCGCCGCTTCTACGTGCTCAACACCGGCGTCTCCACGCTGCGCGCGCTGCGCCCGGCCGCCGAGCAGCTCGCCGCCGAGGGCATCACCCTGCACTTCACGGACCTGCTGCGCACGCTGGGCGAGGTGGAGAAGCAGTACGCGAAGCAGCCGGGAGGCACGCACGCTGACGAGGTGGAGACCTCGATGATGCTCTACATCGCTCCGAAGACGGTGGACATGTCCAGGGCCGTCAAGGACTACCACCCGGGAAGAGGGCCCTTCTCGCGGGAGCCCACCGATGCGGGCGTCTATTCCGTCAGCGGGGTGTATGGAGACGCCACGCTGGCCACCCGCGCCAAGGGCGAGCGCTTCGTGGAGGCGCTGGTGAGCGGCGTGCTCGCGGACATCGAGGCACTGCGCCGCACCACGGGTCCGTCCTCCGTGGCCACGGATGGAGGGGTGCCCTCGGACGCGGGGGTGCCAAAGTCCTCGCCCTGAGCGATTGACGCGTGCTTGCTCCACGCGGGGACGGCACAATCCCCGGTACACTGCTTAGCCCCCGGAGCTCCCATGCGCGCCGTCCTGCTGTCCGGCTCAGCCCACCCCACGCTCGGGGGGGCCATCGCGAACGTGCTTGGCCTGCAGCCGGGACAGTGCGTCGTCGCTCACTTCCCGGACGGCGAGCACCACGTCGAGGTCTTCGAGGACGTGCGCGGCTGTGACGTTTACCTCGTGCAGCCGCTGGGGCCGCCGGTGGACGCGCACCTGATGGAATTGCTGCTGCTGGTGGATGCGTGCCGGCGGCGGGGCGCCGCCCGGGTGACGGCGGTGGTGCCCTACCTGGCCTATGCCCGGCACGATCGCCGTGAGACGGGACGCGAGCCGCTGGGCGCCCGGCTGGTGGCCGATCTCATCCGCACCGCGGGCGTGGACCGGCTCGTCACGCTGGACCTGCACAGCCCCGCCGTCGAGGGCTGCTTCAACATCCCCGTCGAGCACCTGAGCGCCATGCCCCTGCTGGCCGAGCACCTGCGCCAGACGGCCTCGCCCAACTCGGTGGTCGTCTCGCCGGACCTGGGCGCGGTGAAGCGCGCCGAGCGCTACGCGGCGATCCTCAAGCTGCCCGTGGCCGTGGTCCACAAGCGCCGCATGAGCGGCTCCGAGGTCAAGGCCCACAACATCACCGGCGAGGTGAAGGGCTGCGCCCCCATTCTGGTGGACGACATGATCTCCACCGCCGGCACCATCCAGGCGGCGGTGCAGACGCTGCTGGACGCGGGGTGCACCCCCGAGGTGACCGTGGTGGCCGCGCACTCCCTGTTGGTGGGCTCCGCGATCGAGCGGCTCCAGAGCATTCCCCTGCGCCGTCTGATCACCACCGACAGTGTGCCCCGGCCCGATCGGCTCCCGCTTCCCATGGAGGTGGTGTCCATCGCACCCCTGGTGGCCCACGCCATCCAATCGCTTCGCCCGGGCTTCCAGGCGTCCTGAGCGCCCCTGTGGCTTTTCAAAAATGAAAGGACTGGCGCACTCCCTTTCACTTTTGCAATGCAGAAGTGAAAGGCCTGAAACCCGATTTCAACAATGGGTTTCACCCGTGAAATGCGGGGCTGTCTCCGGGCCCCCTGGCCCAAGGAGTGAGTGTAACCCACTGACCACACGAGGGTCCGAGCGGTACGCCCAGTGTCAACTGCCCTATCGGAGCAGGTGCGGTTGGGTGGACCTATTGGGTCTGTTACAATACATTGGCGATGCATGACCTGGGCACGTCAATGATGGACATGGAGCTGTACCCGATTCGTCCTGACGAGTTGACGCCAGGGACCCTGGTGGAGAACTGGCGCGTCCTTCAGAGCCTGGGGCGCTGGGGCCATGGCGCCACCTACCGGGTGGAGGATGTGCGCAACCCGGGCAGCTCGCTGGCGCTGAGGATGTCGTTGCGCCACGGCGAGGGCCGCTTCGACGAGTGGACGGCGCGCCTGAAGACCTCGCACCCCAACGTGGTGAGGCTCCACGCGTATGGGCGCTGGCCCCGGCCGCGCAACGGCTACTTCTACTTCGTGCGCGACTACGTGCGAGGCCGTGGGCTGCCCACCTGGGTGGACACGATCAACCCCACCTTCCTCCAGGTCGTCGCGCTGATGAACCGGCTGTCCTTCGCGATCGATGACATTCACGGCCGGGACACCTGGCACCGGGACATCCGCCCGGACAACATCCGGGTGCGCGACGAGGACGGCGAGCCGGTGGTGCTGGATCTCCGGGCGGGCGGCAACGAGGGCGTGGACACGCTGACGCAGGTGCCGCTGCCGGCCGAGACGCTGGTGTACCGCAGCCCCGAGGCGCTGCGCTTCCTGCGGATGAACTGGGGCCGCAAGGGGCTGCGCTACCACTTCCAGCCCACCGATGACGTGTACGCGCTGGGCGCCACCGCCTACTGGCTGGTGACGGGACACCCGCCGTTCTCCCCGCGGCTGCCGATCGATCAGCTTCACAGCGAGATCGAGCTGCGGATGCCTCCCTCGCCGTGGGAGGTGAACGAGCGCGTGCCCCGGGTTCTGGGGGCGCTCATTCTCAAGTGCCTGTCCAAGACCCCCGAGGCCCGGCCGCGCAACGGCGAGGTGCTCAACGCGGAACTGGTGGCGGCCTCGTCCGCGGGCGCCCGCTCGGTGTGGGCCTCCCGGGTGTTCACCTGGGCGCCCGAGGGCCCTGGGCAGGAGGGCTCGGTCCGCCGCATCCTCCGCCCCACGCCGCCCCAGGTCTCGGCTGCCCGGTGGCCCCGGGTGCCGTGGGTGATGCACTTCAAGCGGCCGGACCGGATGACCTCGCCCGCGGAGTCTCCTCCGTGGCGGCATCGCTTCGGCCGGACGGGCGAGCCCCGGGAGCCCATCGGGCCCTGGTCCCGGATGATGTAGGACATGCTCCTTTCGTCCACGGCTGGTCGCTTGGCCCAGTGGCAGCCATAGCGGGCTGACGGTCCCCTCATTAACCTGCGGTGGATTCCGCGGTTGAAGGGGAGCCCATGACTCAGCCTCAGCGAGCCCCATCCGAGCTGTCCTCGACTCTTACTTCCGAAGGGGCCGCCGCTCATGCCCCGCGCAACACGCTGAAGCCCCCGGAGCACGGGGTATTCATCGCCGAGGTCCGCCCGGACGAGGATGTGTTCGGCTACCTGCGGCGCGTGCACGGTGGCTTCGAGCCACGGCTGTACCAGCAGCTGCTCGGCGCGGCCAACGCATATAAGGAGGGGGACGAGGCCATTGGCGTGGCGGCGGCGGACGAGCACTCGCGCGCCAACGCCCGGGCGCTGCTCGAGCGCACCCGGCTGGGGGACCTCAACGCGCACCCGCCGCTCGAGGACCGGCTGTACGCCTTCATGCTGGAGGCGATCGACTCCGAGAAGCGGGCGGCCACGGCGGACTGGACGGTGGGCCGGCTGAGGACGTTCCTGCTCAACGCGAGCGAGGAGGAGATCAAGGCGATCAGCCGGGGCCTGAGCAGCGACGTAGTCGCCTGCGTGGTGAAGCTGATGAGCGACGCGGAGCTGACCCACGTGGGCAGCAAGGTGTTCCACCCGCTGCCGGGCAGCAAGCTGGGAGCGCGGGGCTACCTGGGCGCGCGGATTCAGCCGAACTCGCCCACGGACCACCCGGACGACATCCGCTGGCAGGTGTTCAACGGCTGGGCGTTCGCGCTGGGAGACGTGGTGCTGGGCACCAACCCGGTGTCCTCCTCGCCCGAGTCGGTGGGCGCGGTGGAGTCGGCGCTGCACGAGATTCTGGTGGCGTTCGGGCTGGAAGAGGTGATGCCGCATTGCGTGCTGTCGCACATCGACATTCAGGCACGGGTGGAGGAGTTGCAGCCGGGGACGACGGGCATCTGGTTCCAGAGCATCGCGGGGACGGAGGCGGCGAACCGGACGTTCGACGTGACGCTGGAGAAGATGGTGGAGCACGCGGCGCGGCGCAGCGGCCGGTTCGGGCTCTACTTCGAGACGGGGCAGGGGGCGGACGCGACGAACGGGCAGCACGGCGGCTGCGACATGGTGCTGCTGGAGTCGCGCAAGTACGGCTTCGCGCGGGCGCTGAAGCGGCGGGTGGGGCTGGCGCAGGAGAAGGCGGGGCGCGAGGTGGCGCCCTGGGTGCACGTGAACGATGTGGCGGGCTTCATCGGCCCCGAGGTGTTCCGCTCGCGGGAGCAGCTGGTGCGCTGCTGCCTCGAGGACATCGTGATGGGCAAGCTGCACGGGCTGATGATTGGCCTGGACGTGTGCTCCACGCTGCACATGGACGTGACGCTGGATGACCTGGGCTGGTGCCAGGAGCAGATCGCGCCGGCGAGCCCCGGGTACCTGATGGCGCTGCCGACGCGCAACGATCCGATGCTGAGCTACCTGACGACGGCGTTTCAGGATCACGTGCGGCTGCGCGAGCGCTTCGGGCTGAAGGTGGACGACCGGATGTGGGCGTTCTTCCAGCAGCTCGGGGTGATCGACGCTCAGGGGCGGCCCACGGAGCACTTCGGGGATCCGCGCTGGGTGTATGCGCAGTACCGGCGGCGCAAGGGTGACACGCGCCCGGAGGCGGAGCTGCTGGCGGAGGCCGAGCGGCAGATGGCGGAAGTGCGCTCGCGCGGGGTGCCGCTGGCGGTGGGGTACGGCGAGCACGTGTGGAACATGGAGCCGGGGCTGGAGCAGGAGGTCCGCGGCCACTACGAGGACGCCAAGCGGGGCATCTGGACGGAGCTGTCGCCCGGGTTCGTGGAGACGATTCCCAACGCGGTGCGGCTGCGCACCCAGGCGGCGGATCGGCGCGACTACATCCTGCACCCGGTGTCCGGCGAGCGGCTGGACGCGGCCTCGGTG
>DASVVJ010000769.1:0-4130 GCA_036389955.1 Myxococcaceae bacterium
CTGCGTGCTGAACGGTGCGGAGGTGACGACCACCCCGTACCTGAAGAACTACATGAAGAAGTAGTGCAGGTGTGACGCCCCGCCGCTCCCTCGGCTGTGGCCGGGGGAGCGGCGTCGGGCGTCGATTCTTGGGTGTGTAGGGTTGGGAGGGCGCACGTGCTTCGGGTTTTTCACCACTATTTCTCTGCCAAGAAGCTCACGTTTTTCCTCGCGGAGAGCTCGGCGATTTCGCTGGCCTGCGTGCTGGGAGCCGCGGGCTGCGCTTGGATGTTTGCCCCCGCGGGGATGCGCCCGCCACTGGGAGCCATGGGGCCGGCGCTGCTGGGGCTGAGCGCGGCGTTCGTCCTGGCCTTCCAGTTCATTCTGTATCTGCTGGACCTGTATGACTTGAAGGTGGCCGCCGAGGACAGGCAGCGCGGCTACCGCTTCCTCAAGGCCGCTGGCGTCACCGCGGCCGTGGTGGGCATCGGGATGATGGTGGTGCCGCTGGTGTACCCGGTGCAGCTGCCGCCCGGGACGCTGCTGGGTGGCGCGATGGGCGCCCTGGCGGGCACCATGGCGGTGCGCGTGTCGCTGCGCGCGGTGGTGGGGGATCCTTCGCCGGTGCTGATCATCGGCGACGGCCTCAAGGCGCGAGCGGTGTCCAAGGCCATCGAAGAGGGTGGCGAGGGCAGCTTCCGCGTGGTGGCCATGGTGGATCCCCGCCGCGAGGGTGTGGGGCCGCTGGAGGAGATGGCCACTCGCCTGAAGGTCGAGTACGTGGTCCAGGCCGCCGACGACATGCGCGGGGCCAACTGGGTGAACGCGCTCTTGCGCTGCCGGCTGATGGGCATGCGCGTGTACGACGCGGGCGGCTTCTGCGAGCGCGTGCTGCGCCGCATCCCGGTGCAGTTCCTGCGCGCCAGTGACTTCGCCTTCGCGGACGAGCTGACCATGTCGCCGCTGCGCCGCGGCCTGAAGCGGGCGTTCGACGTGTTCGTCGCCTCGCTGCTGCTGGCCCTGGCGGCGCCCTTCCTGGTGCTGGTGGCCGTTGCCATCAAGCTCGACTCGCAGGGGCCCATCTTCTACCGCCAGGAGCGCGTGGGCGTGGACGGCAAGTCCTACTGGCTGTGGAAGTTCCGCAGCATGCGCACGGACGCGGAGAAGAACGGCGCGGTGTGGGCTCGCGCCAATGACGACCGTGTCACGCGGGTGGGCCGGTTCATCCGCAAGACGCGCGTGGACGAGATTCCTCAGGTGTTCAACGTGCTGGTGGGGGACATGAGCTTCGTGGGGCCCCGGCCCGAGCGGCCGGTGTTCGTCGAGCAGCTCAAGCAGCAGATCCCCTTCTACGGGCTGCGTGAGGCGGTCAAGCCGGGCATCACCGGGTGGGCGCAGATCTGCTACCCGTACGGTGCCTCGGTCGAGGACGCGCGCAACAAGCTCGAGTTCGACCTGTACTACGTGAAGAACGGCTCTCTGTTCCTGGACATCAGCATCATCTTCCACACCGTGCGGCATGTGCTGCTCGGCCGTGGCGCTCGGTAGGCTGAGGGGTACATCGTGGACTGGGATGGGGAAGGGGGCAGCATGTCGGGGATGGACCTGGAGTCTTCGCTCGAGACGTGGTCGGACGAGAAGGCCGCACGGTGGCAGCGGGAGCGCAACGAGCTCCTGCGTCCCGTGCTTCAGCGGCCCACGCGCATCGTGGCGATGGGTGGCGGCACGGGGCTGCCGGTGGTGCTGAAGGGTCTGGCCCGTAAGGCAGAGCCCCGGCGCGGCGACCCGGGGGTGGACCTCACCGCCGTCGTTACCATGAGCGATGACGGAGGCAGCTCGGGCCGACTGCGGCGCCAGCACGGGGTGCTGCCACCGGGCGACATCCGCAACTGCCTGGTGGCCATGGCGGGCGGCAACAGCGCCCTGGCGCAGGTGTTCCAGTACCGCTTCGGCGGTGCCAAGGGCCTGGCGGGGCACGCGGTGGGCAACCTGCTCATCGCCGCGCTGGCGGAGCTCAAGGGCGACTTCCTCGAGGCGGTGCGCGCCTCGGCGGAGATGCTGGGTGTGCGCGGCCAGGTGCTGCCGTGCACGCTGGCCCCGGTGCAGCTCGTGGCGAAGATGAAGGACTCCACCGAGGTGGTGGGCGAGCGCAACATCGTCCGGGCCCAGGGCCGGGTGGAGCGGGTGTCGCTGAGCCCGCGCTCGCCGCCTCCCTCCGAGGGGTTGATCGAGGCCATCCACACCGCGGACCTCATCGTCATCGGGCCGGGCTCGCTGTACTCCAGCGTCATCCCCAACCTGCTGGTGGACGGGGTGGCGCAGGCGCTGCACGAGACGCGGGCGCTCAAGGTCATGGTGGCCAACCTCATGACCCAGCCCGGCGAGACGGACGGGATGACGTGTGTGGACCACGTGCGCGCCATCATCGAGCACGCGGGCCCGGTGCTCGACGCGGTGCTCATCAACGCCGCGATGCCTCCGGCCGAGTCCATCCAGCGCTATGCGCGCAAGGGGGCCTACGTCGTCCCGGTGGAGCGCCGTGAGCTGATCTCGGCTGGCGTCATTCCGGTGGAGGCGGACCTGCTCAAGGAGGGGTCCAAGATCCGACACGACAGCCGGAAAGTGGCTCGCTGCCTGCTGAGATTGGCTCGCAGCGGCTTGTAGCTCGCCGTCACAGTTCCCACCTTGCACGCGCGCGGGCGGCGCCCAGGCCGCCCCGCGTGTTGGGAGTTCTACATCATGGAAGCCAGACAGCTCTCGCCCACCCCCAGTGTCCAGGAGGTGACGGACCGGGCCGGGTTCATGGCACTCGAGTCCGAGTGGAACGCGCTCGTCGAGGCCACGAGCAACGAGCTCTTCTACCGGCACGAGTTTTTGCGCATCTGGATCGACAACTTCGCGCCCACCTCTCAGCTCCGGGTGCTCACGCTGCGGGATGGTGAGGGCAACCTGACGGCGGCGCTGCCGCTGATGGCCGAGCGGACGACGATGTACGGCATTCCGGTGCGGCAGCTGTCGGGGACGGCGAATCCGCACTCGTGCCGCTTCGACCTGATTGCCCGCGAGCCCGAGGCCGCGGCGGCCATGTTCCTGGCCTGGCTGAGCACGGACAAGAGCTGGGACGTGCTGCGGCTGACGGACGTGCCCGAGGGTGGGGCGGGCTGGTACCTGCTCGAGGAGGCGAAGGGCGCGGGGCTGTCCACGGGGACGTGGGAGTCGCTCCAGTCACCGTACGTGCCGCTGCCTGCCACGCGAGAGGCCTACCAGGCCACGCTGCAGTCCAAGTTCAAGGCGAACTGCCGGCGCCGCCGCAAGAAGCTGGAGGAGCGCGGCACCGTGGAGGTGGAGCGCATCGAGGGCGGCCTGGACCTGGAGGGCAAGCTGGAGGAGGGCTTCGCGCTGGAGCAGAGCGGCTGGAAGGGCCAGCGCGGCACGGCGATGGCGCAGGACTCGCGCACCCGGGGCTTCTACACGGAGCTGGCGCGGGACGCGGCGTACGCGGGGCGGCTGTCGCTCTACTTCCTGCGGCTCAATGGCAAGCCGGTGGCGTTCCAGTACGGGCTGACGCACGGCGGGCGCTACTTCCTGCTCAAGCCTGGCTACGACGAGAGCCTGAAAGAGTGCAGCCCCGGCCAGCTGTTGATGGATGAGGTGCTGGCGGACTGTATTGCTCGCGGGCTGCGCGAGTTCGACTTCCTGGGGCCGGACATGGTGTGGAAGCGCGACTGGACGGACAAGGTCCGGCGCCACACGTGGGTCTCCATTTTCAATGACTCCGCCTTCAGCCGTGCGCTGTGCGCGGCGAAGTTCCGCTGGGTCCCCGCTGCCAAAGAGGTGGTGAAGCAATGGACGAAGTGACGCCGTCTCAGAAGCTGTTCGTGCCGTCCCTGCCCACGCTCTGGCCGAGCATGCTGCTGGGCCGCGGGCAGACGAGCACCTTCCAGCCGTTCTGCTCGTCCAACGTGCGCTACTTCTACTTCGCGCGCAACGCCGTGTGGCTCACGGTGAAGATGATGAACCTGGACCGCGGCGAGGTGCTGATGCCCGCCTACCACCACGGCGTCGAAGTCGAGGCGGTGGTGGACGCGGGCGCCACGCCGGTCTTCTACCGGGTGGGCAGCCGGTGGGACGTGGACCTGGAGGACGTGGAG
>DASVVJ010000770.1:0-5618 GCA_036389955.1 Myxococcaceae bacterium
CGGATGGCCGCATCGAAGGCGCCCTTGTCTGCGTTCACGGTGCCCAGCGCCACCTGGTTCTTGAGGACGAGGGAGCGCATCAAGGAGTCGGTATCCACGGGTACCGGCGCCTTGCGGCCCGGAACACCGGTGAAGACGAAAATGCCATTGGTGCCCAGCACTCGCATGACCTCGAAGGCCAGCTGCGAGGCGCCCACGGCCTCGTACACCACGTCGATGTTGCCCACCTGTTCGGCCAGCGCCTTCACCGGGACGCTCTGGCTGGAGAGGTACCGGGCCCCAATGGCCTCGACGAGCTCCGCCTTGGGGTTGGGCTTGCTCTCCCGCGAGTAGACAAACGTCTCGAAGCCCGCGGCGGTGAGCACCATGGCGCCGAGCAGGCCCACCGGCCCGGCGCCAAGCACCACGGCCCGGTGTCTGGCGCCAGGAGGCTGACCGGCCGCGCCAGGCGCCGTCCAGGGGAGCCGCTGCTGGACCAGCAGCACCTGAGCCAGCGCCTTCTCCGCGATGGTCAGGGGCTCCACGAGCACGGCGACATCCCGGAGCAAGGCCGGCACCGGATTGAGGTACTGCGCCTCCTCCACGACCTGCTCGGCCATGAAGCCGTGAGCCCCCTTGATGCCCCGTTCGAGGAAGTCGCCCGTGTAGCAGAAGTCCTGGCGGCCCTGCCGGCAGGCAATGCATGAGGCGTGCGGGCAGGGACGGCGCACCGAGGGCACCACCAGGTCGCCCACCCGCAGACCGCTCACCTCGCTGCCGACCTCCACCACTTCTCCGAGAGACTCATGCCCGAGGATGAGGTGGTCCGTCCCCTCGGGGGCCGTCCCGTACTGGAAGCAACAGATCTCCTTGTCGGTGCCGCACACGCCCGCTTCGATCATCCGCAGCTTCACCTGTCTATCTCCAGACAGCGTGGGAGCCTTCGCCTCGATGAGTTTCACCTGTCGCTGTGCCGGGTAGACGGCGATCGCTTTCATACAGTCCTCAAGGTGCGGGCCTGGACCTCGGCAGGGAAGATAGGTCTCGCCTCGCGAGGCGGTAGGGCAAAGCCCTTTGAATCGCCTCGCCTTGCACCAGGGTCCACTGTCATGAGCACCCGCGAGAGACCATTTCTCCTCAGGGGCTACCCAGCCCTCTCCCGGAGGGAGAGGGGGCTGTGGTTGTGCTCACTCGTCCGGAGAGGTGAAGCGCTTGTCCATCTCCGAGCGGATGTAGCGCTCGATCTCCTCCGCCGTCGTCAGCTCCATGGCGGCGTTGAGCAGCTCCATCGCCTCCGCGCGGTTCGAACGCCGCAGGATGTTCTTCACCACCGGAATCTGTCCCGACGTCATCGACAGCTCGTCGAAGCCCAGCGCCAGCAGCACCAGGGCGTAGATGGGGTCGCCGCCCATCTCGCCGCACATGGACACCGGGATGTTCGCCGACTTCGCCGCCTGGACGATGTTCTGGATCGATCGCAGCACCGAGAGGTGCAGGGGCTTGTAGAGGTACGCCACCTCGCGGTTCTGGCGGTCGATCGCCAGCGTGTACTGGATGAGGTCGTTCGTTCCGATGGAGAAGAAGTCCGCCTCCTGCGCCAGCCGGTCCGCGATCAACGCCGCGCTCGGTGTCTCCACCATGATGCCCACCGGGAAGCGCTTGCCCATCGGCACTCCCGCCCGGCTCAGCTCGGTGCGGCACGCCTCCAGCTCCGAGCGCGCCTCGCGCAGCTCGCTCATGCCGCAGATCAACGGGAACATCACCCGCACGTTCCCGTGCGCGCTCGCCCTCAGCAGGGCCCGCAGCTGCGCCCGGAACAGCTCCCGGTTCGACAGGCAGTAGCGAATGGCCCTCAGCCCCATCGCCGGGTTCGGCTCCCGCTCGTGCTTCACCTTGCTCGGCACCTTGTCGCCGCCCAGGTCCAGCGTGCGGATCGTCACCTGCTTCCCGCCCATCGCCTCCAGCACCTGCTTGTACGCCCGGTAGTGTTCCTCCTCCGTGGGCACCGTCTTGCGGTCCAGGAACATGAACTCCGTGCGGTACAGGCCTATGCCCTCCGCGCCGTGCGCCAGCAGCGAGGGGATCTCCTCCAGGAACTCCATGTTCCCGTTGAGCCGGATGCGGAACCCATCCGTGCTCACCGCCGGCAGGTCCTTGGTGCGCAGCGCCAGCTGCTCGCTCTCGTGGTAGCGCCGCTGCGTCTCGCGGAACAGCGCCAGCTGCTCCGGCGTCGGGTTCACCAGGATGATGCCCCGCGTGCCATCCATCGCCACCAGGTCGCCCGGGGAGATCTGCTCGCTCACCCGGCCCGCGCCCACCACCGCCGGCGTCTCGCGCGCCCGCGCCACAATCGCCGTGTGGCTCGTCTGCCCGCCCAGGTCGGTGATGAAGCCCGCCACCTTCCCGCTGCGCGCCATCATCGCCGCTTCCGACGGAGAGATGTCGTGCCCTATCACGATGGACTCGGCGGGCAGCTCCACCTCCTCGTCCACCGCCTGGCCCATCAGGTTGCGGACAATACGGTCGGCCACGTAGTCCACGTCCGAGCGCCGCTCGCGGAAGTACTCGTCGGGGATGTTGTCGAACAGGTGCTTGAGCTTGCGCGCCACCCGCCGCACCGCCCACTCGGCGTTGATGCGGTCGCCCACGATGAGCCGGTCCACCTCGTCCACCAGCATCGGGTCGTGCAGCATCAGCCGGTGCGCCTCGAGGATGAGGGCGTGGTCATGCCCCTCGGTGCGCGTAATCTGGTCCTTGAGGTCCGCCAGCTGCCGGTCGGACATCTCCAGCGCCGTCTTCATCCGCAGGCGCTCGGGCTCGACCTCGGCTTCCGCCAGGCGCAGCTTGGGCGTGCGCACCCGCTTGCGATCGAGAATGAAGGCATGGCCCACCGCGACGCCCGGAGAGGCGCCGATGCCCTTGAAGTTCATGGTGGGGTTGGCCTGCGTGCTCACTACTGCCCTTCTCCAAACCGGTCGTTGATGAGCTTCCCAATCTCCGCCAGGCACGCCTCCGCGTCCTCGCCCTTGCAGGTGAGCTTCACCATCGAGCCCTGGCCCGCCGCCAGCATCAGCACGCCCATGATGGACTTGGCGTTGGCCTTCTGTCCCTGGTGCTCGATAGAGGTGTCGCACTTGAAGCGGTTGGCCACCTTGACCAGCTGCGCGGCCGCCCGGGCGTGCAGCCCCAGTGCGTTGATGATCTCGAACGTCCCTTCGGCGACGTTAGCCATGTGTGGCTTCACTCCCTCTCTTCAAAGGAATGCTCCAGCCGCGCAAGCCAGGCCCGCGGCAAGGTACAGCACGATGTAGTTGGGCACCCGTTGTTGAACGAGCACGTAAGAGATGACGCCCAGTGCCAGACATCCGGCCACCAGCCAGGGTGCATGACTGCCCCCCGCCGTCTTCCCCAGGTCCACCGCCAGCCAGGCGGCCAGGCCCCCGGCGCTGGCAGCGGCCACCGAGCGCAGCCGGGCCCCCCGGGTGGGCAGGTTCGCCCGGGCCACCGCTTCCACCAGCCGGTCCCCCAAAGACAGCCCCATCCAATAGAAGCGGGCGCGCAGCGTCAGGTGCACGCCGTTGTAGAGCACCAGAAAGAGCAGCGCCGCCCACGCGTGCAGCACCGGCACCAGCGCCGCGCACACCGCGCCCACCGCCGGCTTGAGTGACAGCCAGAAGAAGCCATCTCCCAGCGCCGCCAGCGGTCCCATGAGGGCGGCCTTGAAGGCCACCACCTTGTCGGGCGTCTCCTCGCCCTTGGCGATGCGCTGCTCGTGATTGAGCACCCCGCCGACGATGGCGGCCGCCACGTACGGGTGGGTGTTGAAGAAGACGAGGTGACGGCGCACCGCCGCCTCCAGGTCCGCCCTGTCCGGGTAGAGCCGCTCCAGGGCCGGGTAGAGGCTGTAGGCCAGCCCCAGGTTCTGCATGCCCTTGGGGTTCCACGAGGCCTGCAGGAACAGCGAACGCAGGAAGACGCGCAGCAACACCCAGCGGCTGAGGGTGCCTGGAGTGCTCACCGGCGCCCCCACAGGGTGAAGAAGATGACGGTGAGCGTGACGAACGCCGCGCCCACGCCCGCGTACAGCGGCGCCCGCTTGGCGTGGCTGCCCTGGGCCGCCAACGCTGCCGCCACCGAGGCCATGGCCGGAAACGCCCACGCCAGCCCGCGCAGCAGGTCCAGCGGCAGCCGGTCCACCCACGCCCCGAGGAAGAAGCCCAGCAGGGCGCAGAAGGCGGACACCACGCCGTAGACGACGAAGTGCGGCCACATGCCCCACAGGTTCTGCCGCACCGCGCGCGAAAGGTTGCCCGCCTCGGCCGAGGCATGCGCCACCCGCGCCAGCCGTGCCATGTAGCCCTCGAGCGTCCGGTCCACCACCCGCCCCATGCGCCCCAACGGAATGAAGAGCAGCACGGCGATGGACCAGAGCGCTTGCGTGGAGCCGCCTCCGGTGGCCGCCGCCATGGTGGCCGCCGCCGCCGCCGTGCCCGTGGCCGACACCGTGTCGTTCTCCGGCAGCGCGGCGCCCAGGTTGGCCGTGCCCAGGTAGAACAGCTCCAGCAACATGCCGATGTAGAGCCCGGCGAGCACATCGCCCAAGAGCGTGCCCATCACCGTGGCGGCCACCAGCGGCCGGGAGATCATCGCCTGGAGGAACGCCTTGCGCTCCACCGCCACCACCCCACCCCAGAGACCCGCGAGCAGCACCTCGGTCCAGGCCACGCTCACGCGTTCACCCGCCCTTTGCCCAGCGCTCGGCCAGCTCGGAAAGCTCTACCGCCTTCTCGGCGGGCACCGCGCGCGCCTCCACCCTCACGCCCTTGTCCGCCAGCCCCTTGAGCGCCTGCAGCTCCGCCTCGGCCAGGAAGACCGAGGGCGACACCTGCCGCCGGCCCGTGCCGAAGTGCACGTTGCCCAGGTTGAGCTGCTCCAGCGCCAGTCCGTGGGCGTGGGCAAAAGGCACGGCCACCACGTCCCTCAGCAGCACCAGCGTGCGCACCCCGTCCTTGGACAGGGCCGCGAAGTCCACCTGGGCCAGGGACTGAATCTGCACTTCAATGGCGCTCTGGACGGCCAGCGCCATCGCGGCGCGGATGAGCGGACTGGAGGCGGCCTCGTCATCGGCGACGACGACGCGCTGCACCTTCAGGTGCGGCAGCCAGGCCTCGACGACCTGACCGTGAATGAGGCGGTTGTCGACGCGGACCAGGGTGATCACAGCGGTCTCGAATCGCCCGGGAGGGGGCTCGCGTCAAGTTTGCTGCGGGGGCGGCTGCTGGGAGTCTTGCTTCGGCTTCTGGGCCTCGCGTAGCAGCTCCGAGGCACAGGTGATGGTGCGCTGGCTGGCCGAGGCCAGCGCCCGCGCCATCTCCGCCAGCGGCAGCTCCTCGGCGCGCAGCGAGTTGGCCTTGATGATCATCGGCAGGTTCACCCCGGCCAGCACCTCGAGGTTGCCCCGCTGACACATCATCAGCGATTCCTTACAGGGCGTGCCTCCGAACAGATCGGCCATGACGATGACACCGTCACCCGAGTCGACGCGAGCGACCGCCTGCTTCATCTTGGCGCGCAGGTCCTCGACGGACGTGCCCGGCTCGATGTTGCAGGTAGCCACCGCGGGCAACTTGCCCACGATC
>DASVVJ010000771.1:0-13235 GCA_036389955.1 Myxococcaceae bacterium
ATGTGGGATCCGGACTACGTGGATGACTCGTGGATCGAAGACCGGGTGCGGCTGATTCCCCGGCTGCGGCAGTGGGTGGACACGCACTACCCGGGCACGCGCATCGGCATCACCGAGTACCACTGGGGCGCCGAGAACCACATCAACGGCGCCACGGCGCAGGCGGACCTGCTGGGCATCTTCGGCCGCGAGGGGCTGGACCTGGCGGTGCGTTGGGGCACTCCGGCGCCGTCCTCGCCCACTTACAAGGCCATCAAGCTGTACCGCAACTACGACGGCCAGCGCTCCGGCTTCGGCAACCTGAGCGTGGCGGCCACCGGGTCCAATCCGGACACGGTGTCGGCGTATGCGGCGGTGCGCACCTCGGACGGAGCGCTCACCGTCATGGTGGTGGGCAAGTTCCTCTCGGGCAGCGCCAACCTCACGGTGGACCTGATGGGCTTCTCGCCCGCGGGGCCAGCGCAGGTGTGGCAGCTCACCCCGGCGAACACCCTGGTGCGCAAGGCGGACCGCGCGGTGTCGGGCTCGCGCCTGACCGCCACGGTGCCGGCCCGCAGCGTCACGCTCTTCGTGATTCCGGGGGCTACTCGGTCCTTCCAGTAGGCCAGGGTTTCACCCGCCCAGGCCCAGTCCCTGGGCTCCGAAGCGCGCGTAGAGGCCCAGCAGACTGGCGACCAGGAGCAGGACCCGGAGACGCTCCCACCGCACAGCGCTCTTCCGCCCATCCAGTAAGCCACCCAGCGTGGACAGGCTCAGCAACACCTGCCCGCTGATCAAGGCCTTGGCCCAGGGGTTCATGAGCTCGCTTCGGTGAAAGACGAAAAGCGCCAGGGAACACATCACCACGAACTGCATCAGCGCATAGGCCTTCGTGCCTGTGCTGATCTCCGCATCGGAGCGGGCCGGAGGCTGTCGCTCCAGTTGGGTCCCGGGAGGAGTCCACCCTGGCCGGCCGAAGACCGCCTTGAGCTTGTCAGGCCAGGTCTTCGCCAGCTTGAACGCGCTGGCGATGTCCCGGAAGAAGACCCACTGCGCCTTGGCTCCGTCGTGGGTCTCATAACCGCGGGGCGTGCCGAGGAGCGGCGGATCCTTCGGGTCCACCTCCACATAGGTCCCGAACATGCGGTCCCAGAGCGTGAACATGGCGCCCAGGTTCTTGCCCAGATACCGCCGGTTGCGCGAGTGATGACAGATGTGAGTCGCCGGCGTCACGAAGGCATAGAGGCTGGGGCGGTTGAAGATCCTGGAGTGCACCGAGAGCGAGTAGAAGGAGATCACCGAGATGGCCACGAAGAACTGAGGCGCGGTGATCCCCAGCATCGGAACCGGGATGTAGAAGAGCGCCGAGTAGGTGTCCGAGAACCACGGGTGCCTCATGGCAATCGTGACGTTGTATTCCTCGGACTGGTGGTGAACGCCGTGGATGGCCCAGAACAGCGACACCGTGTGCCCAGCGCGGTGGTACCAGTAGTAGCAGAGGTCAGCCACGAAGAAGGCCAGGATCCACGGAATGATGGAGTCCTTGGGCCAGTGAATGAGCGCGAGCTTGTCGTAGCCGAACTCGTAAAGCGCGAAGAGGAGCGGCCCCAGGAAGAACCCGATCACGACCTCGCCCAATCCCCCGGAGAGATTGCTCAGGGAATTGGCGAATCGATAGGCGACAAGCCCTTTAGCGCGGGTGAAATAGGCCTCCGTGGCAATGAGCAGGACGTAGGCCGGAACCCCCAGCGCGTAATAACCATTGGTATCGAGTTGGGCCATGGTCCAGGGATTCTACCCCGGGAGGCTGCGCGCTCCTTATGTCCTGGAAAGTGACGCTCACCGAAGGCGCCCGGCAGGATGAGTGTGCCGCGCCCAGAGAGGCAAACACCGAGCCTGAGCTGTCAATTTTGACCCATTGTGAAACTCATGAGAGTCCCTCACTGTGCCTCATCATTGGGTCTGTCCTGCCTCATCCATTGGGAGTAAGAATGATTGCACGCGGGCTGCTACTGGTTTGCGGACTTTTCATACTGGTTGGCTGTGGCCCTGAAGATGGACTGTCCTCTGAGGACAACTCTCCTCAGCGAAAGCCCTCCGAGAGCGTAGCGGGCTCTGTTCCGGGCGACCACGTTGTGCAAGGCCTCTGTACGTGCCGCGGTGACCCGGGCTGCGAGAAAGTAGATCTCCCGATTTGCGAACCCCACTGACGGTTCCCCTCAATCAGGCCTAACAAATTCATGTCTTTGTGCGCTGGGGACGTCACTCCAATGACAAACTCAATCAAGGAGAGGTAGCCGTTCAGCGAGCTTCCGCAGGGCTTGAGGTGGGTAGAGTCTTCTTAGGCGGCGCAAAAGCGTGGGTGTAGCATCTGCCTTTGAAGAAAACGTAGCCGTTCTCCGCGCAGGACTCGACGGTCATTGCGGGGTGCTCTACCCAACAGCCTCCATTGATTGGCACCTGCGTGCGGCCTGGGCAGCGGCCTTTCTCGTCGGGCCGTGCCTGCCCCTGGCGAAGCTCAGGAAGGGTTTCCTGGGCAATGGGTTTTTTCTCCTTAGGCGACTGCGTGGGAACCCGAGACTCGGTAGGAGAGGTGTCTCCCACGCCAGCGGTACCCGCATCAGGCACCTGAGCAGGTGCGGCCCCTTGCGTGCTTGCGGATTCGTACCTGTCCGGAGTTGGCGTTGGCTGCATGCACCACAGGAGCACCACGCATCCCGCCATGGCAGCCAGAGCCAGCCCAGGCTTCCAGGCTTGCACACGCCTCTGAGTCCTCAATCGCTTGGGTTGCTTGCCACCGCTAGTGGCCACAGGAACCTCGGGCGGCGGTACCTGGGCGGCTGGATTGGGTTCGGGCACTCGCTGCGGCACGCTCTCGCCCGCTGCGGCCTCCAGCGCCTCGGCCGCCTGCGCCGCCGTGCCGCGCTCCTCTGGCTCGACCGAGAGCAGGCGAAGGATGACCTCCCTCAGGCGCGGCGCTACCGGAGGGGTGCTCTCCAACAGCGGGCGCGGGTCAGGACTCCACACACGCCAGGTGCCGTCCTCGTCCTGGTCGACCTTCATGGGCGGCGGGTACTGGCCCATGACCAATCGGTAGGCCGTCACGCCCAAGGCGAAGAGGTCATCTGCGGGCGCTGGGTCGTAGTAGCCGTCACGGTTGCGGACGGAACGAAGGTCGAACAGACAGGCCTGAGCGGAGAGGTACGCGGGAGTGCCCGGCGGAAGTGACTGCCAGGTGAGCCGCTTCGCCCCCCGGAAGTGGCCCGAGCCGAAGTCGATGAGCACCGGCAACCTGTCCGACAATCGTACCAACACGTTGTCGCCCTTCACGTCCCGGTGCACGGCGCCCACGGCATGCAGCGCCTCCAGGGCTCGGGCCAGTTGAGCCAGCACCTGGCATACCTCCGGCCCAGCGCCAGCGTGCTGCTCGCCCCAGGCGTACAGCGGCGTGCCCTCCACCCACTCCATGGCGAAGTAAGGGTGCTCGCCCCCCGAAGGCCGGCGCAGCACCCCTCGGCCCAGAAAGCCCGGAATGCTCGGGTGGCTCAGGCGCGAGAGCAGCTCCGCCTCGCGAGCCATGCGCCAGTCCCATGGGTAGAGCGCCACCTTGAGCGCCACGGGGCCCGCACCTTCCTGCCCGATCCGCACCGCCCGGTAGACCGCGCCGTACGCGCCCTGCCCCTGCCATGTCTCGACTCGCCACTCCCCCACCTGAGTGCCTGGCGGGAGACGGGTTGAGGGCTCCTCGGGTGCGCGCGTCATGGTTCTGGCTCCATCCGTGGACGGTCACCCTACCAAGTGAGTCCAGTTCCCGAGACACGGTTGCTGCGCGGCACCCTCACCCCGGCCCTCTCCCGAGGGGAGAGGGGGCTGCTATTTTTTGACGAGGAGGGTGTGTGCGGGATGATCATGCCAGAGGATTTCTCCATGGCCAGGGTCGACCTGCAGCAGCTTCTCGAGCGCACCGGCAACGAGCTGGTGGCGGACTGTGTACGGATTCAGCAGCTGCTCGTCGAGGGCTACATGCCAGCGCTGGAGTATCTCGAAGCGCAGCTGCCCGACATCGTCCTGGGCTTCCCGAAGGATGCATGGCCCAAGAAGGTGCTGACGCAGCACCTGGTGGCGGCCGAGAAGTTCTGCGGCCTCAACGTCAACGCGCCCATCTACACGGCGGTCCTGTCCGAGAATGCCTTCAAGGAGTACAGCTCCAACGGGGCTCTCTTCAAAGACGTGGGCGCGGGCCTGCTGCACGGAGAGTTCACACACCGCATCCAGTGGTATGTGATTTTTCACGCGATGAGCGCCGGGTTCGAATACGAGGCGGTGAAGGAGAAACCCGCCGGAGAATGGAAGCACCCCCCTCGCCAGCTGCTCATCAACATCAACATGGCGGGTGTGCGGGTGGATGCGGACTTGTGGCCGAGAACCTCGCGCGAGCCCTACAAAGGCCTCTGGGACGCGCTGTTCGACCGGCTCCGGTTCGAGGACGCCTTCGATACAACGGAGGACGGCATCACCAGCCCCGAGGACTTCAATCTGCGGCTGCTGGATAAGACGTGGCTGAAGGCCAACCACCGGTCCGTCTACAACGACATGAAGAGCAAGGGTGCGGCCTTCGGCGCTCTGTCCACGGCCTTTCCCAAGCTCAGCCGCATCGTGACCCAGCGGTACATCAAGCGGAAGTCGAGCGGGTTCACTGGGACGGTGGTCCCCAAGCCCTACGTCGCGGAGAAGCTGAAGAACAACTACAAGCTGGGCAGCGAGAACACCGTGCTGGAGCTGCGGCTGGCGGAGGAGAAGAAGAAGGGGCACTGCTTCCTGACCACCGCCTGTGTCGAGGCCCGGGGCCTGCCCGACGACTGTGAGGAGCTGCAGGTGCTGCGCGCGTTCCGGGACGGGTACCTGCGCCAGCGCCCCGGTGGTGCCGGGCTGATCGCGCACTACTACGCCATCGCGCCGCGCATTCTGGAGGCCATCCACCGCGGCACCGATGCGCCCGCTGTCTTCGAGCGCATCTATGCTTCGGTCCGCCACGTGGTCGGGCAGATCCAGCGCGGCGAGCACGAGGCTGCCCTGTGGACCTATGCCGCCCTGGTGGAGGGCCTCTCGGAGGCTCACCTCGTCCAGGAGGAAGTGTCTGTCAGGTGAGCCGCTGAGCCTCCTGGAAGCCCTGGCTGCCAGGGCATCTATCCTTTCGGGAAGCTGTCCTGGCGCAGTGCCTCCGCACCGAGCGTAGACAGTCCGTCCGGCTTCATGGTTTGAGGGCCTCGACTCGCTCGCGTGTGGCGGACGCGGGCATTCATGCCGTCCAGGGGGACTCTCCATGGAAAATCAGGGAATGTGGCGCGAGCGGGCTGCGTGGATGCGCAGCCTGACGGTGGGGGTTTTGCTGTGCTGGGGGCTGAGCTGCAGTCCCAGCGGGAGCCCCGAGGCCGTCGAACCAGGCCCAGACACCTGGACGGAGGTAGGCGGAGCGAAGGAGTCGCTCATCGAGCCACCTGCGATGGGCCTGCCGGATGACCTGCCCCGTGAGGCCGCGGGCCGGCAAGCCCCAACACGGGGACCGGCGGTGGAGGCCTGGCGGCGAGCGCAGGGCGAGGACAGCGCCCTCGCCTTGGCGCGGGCGTTCTTCCCTGAGTTCTCCGGGCGTCTGGAGTCCGAGGGGCGGCAGGAGCCCGTCAACCCGGAGGCGGCGCTGCGGGTGAGGCTGGCGGCCACCGAGGACGGAGCGCTGGAAGTGGCCACCCGTGGCTACACCTTCCGGGTGCGGCCGCAAGAAGGCGGCACGGCCGCGGTCTCGAAGCGGAGCGCGGGCGCCACCTTCTACGGGGCGAAGCACTTCTGGACGGCCGAGGGAGGAACCGCGGTCCCGCAGGAAGGGCTCTGGCTGACGCAGCGGGTAGAGGAGTTCGTGGTGGTGGAGGCGGGCGGGGCTCCGTACCGGACTGCATTCGAGGTGCAGGTGCCCGAGGGCATCGAGTCGATCCGGGACGCCGGCGAGTATCTGGAGTTCCTCGACCGCCGGGAGACGCCGGTGGTGCGGATGCACTACGCGGTGGCGCGGGACGGCGCTGGCCGCAGCCGACAGGGCACGGTGCGGCTGGGCGGAGCCGTCCCCGCGGGCAGAGGGGGGCCGGGCCACCTGCCCCGGCTGGCGTTGACGCGCCGGACGCTGAGGGTCGAGATGGAGGTGGGGCTGGAGGGGCTGGAGAGCCCCGTGGTGGTGGATCCGGGGTGGAGCTCCACGGGCACGCTGGCGATCAGCCGCTATGAGCAATCGGCGACGCTGCTGCCCACCGGCAAGGTGCTCGTGGCCGGAGGCCGGTACGACAACCTGGGGTTCGGCCGCGACAGCGCCGAGCTGTACGATCCGGCAACGGGCTCCTGGAGCTCCGCGGGCACCATGGCCACGACCCGCTACAGCCACACGGCGACGCTGCTCCCGAATGGCAAGGTGCTCGTCACGGGCGGGGCCAGCCGCGTCGCTCCGGCCGCCGGGGCGGAGTTGTACGACCCGGCTACGGGCTCTTGGACCAGCACGGGCCTGATGAACGCCCCTCGCGCCTACCACACGGCCACCCTGCTGCCCAACGGCAAGGTGATGGTGATGGGAGGGTGGGGAGGCTCCGCGACCCGCTACCTCACCAGCACGGAGGTGTACGACCCGGCCACGGGCGCCTGGAGCACCACCGGCCCGCTGGTCACCGGCCGTTACTTTCACGCAGCCGCCTTGCTGCCCAACGGCAAGGTCCTGGTCACCGGAGGAGAGAACAGCTCCGGCTCGCTGGCCAGCGCGGAGGTGTATGAGCCGGCCACGAACTCCTGGAGCGCGACCGGCGCGATGGGCGTGGCCCGCAGCCACCTCGCGGTGACTCTGCTGGCCACAGGCAAGGTGCTCGCCCTGGGGGGCTCTTCCACCAGTCCCCTGGCCAGCGCCGAGCTTTATGATCCCACGGCTGGCACCTGGAGTGGCACCGGCTCCATGACCGCCACCCGCTCTCCCCCCACCGCGACGCTGCTGCCCAATGGCAAGGTCCTGGCGGTGGGCGGAGCCACCAACGCCACCTCCGATCTCTACAACCCGGTCACCGGCACCTGGAGTTCCGCGGGCCTGCTGAGCGTCACCACCTCTGGCATGACGGCGACCCTGCTGCCCATGGGCAAGGTGCTCGTGGCAGGAGGCATCAGTGACAGTAACTGTTGCGCGCTCACCTACACCCAGCTCTACGACGCCCTGGAAGGCGCCGGCAGTGGGGGCGGCACGATGGCGGCCACACGCCAGGGCCACACGACGACGCTGCTTCCGGGGGGCAAGGTGCTCGTGGTGGGCGGGCAGAATGCCTCGGGGTTCCTGGCGGGAGCAGAGCTGTATGATCCGGCGGCGGGCACCTGGAGCACCACCGGCTCGCTGAACTCAGCTCGGGCCCGCCACACGGCGACGCTGCTCACAGCGGGCAAGGTGCTCGTGGTGGGCGGAGATGGAGCGGCAGGCGCTCTCGCCAGCGCGGAGCTATATGACCCGGTGGCAGGGACCTGGAGCACCACGGGCACTCTGGCCACGGCCCGTGGCAGCCACACCGCGACGCTGCTGTCCGGGGGCAAGGTGCTGGTCCTCGGGGGAAGTGGCGCTTCGGGCGCCGTGCGCACCGCCGAGCTGTATGCCCCGGCGGCGGGCACCTGGAGCGCCACGGGCTCCCTGGGTGCGGCTCGCTCCCATCACACCGCGACGGTGCTGCCCACGGGCCGGGTGCTCGTGGCCGGAGGACGAGCGGCCTCGGGCCCCGTGACCAGCGCGGAGCTGTACGAGCCCGCGACGGGCACCTTCAGCGCCACGGGCTCTCTGGCCACCGCCCGTGCCGAGCACACCGCCACGGTCCTGCCGGGAGGCAAGGTGCTGTTGACCGGAGGCACCGGCGCCTCCGGCCCCGTGGCCAGCGCCGAGGTGTATGACGCCGCGGCGGGGACCTTCAGCGCCACGGGCTCTCTGAACGCCGCCCGCTCCCGTCACCGGGCCGTGCCGCTGCCCACGGGCAGGGTGTTGGTGGCCGCGGGCCTGGGCACCACGGGCCGCCTGGCCACGGTGGAGGCCTATGATCCGGCCACGGGCACCTTCAGCGCCGTGGGCACGCTGACCACTGCCCGCGCGGATCCCACCGTCACGCTGCTGCCGGATGGCAAGGTGCTCGTGGCGGGCGGAAGCACCGCGACCGGTACCCTGGCCAGCGCGGAGTTGTACGACGCCGCGGGCTCGCTCGATGCCTGGCGGCCCGCCGTGGCCGTGCCGGCGGTCCTTCAGTCGGGGGGAACCCTCACCCTCAGCGGCACCCGCTTGCGCGGAATCTCGGAAGCCAGCAATGGCAACAGCCTGAGTTCCCCCACCGACTTTCCCCTGGTGTTCCTGCAGGAAGTGGAGAGCGGGAAGAGGACCGCCGTGCCCTGGCAACAGTTCTCGAGCACCTCGATCACGCTGAGCATGCCGGGCGTGGCGGATGGGTTCTACCTGCTGACCGTGACGGTCAACGCGATCACCGGTGGAGCGGTGCTCTTCATCGACGGGCCTCCTCCCGCACCGGTGCTGACGGGGCCAGCGCCCTTCGTCAACACGGCGGCGCCCGCCATCACGGGGACAGCGGAGGCAGGCAGCACGGTGACAGTTTCGCTGGATGGCGATGTGGTGGGGATGGTCACGGCCAACGCGTCAGGGGATTGGAGCTTCACCCTGGGGACGGCCCTGGATCCAGGCCCCTACACCGCCACGGCGACCGCCACGGATACCAGCGGCAACACCAGCGTTGCCTCGGCGCCGCGCACCTTCACCGTGGACACGCAGGCCCCCGCAACGCCGGTGCTCACAGCCCCGGCAGGTTTCGTCCGGACCACGACGCCGGCCATCACGGGGACGGCGGAGCCCGGCAGCACCGTCACGGTGACGTTGGATGGAGCGGTGGCGGGGACGGTCATTGCCACCGCCTCGGGGGCCTGGAGCTTCACTCACGCCACACCGCTGGCGCAGGGCGCGCACACGGTCACTGCCATAGCCACGGACGCGGCGAGTAACGCCAGTGCCCCTTCGGCTCCCTTCACCTTCGTGGTGGACAGTGTGGTCCCCGCGGCCCCGGTGCTGACAGCACCCGCGGCAGCCATCAACACCGCCGCGCCGGCCATCACGGGGACGGCGGAGCCCGGCAGCACCGTGACGGTGACGGTGGATGGGGTGGTGGCGGTAACAGTCACCGCCAGCGCCTCGGGGGAGTGGAGCTTCATTCACCCCGCACCGCTGACGCAGGGCACGCACACGGTCACTGCCACAGCCACAGATGCGGCAGGCAACACCAGCGCCCCTTCGGCGCTCCGCAGCTTTACGGTGGATAGCACGCCCCCCTCTCCCCCATCCATCGGCATGGCGCCTGTCATCACCACCACCACGCCCACCATCTCGGGGACGGTGGAGCCGGGTAGCACAGTGACGGTGACCGTGGATGGCACGGTGGTGGGGACGGTCACGGCCGGCTCCTCGTCGACCTGGCGCCTCACGCTCACCATTCCCCTGGCGCAGGGAGGGCACACCGTCACCGCCACGGCCACGGACGCGGCGGGCAACACCAGCCCTCCTTCAGCCTCCGTCAGCTTCACAGTGGACACGGTGGCTCCCCTGCCTCCTGTGATCACGGATCCGGAGCCTGTCGTCACCTCGACTACGCCGCTCATCGAGGGGACTGCGGAGCCGCGCAGTCAGGTGACGGTGACGTTGGATGGAGCGGTCGCCGGGACGGCCCTCGCCGACACCCAAGGGCGCTGGGGCTTTGTCCCCTTCTCGAGCCTGGCGCAGGGCGCCCACACGGTCACCGCCACGGCCACGGACACGGTGGGTAACGTCAGCGCCCCTTCGGCTCTCCACAGGTTCACGGTCGACAGCGATGGTCCGGACGAGGAGCAACAGGGGGGCTGCGGCTGCACCTCCTCGCCCTCGGGAGGGTTTGTTCCCATGCTGAGCTTGTTGGCCTTGTGGATGTGGCGCCGTCGCAGCCGCGCATAAAGTGCACGGCTGCGTGAGCACGGGGCCCTTGCACGATGTCGTGACGTATTTCGAGCCGCAGCCGGCCTCCAGCGAGGTGCCGGTGCGGCTCGCGAGTCCGTTCGCTCCGGGCCCACCCCATCCCCTGGCTCGCCGGGCCGCGGAGGAACTGCGCCTGCGCCTGCGCCGAGGCGAGCTGGCCAGCGCGCACGTGCTCTCCGCGCTCGACGAGCCCGGGCGCGGCAAGATGTTCGGGGTGCTGGCCGTCGCGGCGCCGGACGGCCGCATCGGCTACCTCTGTGCCTTCTCGGGCATGCTCGGTGAGCACTGGCACGTCGAGGGGTTCGCCCCGCCGCTTTTCGATCAGGCCGCGCGCGACGCCTTCTGGCCCGCGGCCGAGGCCGAGCTGGATGCCCTCGACGACCGGCATACCGAGCTGACCGCGGGGGCCGAACCCACCGCCCTGCGCACCCGCCTCGCCGAGCTGACCGCGCGCCAGGCCTCCATCAGCGCCGAGCTGCGCGCCCGCCACGACGCCAACCGCCGCCACCGGCACAAGGCGCGCCAGCAGCTGGCCGAAGGGCCTCTCGGAGACGCCGAGCGGCAGGCGGCCCTACATGCCCTGGCGCAGGAGAGCCGCGCCGACGGTGAGGAGCGCCAGCGGCTCGACGGGGCCCATCAGCAGGAACGGGAGGCGCTGGAGTCGGCCCTGCGTGCCCTGGATGCCCGCCGCGCCGAGCTCGAGCACTTTCGCGCCGGGCGCTCGCGGCAGTTCTGGCAGCAGATCGCTCACGCCTATGTGATTCCCAACGCGCGCGGCGAAGCGCGGACCGTGGCGGACCTGTTCGCTCCCGAGCCTCCCCCCGGTGGGGCCGGTGACTGCGCCGCGCCCAAGCTCCTGGCCCAGGCCTATCGCCACCACCTGAGGCCGCTGGCGCTCGCCGAGTTCTGGTGGGGTGCACCTCCCGTCACCGGAGAGCGCCGCTCCGGCGAGTACTACCCAGCGTGTCAGAGCAAATGCGGTGGTGTTCTTCCATACATGCTCGAAGGGCTGGAGGTGGACCCGGCGCCGCCCCTGAACGAAGGCCCAGGCCTGGAGCCGGAGCTGCGGCTGGTGTACGAGGATCCGTGGTTGCTCGTCGTCGAGAAGCCGTGCGGCCTGCCGTCCTCCCCCGGCCGCCATGACTCGACGCGCGATTCGGTGCTCGCCCGCCTCCGCCAACGGTTCCCGGACTCACCCAAGCCCCTGTTGCTGCACCCGCTCGACGCCGAGGCCTCCGGGCTCCTGCTCGCGGCCCGGGACGCGGATACCCTCGCGGCGCTCAAGCGGCAGTTCTCCCAACGCCAGGCAAGCAAGCGCTACGCCGCCTGGCTCGACGGCCACGTCCCGGGCGAGCATGGCCTCATCGAGCTGCCCCTCCGGGCCGACTTCGAGCACCGTCCCCGCCACCTCGTCGACCCGCTCCACGGCAAGCACGCCGTCACCGAATGGCGCGTGACGCAGCACGGCGGAGCCAGGACCCGGGTGACGCTCATTCCCTACACCGACCGGACGCACCAGCTCCGCGTCCACGCGGCCCATCCCCTGGGCCTGGGCGCCCCCATTGCCGGCGACCGGCTGTACGGGCATGACGGGACGCGGCTGCTGCTCCACGCCGACGCCCTGACGTTCACTCACCCACACACGGGCAAGCGGCTCGAACTCCAAGCCGCTGCGCCGTTTTGAAGTTGAACGTTATCTCTGGCTATATCTCCGTAGGTTCGGAAGAGTGCAATTCGGGCTCACCCTAGTACCAGGCAAGCGAGCCCCTGGCGGCCCCGCCTGTCAAATCGCAGTAGCCTGTCCCATCTTTGAAGAGGCAGGTCTGAACAACCACCTGAAAAGAGAGTCACACCATTATTCGCGACCAGAGAACACCCCGCGGCGGTAGCCGCGACCAGAGAACCAACCGCCGCATCCGCGCGCGCGAAGTCCGCGTCGTGGGACCCGATGGCGCACAGCTTGGCGTCATGCCCCTCGAGGCCGCCCTGGAGCTGTCGCGCAACCAGGGGCTCGACCTGGTCGAGATCAGCCCCATGGCCAGTCCACCGGTCTGCAAGATCATGGACTACGGCAAGTTCAAGTACGAAGAGAAGAAGAAGGCCTCCGAGTCCAAGCGGGCCCAGCTCGTCGTCCAGCTCAAGGAAGTGAAGCTCCGTCCGAAGACGGAGGAGCATGACTACGAGTTCAAGGTGCGCAACATGCGCCGCTTCATCGAGGAGGGGAACAAGGCCAAGGTCGTCATCCAGTTCCGTGGCCGTGAAATCACCCACCGCGAGCAGGGCACCGTCATCCTTCAGGACGTCTCGAAGGACCTGCAGGACATCGCCGTGGTGGAGCAGCCGCCCCGCATGGAAGGCCGCCTGATGTTCATGATTCTGGCGCCCACTCCCAAGGTCGCTCAGCGTGCGCGTGAGCTGGCGCGCCAGGCCGCCCTCAGCTCCAAGCGGGCCGCCGACAAGGAGAACAAGGGGGGCAAGGAGGAGAAGGAGGACAAGGAGGGCAAGGAAGAGAAGCGCACGGCGGACAAGGCCTCCGAGGCCTCCGAGCCCAGCGTCCGGGAAGAGCCGTCCGCAGCTCCTTAAGCCTGCTCACATCGCCCTGCTGGCCCGCCCATCAGCGCGCGGGCTCCCAACACTCCCATGAGCCACCCCGGCAGCGTGGCCTTCGGGGCCCGCAGGCCGAAGGCCTTCGCGAAATCCTCCACGACTCATGGCGGCCACTCCAGGCCGCTCCCCGGCCGGGCGGCCCGCCTCGCCAGATTCGCGCCGCCCTGCCGGTTCGTGAGGTAGAAAAGGCAACGGTACCGCTGGGCTGCTGGACCCCTCCGGTCAGGACGATGCACGATGTGGTAGGAGCGGAGTGATGGCGAACAGGCAGCGGGGTCCCTTGCCCCCGGTGATGTCCACCGAGGAGACGCGCGTAAAGCCCCTCGAAGAGGACGAGGAGGAACTGGCTCCCGACGACGAGCCCTCCTTCGATCCTCAGCGGGACCAGACGCAGCTCGTCTCCCGGAAGGGGGCCCCCGCGCCTCCGCTGGACTGGAGCGAGGAGGAGGATGCCACGCCCTTCATGCCCAGCATGGCCGCGGCGCCTCCGCCCGAGGACCTCGACGACGCCACCCGTCCCATCCCCCGGAAGACGGGGGCCCGGCCCGCCCTGCAGACGCCCGACGACGCCACCCGCCCCATTCCGCGCAAG
>DASVVJ010000772.1:0-3780 GCA_036389955.1 Myxococcaceae bacterium
CTCGTCCATGTCGAGCGCGCGCTGCACCAGGCCCCCGAGGCCGCGGCCTCGGCGGTCCACCTCCACCAGCACCTCGATGCCCTGGGGCTTGAGGAAGAAGATGAGCTCCAGCTCGCGGATGCCGATGGCGTAGGTGGCGGATGGGTAGAACTCGAGTTCCTGCACGAAGGGGACTTCGCGGGACAGACGGTGGCTGTGCTCGCAGGTGGTGGTCTTCGGGCGGAAGCCCATGTGGGTGACGGCGCGGAGCACCAGCTCCATGTTGGGATGGGGGAGAATCTCCAGCTGGTCGGTGTCCTTGGGATCGATGGCGTAGTCGATGTCGAGGCCGGTCTGGAGCCACACGGGGATGCGGTTCATCGTCACCGGGGTGGTGAGTGGCACGGTGAGGCTCACCGGCACATCGAGCTGCTGGCCGGGGCGGATGGTGAAGGGCCGGGAGACCTCCAGCTCGGCCAGGGCGAAGTTGACGTAAGCGGTGTTGTCACCCTTCTGCTGGGTGTAGCGGGTCATCAGGTGCAGGTAGATGCTGTCGATCTGCTGCTCGGTGCTGCCGCCCTTGATATTGACCTCGCCCTCCAGGGTTTCCCCCACGCGCACGGTGGTGCGGTCGAGAAGGGTGTCGACCCTGGCGCTGCCGATTCCGACGCTGGCCAACAGCTTGTTGAACACGGACATGACCCCTCCCGGCGGACTGTGGACTGCCTTACCACCGTGGAGGCCCGGCCTGAAGCCATGACCGGTCCAACCAAAGAGGCAGGATGCATTCCAGGCAACCCTTGAGGTAGGGTGCGCTCATGGGAATGACACAGTCCGAGCCGGTGGTGGACCCGGCCTCCTTACCCATCGGAATGGAGGTAGGAGATTGGCGGGTGGTGAGCTGGGCCGGACGCGGCACCTACGGCACGGTCTACCGCGTGGAGCGGCGGGGGCGAGAGTCGCAAGGGCCGTATGCGCTCAAGCTGGCACTCCACCCTCGGGATGAGCGCTTCAAGCGTGAACAGGAACTGCTCTCGCGAGTGAATCACCCGAACGTGCCGCGTCTGGAAGGGCATGGCGTGTGGCAACACCCCTCGGGAAACTACCCGTACCTGGTGATGCAGTGGGTGGCGGGAGCGCCACTGTACGAGTGGGCGGCCCAACGCAATCCCACCTCGCGCCAGGTGCTGCGGTTGGTGGCTCAGGTGGCGCGGGCGTTGGAGGCCACCGCAGCGGTGGACGGGCTGCACCGGGACGTGAAGGGAGACAACGTGCTGGTGCGGCCCACCGACGAGCGGGCCTTCCTCACGGACTTCGGAGCGGGGATGTACCGGGGCGCGGTCACCCTGACGATGCATGTCCTGCCGCCGGGGACGTCGAACTACCGCAGCCCGGAGGCCTGGGCGTATGAGCGCCTGTTCGCCCTTCACCCCAGTGCGCATTATCGGGCCACTGTCTGCGATGAGCTGTTTGCCCTGGGAGTGACAGCGTACCGGCTGGTGACGGACGAGTACCCTCCCCTCACGGATCCGAGGATGGAGGAATCCGTGGTGTGGGAGCGCGGAGGGCCAGGACCTCGGTCGCCACGGGAACTCAATGCCAACGTGAGCAAGGAGCTGAACGCGCTCATTCTGCGGCTGCTGGGGCCGCCCGAGAGGCGCTTCAAGGGCCAGGCACGGCTTGCCGCCGAGGCACTGGAACACGCAGCGAGTACAGCAGGGCACGAAGCCGATTCGCGGCTGTTCGAGTGGGAAACCCTGGCGCGCTCTGCCTGGTCACAGGAAGAGCAAAGGCAGACGGAGATGCTCGGCCACCGCCCGCGTCGGCGAGACCGTGACACCGTGCAACGCAAGGAGCAGCAGGACGCCGAGGCGAAGGCCAGTGGAGCCCAGCCGCATCCTCAGTCAGCACGGTCTCGTAGGTCGACCTTTCAAAGGCTTCTGTGGGCTGTGCCAGGTGCTGCCATGTTCGTGCTGGCGATCTGGCCTCAGGGGAAACACACAACCGTGCAGCCAGCTGAAGAACCTGAGGAGAACCAAGCCGAAAAGCCGAAAGCGGGTACAGCAGACGGGGGCACAGCGTATCTGGGAGAGGAAGCGTTGGCTGCAGTCTCCGTGGAATCCAAGGTGCCACTGTCCTTGCGAGGCGCGGTGGCGGGCAAGCTCAAGGGGCCTTTGCCTGGTCAGCGCAAGCCGCCGTGCAATCTGGCCGGAGAGGTTGAGATTCGCGGAGGGTGCTGGCTGACACATCCCAGCAAGAAGCCTCCCTGTGAGGACAATTTCTACGAATGGGACGGGGGCTGCTACCTGCCCATCTTTTCCCAGCCCCGCGTACCGACCTCGGATCCACGGTAGTGCTCCCATGGCACTGCTGAGAGACACCCCATGAGCACGCCACGCAAGCCCACTCGGGAAGAGCTGCTCGCCGCCGTGGGCCGGACAATGCCGGACCTGATCGTGCCCAAGCTGCGGATCCTCTTCTGCGGCATCAACCCAAGCCTGTACTCGGCGGTGGTGGGCTATCACTTCGCGAGGCCCGGCAACCGGTTCTGGCCCACGCTGCACGCGGCGGGCTTCACGCAGCACCGTCTTGCCCCCTCAGAGCAGGAGGAGTTGCTGCGGCTAGGCTACGGCATCACCAACGTGGTGGACCGAGCGACAGCTACCGCAGCGGAGCTGGCGGACTCGGAGCTGACAGAAGGTGGGCGGCAGCTGGAGGCCAAGATCCGACGCTACCGTCCCCGCTTCCTCGCGATGCTGGGGGTCAGTGCGTACCGCCTGGCCTTCGCAAGGCCGGAGGCACAACTGGGTCTCCAACCGGAGACAATGGGAGCAACACGGCTCTGGGTGCTCCCCAACCCGAGCGGGCTCAACGCCCACTACCAACTGAAGGACCTGGCGCGCCTGTACCGCGAACTGCGACGCGCAGCAGAGCACGGGTGATCAATTTGCTGTGATTGATCAATTCGTCTGGCGACCTCGCAGCGTCCGTGCCGCGTCGTTAAAAACCTTGGCAAGCGTTGGGTCGGTTGGGCAGTAAGTCTCAAGCACTGCCGCATCTTCCGGACGCCCCACGAGCCTGAGAATAACCGCCGCTCGGACTGCACAGTTGAGTGAGACCGCTGCTACCAAACGCACGGCTACCCTGCGCAGGCTCAAGCGAGCCTCCTCTGACAACAGAGGGAGGATGCGCTCTTGGTGGCGGAGCAGCAGGGCAAACAGGCTCTCGCAGAACGAGGCTGGCCCGCCTCGCTGGCTCACCGCTAGCTCCATCAATGCCTGGGCCGTGGAAATGAACGACGAGAGGACGGGAATCAACGTGTCTGGCACATCCTCTTCGAGCACCACCAATGCTCGTGTCTTGTGTTCTACGGGGACAACGGGATCCTGGGCCCACGTACCCAGGTCTGCTGGGGACTTCTCCAACAGCACCAGTAAGCCATGTAGACCGTGCGGAGGAGTCAGCGATATCCGCTCCAGGTTTCGCTTCACAACAGGGATAAGGCCTGGGTGCCTCCGCTTCCAGAGAGCGCGTGCCAGTTCATACACATCTGAGTGCTCGTGCTTGGTAGCAGCCAACCGCTCCAACCGCCGGATCAGGGGCGCCCGCGCGCTTGCCTCTTCGATGCGTCCCAGCGCTCTGGTGATGTCTTCCACGACGGCTTCCCCATCATAGTCACCTCGAGCTTCCTCAAGGGCGAGTTGCTGTTCCAGGCGTCTGACGCTGGCCTCTCCGCCTAGCTCGCCTAAGCCAAATGCCGCAGCCTGGCGCACCAGCCCTCTGGAGTCCTCCAGCATCGCT
>DASVVJ010000773.1:0-3212 GCA_036389955.1 Myxococcaceae bacterium
AGAGAGTTGGAGGACGCGGGAGAGCGCTTCGCCCAGAGAGTGGGGCCCCGGGCCGCTCGCGTGCTCGTGCTCGCGGTGACGGTGGTGGTCAGCCAGGGCCTGGTTGGAGGTACCGCCGGGTTGGCTTCCCGCATGTCCATGCTGCCCCACTTTCCACAGGCCGCCTCAGCGGGCGCCTCACGTCTGGGGCTCAACGCCGCCAGCGTGGGCCAGGTGAGTTCGGTGGCCGTGGTGGGCACCCGCGTCATTGTCTCCCTGCCTTCTTCGGCCCTGGCCATGGTGGCTGAGCGTCTGCCGGGGGGCCCGGCCAGGCCAGAGCTCACGGGACAGCTCCACCACCCCATCTCCAAGCGCATCGCTCAAAAGCTCGCCGAACATCGCACGCTCAAAGGCCATTACACCGAGCGGGATCCTCGCTTCGTCACGCGTGCTGCCAACAAGGAGTCCCACAATGGCTACCAGCAGTGGCATCGTGACTTAGACGAAGAAGTCGTCAAATGGCTCGACAGATACAATGGTGCGACTCCCAAGGAGTTCGAGGCCTATTTGAGACAGCGCTACAGCCAACCTGACCTGCTCGCGAGGTTCCCGGATGGCTTCTGATGCTGCTTCGTCCCGCATGCGCTTCTTCGTCCTGGAGAAGCTCAACGAAGGCCCGCACGACACCGACTTCGACAGGACCAGCGACCATTTCGGCGATGGGTTGCGTTGCCCTCAATGCGGAGGCCCCATCGGCTCGCTGAGCTGGGAACCCCCTTACCAGGGCGAATTGGAGCTTTACGGCAAGACCTTCGGTGACCTCGTGACGGGGCCTGGCGGTTTGCTCGTCACCGAGCACTTCGCGGCGGCCTTCACCGCCGAGGGGTTGACGGGGCTCAGTGGCTTCCACCCCGTCGAGGTGTCGCGGATCATCAGAAAGCGCCGAGGCTCTAAACTGGGTCCGCCGCCCCGGTATCTCTTCGTCACCCAGGCCTACGGCCAGTCGGCGCTCGATCTGGAGCGCAGCCGCCTTCACATTTCCAAGCCGAGAACATGCACTTGGTGCCGCGACACCGGCGTTGACGCCATTGACGGACTCGCCCTGGAGGAAGGCACCTGGAGCGGCGAAGATGTGTTCCGCCCTCGCGGCCTCTGGGGCGTCATCCTCGTCTCCGAGCGTTTCATGCGCTTTGCCCAGCGCCATGCCTGTAGCCACTTCACCTTCATTCCCATCGACAAGTACGTCTGGGATCCGCTTTGCCACTTCTACCCCTGGGAGCAGCGGCACAATCCTCCGGGAAAGAGCTAGCGGCGGGGGCTGGGCGCAGGGGCAGTGAGAGTTCCACGATGGGAGCGCGGAGAAGAACGGTGAGATTCAGGGGCTTGGAACTGTGCGCCGCGTGGCTGGCGCTGATGCTGGGGGCTTTGCCTGTGAGCGCCGCCGAGCCTCCGCGCTTTTTCCTCTGGGCCTGGGAGCGGCCCGAGCGGCTGGACTTCATCGATCCGTCCCGCGAGGGCGTCGCCTTTCACGCGGTCACCTTCCAGGTGGCCGGGGACACGGTGACACCGTACCGGCGCCGCCAGCCGCTCGTGCTACCTCCGGGCACGTACCGGATGGCGGTGATGCGCATCGAGGTTGCTCGAGGCACGGCGCCGGGTGACACGCACCGCGCTCAGTTGGTGCGGCTCATCACCGAGCAGGTCCGCCGCCAGGCCCCGGACGCCCTGCAGATCGACTACGACGCTCGCGCCTCCGAGCGCCCGTTCTACCGCGCGCTGCTCCAGGACCTGCGCGCCACGCTGCCCAAGGGCTTCCGGCTGTCGATGACCGCGCTCGCCTCGTGGTGTCTGGATGATGGGTGGCTGGAGGGCCTTCCAGTAGACGAGGTGGTGCCCATGGTGTTCCGCATGGGCGCGGACGCCGCGCTGGTGCGCTCGGAGCTGGCCCGGCGCGGAGACTTTGACGGCGCCCGGTGCCGCCAGAGCGTGGGGCTCGTGACGGACGAGCCCGTGCCTACGCTGCCTCCGGGCCGCCGCACGTACTGGTTCAATCCCCGGTCCTGGACCGCCGGGGAGCTGCAACGCATTCGGGAGACGTCGCCATGAAGCTGCTGTCGAGGCATGCCGCGCTCGCGCTGGCCCTGCTCGTTCCTCTGCTGTTCGCCTCGCCCAGCGAGGCCTGTGGCCCGGACTGTTCGGAGTCGCCGCTCCGCGATGATCTCTCGGCGTGCCTGGAGGGGAAGCTGGGAGATTTCACGCAGCATGGGCCCGAGTGCCGCGCGGTGGGCCTGCTGCTCCTGCGCGGGATGAGCCCCGCGGACAAGGAACTCATCACCCGGCTGATCGATCCGGAGGACATCTACTACCCCGTGGACTCCACGGCGTGGATCGAGGCGCGCCAGAAAGTCCCCGTGCCGCCTCCCGAGACCGCCATCAACACCGAGGCCGCCATGGGAGACCTCTACTTCACCAACTGTCTGCCCGGCGCCTTCGAGCTGGCGACGAAGACGCTCGAGGAGCGCATCGCGAAGTTTGGCATCAGCAGTCCCGAGGTGGCCGGATGGGTCAAGGCCCAGGACGCCGTCTTCCTCAACTGCGGCGGCGACACACGGGTGTTGCCCGAGCCGGCCGCCGCGAACGCTCCGCCCACGGTGCGCGCCGACCGTGCCTACCAGACGGCGGCGGCCCTCTTCTATGCCCGGGCCTATGACGAGGCGCTCCAGCACCTGGACACCATCGCTCAGGACAAGAGCTCGCCCTGGCGCGGGTGGGCCCGGCTCGTCGCGGTGCGAGCCGTCATCCGCAAGGCCACGATGACGGACCCGGGTGAGGAGCAGAAGCGGGCCCTGTTCGAGAAGGCGCGCGAGCGCTGCGTGGCCATCGTGAAGGACGCGGAGCTGAAGGACCTTCACCGGCAGACGCGGCAGCTCACCTGGTTCATCGACTACCGGTTGCGGCCTGACAAGCAGCTCCACCTGCTGGGCCGCGTGCTGCTGGAGAAGCCGGACGCCAACTTCGGCTACGCGTGGCGGGACTACTTCCTGCTTCAGAGTACGCAGCCTCCTTCGAATGACGAGCTGTCGCTGTTCATCAGCGCGTTCGACCAGAAGGAAGGGGGCCCCTCGGCAGTGGCGGAGTGGAAGAAACGGCGCGCCCTGCCGTGGCTGGTGGCGGCGCTGGCCCAGGCGCGGGGGACGGAGCCGGAGCTGCCCGAGCTGCTCGCACAGAGCGAG
>DASVVJ010000774.1:0-5153 GCA_036389955.1 Myxococcaceae bacterium
ATCTCATGCGAGCCCGGCTTGAGCTCGATGCCCGTCAGCGGCGCCTGGCCCCGAGGCTGTCCGTTGATGGTGACCTTGGCATTGGGCACATCCGCTGTCACCGACACGACGCCCGCCACCGCGTCCAGCGCCACGGAGACCTCTTGCGTCTTGCCTTCGTCCACGTTGATGCGGCGGCTGAATTCGGCGAAGCCCGGCCGCCTCACGATGATGGTGTGCTCGCCCGGCTCCACCGCCACCGCGGCCCCGGGCAGCGCACCCACGTCCTTGTTGTCGACGTACAGGCGCGCCCCCTTCACCCCGCCGAGCAGCTTCACCAGCAGCTCCGTCTTCGTCACGGGCGCCATGGGGACGACGAGCTCGTCCTCCGGGGCTGCCGGCGCGGGCGTGGGCTTCTTGGAGGTGCTGGGCTTCTTGGCCGGGCGCTTCTTCGTCACCTTCGGCTTGGACTTGGACGCGGGCTTCGCCGGCTCCATGGGGACGAGCAGATCGTCATCCTGGGCGAAGGCTTGGGGCGCCGCCAGGACAGTAACCAGGGCGAGGACGGCTAGACGGTGAAGGGACATGGCGTACAGAAGGTTAGAGAGTCGTAACTGGAGGGTCAAACACTGTGCCACCCGGAGCCAGGGTGATGAAAGATGCGCGCCCATGTCGCTTTCCTTCCGTTCCGTCCTGGCCCTGGGGCTTCTGGCCTTCGCCACCCTGCTGGCCTGCCCTTCTCGTGGTCCCCATACTGGAGGCCCCCCCGAGCCCGTGCGCATTCCTCCCGGCTGCGAGCGCAGCCAGGCTGGCGAATACCACCATGTGGGCAACCCCGCCTTCCGCTACCTCGCCGAGGATGATGGGCGCACCCTGTCCCTCGTCGTCGTCCGCGCCACGAGGGATGGAGGCGTGGGGGGCTCGCCGGACGCCGGGGCGATCAACGTGGTGCTGGCGCGCACGCCCCAGGGCTTCGTGGGAGAGACGCGGGCCACGGGCTTCAACGCCGCCGGCAGCCCCTGCCCGGCCCGGTTCCCCACGGAGGTGACGGCCTGCGCGGAGGACAGCCTGCGGCTGCGCTCGGTGGCCAGCACCGCGCTGGACGAGGCCTGCCGGCCGCCCCCGAGCGGGCCTCCGCCCACGTGGACGGAGCAGGTGCTGCGCCGGGGGGCTCCCGATGCGGGGGTGCCGGACGCGGGGGCGCGGTAGGCCTCGGGTGAGGTTCAGGCGGCCCGCTGGGCTTCCTCGGTGGACTTCAGCTCTTCCGAGGGAGCCTCGGCGGGCTTCACCCGCGCCGGGATCAGGCTGGAGAGCCCCACGTACAGGAAGCCCGCCTGGAACAGGATGATGAAGGGCACCGAGGTGTAGATGCGCGCGTTGATCGCGAACCACAGCGCCCCGGTGAAGTAGAGCGCGAAGAGCAGCTCGATGAGCGGCATCAGCGTCTTGGTGCCCAGGTAGCTCTTCTTCACCTGCTTGACGGCCTTGCCCTCGGACCCCGTCTTCGGCGTGCGCGCGAAGCCCGACTGCTGGTTGAGCAGCGCCTCCAGCACCGCCTTGGCGTTGTTGATCGCCAGGCCAATGCCCAGGCTCATCAGGAACGGCAGGTACTTCACCCGCGCCCAGCCCGACAGCCCCTGCTCACGCTGCGTGGCCACGTAGAAGATGCACACGCTGGCCGTGGCGGTGATGAAGAACGGCAGGTCCAGGAACAGCGTGCCGTACAGCCCGTGCTGGAAGCGCACCACCATGGACAGCGGCATCAGCACCGACAGCAGCACCATCAACAGGTACGCCATGTTGTTGGTGAGGTGGAAGAAGGCCTCGCGCTTCACCGGGAAGGGCAGGTCGCTCTTCAGGATGGTGGGCAAGAGCTTCTTCGCCGTCTGGATGGAGCCCTTGGCCCAGCGGTGCTGCTGGCTCTTGAAGGCGTTCATGTCCACCGGCACCTCGGCCGGGGAAATCACTTCGGGCAGGAAGATGAACTGCCAGCCCTTGAGCTGCGCGCGGTAGCTCAGGTCCAGGTCCTCGGTGAGCGTGTCGTGCTGCCAGCCGCCCGCGTCCGAGATGGTGTTGCGGCGCCAGATGCCGGCGGTGCCATTGAAGTTGAAGAAGCAGCCGGCGCGGTTGCGCGCGGTGTGCTCGATGATGAAGTGGCCGTCGAGGAAGATGCTCTGGGCCTGGGTGAGGATGGAGAACTCACGGTTGAGGTGGCCCCAGCGCACCTGCACCATGCCCACCTTGGCGTCGGCGAAGAAGGGCACCGTGCGCTGCAGGAAGTCCGGCGCCGGCACGAAGTCCGCGTCGAACACCGCCACGAACTCACCCGAGGCCAGCGCCAGCCCGTTCTCCAGGGCTCCCGCCTTGAAGCCCTGCCGGTTGGTCCGGTGGATGTAGACGATGTTGATGCCCTTCTGCTTGTGGCGCTCCACGCACGCGCGCGCAATGGCGCACGTCTCGTCCGTGGAGTCGTCCAGCACCTGAATCTCCAGCAGCTCGCGCGGGTACTCGATGCGGCACACCGAGTCCACCAGGCGCTCCACCACATACATCTCGTTGAAGATGGGAAGCTGAATGGTGACGCGGGGCAGCGCCGGCAGCACACCCTTGGGCGTCGGCAGCTTGAACTTGTGGCGGTAGTACAGGTACGCCATCCGGTAGCGGTGCGAGCCGTACACGGCCAACACGAGCAGGACGGTGAAGTACACGCCCAGGAAGATCATCTCTACTGTGGTCATCGGTGACGCCCAGCCTCTGCCGCGGGAGCTCGCTCGCGGCCCTTCCATTGCGCGGCGGCCGTGGAAACTGCGCTCAGCCCAGATCGCCGCTCCCGGATCCGCTGAGCCCCCGCACGTATCTGCCCGAAAACACAGGGATTTACCCCCCGGGCAGCGGAATGGCGCCGGACAATAGGGATGCGTCAAGGACGTGTCAAACAAAACCCAGGAACGGGCCTGCCGGACGTCCTACCCAGAGCAACAGGCCTCACCGGGGGGTGAGCGTTCCTTTGAGTTCCTCATAGTAGGAATCAGCGATGCGCTGGGCCTTGTGGCGCTCGGCCTCGTCGGAGACGGAGCCCTCGAGGAGGATGCGCTGGCCGACGACCACGGCGGTGGCGGAGGTGATGCCGTTGCGCCGGAGGGCGGTGTTGATCTGCTCGGCGGTGACGGTGAGGGCGGCCTGGATGGCCTTGGCGTCCAGGCGCACCAGGAGCTTCACGTAGGACAGGCCGCCCACGGCGCGGCGGATGGTCTGCAGGTCCGCGAAGGAGTCCACCTGGCCATCGACGACGACGTGCTCGCCGATGGCGCGCACGTCCAGGGAGGTGAAGCCCAGGGCTTTGAGCTCGCGGGACAGCTCCTCGACGCGAGGGGGGGCCACGACGATGGTGCGCTGGACCTGGCCGGAGTCGGTCCACACGGTGAGGGCGGTGGTGCCGCGCTGGCTGGCGATGATGAGCAGCTGCGTCTTCCCGACGACTTTCACATCGGCCACGGTGGGGTTGGCGACGGCGACGCGGCGGATGCTGGGAAAGTCGAGCACCGTCTGAGTGCCGGGAGCCAGCTCCACCGCGGGCTCCGCGGCGCGCACGGCCAGGGGGCACAGCAGGAGCACGGCGAGCAGAGGCAGGCAGAGGGGGCGCATGGGCGGGAGTGTAGCGCGCCCTGGCCCCAGCAGGGCGGCCCCTGCCTCACGCAAGGCATCAGCTCCCGTGAGTTCCCCCTTCAGGGGGCTGAGTCAGGCAGAAGCGGCGCAGCCAGTAGTACATTTTGTCCTTCGCCAACTCGGTCCAGCCCATGCTCTCCGCAGGGAAGTACGGCTCCAGCAACCGGGCTAACGCACAGTACTGGGGCACGTCCGGGTCCAGGCTTGTGTCAATCGCATCAGGCCACTCGCCCAGAGTGAGTAGCAGCCGGTCTCTCTCCAGGAGCTCGAAGGAGACTTCGGGAAAAGCCAGCTCCTGGCGCAGGCGCTCCACCCCGCCGAGGTGGCCCAGCAACGGCTGGCCCAGGAAGGTGAGCCAGTATGCGCCCCGGGCCCCCGTGCCAATGAGCTCGCTGGTGTGACTGACGTGGTTGAGATCCAGGCCGTAGTAGCGGCCCAGAATGCCTGGAAGCTGCTTGCGCGCCGCGTACCACGACCCTCCTGGAGAGATGAGGGCGAAGCTGGCATAGCCGAAGCTGAACGGCAGTTCTCGAGCAATTTCGAGGGCCAGCGCGCGTAGATGGGCGGGTCCATGCTCCACGAGGTATTCGGTCGGAAAGGAGAACGCCATTCCCGAGGTGGCCCCCTCACTGGTGTAGAGCGGGGAGTCGAGCCGGCAGCCCCGGTACTCAAAGCGGTAGGCGCCCTCTCCACTTTCGCACTCATCCAGCACAACGTTGCAGGCATGCGCCAAGGGACGCTCAAGCATTTTCCGGCGGATGTGCTCCCAGCCCTTTTTATCGAGCGGGAGAGTGTCCCCATCAAGGCCACCGTACCAGGCCAGGGATTGAGGGGGGATGGCACGCAGATAGAGCTGTAGAGCGCCCCAGACCGCCGAGGCCACATCCCCAAACGAGCGGCGCATGAAAAAACAGAGAATGATGCCGTCGCGGCCCACCAAGACGCCCATGTCGTTCCGCAAGCGGATCGCGGGAAGGTGCTGGCTCATCGACTCACGCCCTTGCCTGGAGAGATGATCAGCGCCTCTCCTCCCAATGCTTCTTTATAGATCTTGTCCTGAGTGGAGCCAGCGTATGCGCTGTCCTCGTCGTACTCTTTCCACTGTGGCGTATTGGTGTCCGGACATGGAAACTTGAACTCCAGAATGAGAGCAGCTCGCAACCAGTCGCTATCGGCATGCAGGAGAATATCTGGCTTGATGGTGCGCCAGAGTTTGCCGGTACAGCCCTGGGCCAGCAGGTGCTCTTCTTCTCTTGCGCTGACGAACTCGAGGAGCTTCGTGCTCGGATAGTACCGGTAGCGTTGCTCGATGCTGAAAGAGGCGGGCCACAGTTCCTTCAGCACATCCCGGGCACACGCGAGCGCGCGCGCATGCTTCTGTTGGCCCAGGTGCATCGCCCGGGTGATGGGCTCCACGCAGCCGTCCACCATGACTTCCTCGCCGCACTCCTGCCGCGTCGGTGAGCGGTCTCCGAAATGCTCCGCGTTCACCTTCCGCTCCGCATACC
>DASVVJ010000775.1:0-9745 GCA_036389955.1 Myxococcaceae bacterium
CGAGGAGACGAGCAGCGCGGCGGCGAGAAGCTTCTTCATGGGATAATCCTTCTGGTAGTGGAAGAACTGTTCAGGGCTGTACAACGACGAGCCCACGCCATCCTCCCCTCTGACTCTGACGTTCCGCGGTCACCGTCCCACGGCCCACGACGGTGGGCTACGCTGGTGGGCGCCGAGACGGCCGCGAGCCAGGGCGAGTCCACGCGCAGGTGTGGCGAGGCTGCGTCGCCGACAGGAGATCCGCGATGACCGCGCTCATCGAACTGCAGCCGCCCGAGCCATCTTTGGACACATCATCCTTGCTGCTTGCACTCGAAGAGGTAGAGCGCGTCAACCCCGCTGGCTGCATGCTGCTGCGGTGCCTGCCGGATCCGGGCGGGGTGAGTTCGGACTTCGAATGCGTCTACGCCAACCCCGCCGCCGAGTCGCTGCTGGGCACAGGCGGAGCGCGGCTGAGTGGGCGGCGGCTGCGCAAGCTGTTGCCCGAGCGCGACGTGGGCGGGTGGCTGGCGCTGCTGTGCTCGGTGGAGGCCTCGGGGCAGCCCGTGTCGGCGGACCTGCTCGACAGCCACGTCAGCAAGGAGGCGGTGAACTGGCTGCACTGCACCGCGATGAAGGTGCGCGAGTTCCTGCTCGTGAGGTTCTGGGACACCACGGTGCACCAGCGCACCGCCGCGGCCCTGGAGGAATCCCGCAACCGGATGGTGGAGATCCTCGAAGGCACTCCGGACGCGTTCTTCAGCGTGGATGAGAACTGGAACTTCACCTACATCAACCAGAACGCGGAGATGGTCTCGGGTAAGCCGCGAGGTCCGATGTTGGGTGACAGCCTCTGGAAACATTGCCCGGAGCTGGTGGGGACAATCTACGAGGAGTCGTTCAACCGGGTGCACCGGGAGCGGGTGCGGGTGCGCTTCGAGCATGCGCTGCCGCCGGATCACCACTACGAGGTCCAGGCCTACCCGGCTGGGCGTGGCATGTCGGTGTTCTTCCGGGAGATCCGGGAGCAGAAGCTGCTGGAGGCGGAGCGGGACGAGCTGCTGACGCGTGAGCACAAGGCGCGGCTGGAGGCGGAGGAGATTGCCCGCCAGCGCGACCGGCAGTTGATGGCGGCGCAGGAGAAGCTGGTGCAGTCGGAGAAGCTGGCGGCGGCGGGCCAGCTGGCGGCGGGCGTGGGGCACGAGATCAACAACCCGCTGTCGTTCGTGATCGGCAACATCCACTTCGCGGTGGAACAGCTGAGCGCCCTGTCCCCCGAGCAGCCGGTGGGCCAGAGCGTCCAGGAATCGCTGGACGCGCTGCGAGAGGCAGGAGTGGGCGCCGAGCGCATCCGCGGCATCGTGATGGACCTCAAGCGCTTTGCCCGGGCGGACGAGTCGCTGATGGGGCCGGTGGACGTGCAGCAGGCGCTGGAGTTCAGCCTCTCGATGGCGCTGCCACACATCCGCCACCGGGCACAGGTGGAGCGGCGCTTCAGCCCGGTGCCGAAGGTGCTGGGCAACGAGGCAAAGCTGGGCCAGGTCTTCCTGAACCTGATGATCAACGCGGCGGACGCCATGCCCGAGGGAGACGTGACGCGCAACCGCCTGACGTTGACCACGCGCATGGAGGATGACCGGGTGGTGGTGGAAGTGAGCGACACGGGCCGGGGAATGACACCGGACGTGCTCGAGCGGGCCTTCGAGCCGTTCTTCACGACGAAGTCGGTGGGCACGGGCACGGGGCTGGGACTGTCGATCTGCCTGGGCCTGGTGCAGGGGATGAAGGGTGAGCTGACGGCGTCGAGCCGGCCCGGAGTGGGGAGCACGTTCCGGGTGGTGCTGCCCCCGGCGACGGAGCCGGCCCGGAGCTTCACGCCGGTCACGCTGGTCGCGGCGAAGGATCGCAAGCGGGTGCTGGTGGTAGACGACGAGCCGGGGATCGCGGCGGTGTTCCGGCGCATCATCGGCCGGAGCCACGAGGTGGTGGTGGCGCAGAGCGGCCGCGAGGCGCTGGCGTTGCTGGAGCGGGACGACGCGTTCGATCGCATCTTCTGCGATCTGATGATGGCGGACCTGACGGGCATGGACGTGTACGAGGCGCTGGCGCAGTGGCGGCCGGACTGCCTGGAGCGCTTCGTCTTCATGACGGGAGGCAGCTTCACGGACCGGGCCCGGACGTTCCTGCAGACGGTGCCGATGCCCAAAATCGACAAGCCCTTCGAGCCAGCGCTCATCCGGGAGCTGGTGGCCCAGTCACCCCCGCGCTCGACCTAGCCTCAGGGAGCCGGAGGCGACAGGGCCCTGAACCCCTCGGCAATGGCGATGCCGACGTTGGTCATCAGGTCCTGCCGGGCATTGACGACATAAAGGTACGGAGTCAGGGCCCACACCTCGCGAAGCACGCGGCGCGGCTCGGGAGCCGAAGCGCTCAGCTCGGCCCGGAGCAGGGGCAGCACCTTGTCGGACAGGCGCAGGGCGGTGTCCATGACGATGATGGCCAGGTGGGGACGCAAGGCGCGGACGCGCCGGAAGAACGCGCCCACCTCGTCCGGCGCCAGGTGCTTGGGAGGTGAGGACTTCATCTCCAGATAGAGCAGCTTGCCCTCGGCGGCGGCCACCACGTCGAGATCCCCGCCCACATCGGGCGCATGGAACTTCACACCGGCGGCCACATCGAAGCCCAACCGTCCCCGGAGCTCCCGGCCCACGTACCACTCCAGCGTGCCGCCGAAGCTCTGCACGGGATAGAGCAGCCGGTACCGCCCTGCCTCCTCGCGAACGGCCAGCCTCAGGTTCACCAGCTCCTCGGCCATTACTCCGGCCTGAGCGGCCTCCACGTAGCGCGTGGCCTCCTGCGGGGTGAAGCTGCCGTGCTGCAGAATGGCGCCGCGCAGAAAGAGCCGGAAGGCGTAGTGCCCCAACCGCTCGGAGATGCGCTCCGCCAGGGCCTCATCGAGGTCCGGAGGAAAGGGCAGCTCCAGCGGAGCCACGGAGGGCTGAAAGCCCCGGCGCACGAGCATCGCCACCGCCTCGCTTCCGGAGGCCAGCAACGTCCTCGAGGGCGGAGGGGCACCGGCCGCGGTCAGCTCCTGGTCCCTCGCCGTGGGTGCTTTCTCGGACGTCACGGGGCTCCGGGGTCAGTGCGGCACCAGCTCCACATAGCTGGCGTAGCGGTTCTGGATCTCCGACACATACTTCACCGGCTCGGAGCCGCGGCAGTAGCCGTGCCGGGCGCGGCGATAGTACTGGGGCTTCTCCAACAAGAGCATGGCCTTCTCCACGTGCCCGAACCACTTATTGGGATTCCAGCCCTTCTCCTTGGCGATGCGCCGGGCGTCCTGCACATGGCCCAGGCCCGCGTTGTAGGCGGCCAGCGCGAAGCGCAGCCGGTGCTTGAAGGGGATCTCTGGCTCGAAGCGCGCCACCAGCCAGTTCATGTACTGCACGCCGGCGTGAGTACCCTCCTCCGGATCATCCAGCTTGCGGAACCCCATCGAGCGGCCCGTGGCGGGCATCACCTGGAACAGGCCGATGGCGCCCATCCAGCTCTTCAGCTTCGGGTTGAAGCGGCTCTCCTGGTAGGCCTGCGCCGCCATCAACCGCCAGTCCATGCCGTAGCGTGACGAGTACGTCTGAAAAAGCGCGTCATACGGAGACAGGGTGCCGGAGACCTCCGCGCGCTCCTCCTTGGCCTCGAAGATGCGGCGCGAGTTCTCGAAGTAGCGCTTGCGCCACATGTTGTAGACGGTGCCGCGGTAGCTCTTCTTGATGAAGCCATCGAGGAAGGCGCGCAGCTTCGGCGCGTCCTTGCGCACGGCGAAGGCGATGCCGCGAGAGCCCTCCTTGCCCGCGGGAGTGCCCTCCACCGGCAGCGGGAACGCCGCCTCGAGCCCATCCCGGTAAGCCTGCTCGGCCGCGAGCAGGTGGCTGTCCGCGATGGTGAACGGGAGCTCGCCCTGGGCCACGCGCTCCAGGAGCGCCTCGGTCTCCACGTCCTCGGGCTCCGGGATGATCTCGAAGGGCCCGTGGGTCTTCTGCAGCGCCATCAGCGCGGAGTGGTAGCTCGACGAGGCGCGCACGTGGATCTTCTGGCCCTTCAGGTCCGCGAGCGAAGCCAGCTTCGGTCCCTCGGAGCGCTGAACGAGCATCTCCTCCACGAAGAGATACGGGCGGGTGAAGGCCACCTGCTCCACCCGATCCGGCGTCACGGTGAGGGACGCGGCGATGAAGTCCCCACGGCCCTCGATGAGCCAGGGAATGAGCAGATCGCGCGAGGGCGGCACCACCACCTCCAACCGCACCCCCAGCTCCTTCGCGGCGGCCTGAGCGAGCTGGTAATCGAAGCCCCACTGCTCGCCACGGTGCAGGAAGTAGGTGACCGGATTGTTCCGGGTGAGCACGCGCAACACCCCGCGCTTCTTGATGCTGGCGAGGTCCCCCGTGAAGCGCTCCGCCGAGTACTCGGTGAGCACGTGCGCGGTGATGAAGGAGTCCAGGGCCAGGCGCAGCGCGGAGTTCTCCTGCCGCACGCCCCAGGCGATCTGCCGGCCCTCGGCGATGGGGAAGAGCCGCTCGATATCCGGGTTGTAGGCCTCGATGGCCCCGAGCAGATGGCTGTCCGCCACGGTGAGCGGACGCTCGCCGCGAGAGACCTGGTAGACCAGCTCCTCGGGCTCGAGGGACTCGGGCACGGGCTCGATGACGAGGCCCGGGGCCTGCTTCTCCGCCAGCGCCCGCAGAGACTCCGCGAAGGACGAACTCTCGCGCACGTGCACGGTGCGGCCCGCAAGCTGCTCCGGCTTGCGGGGCAGATCCTCCGCACCACGGCGGCCGACCACGAACTCGCTCACCACGGCCACAGGACGGGTGAAGGCGATCTCCTTGGCCCGGGCGGGAGTCACCGTCATGTCCGCGGCGATGAGATCTCCCCTGCCCTCGCGCAGCATGGGGATGAGCTGATCGAAGCTCGGCGCCTGAATGAACTCGACGGTGAGCCCCTGCTTCTCGGCGAAGCGCTCCAGCAGGGCGCGATCCTGCGCCTTGGGCATGCCCTGCCGGGGCAGGAAATCCTCCTCGGTGCCCTCGACCAGCACGCGCAGGGTGCCGCTCTTGACGATGACCGGAAGGTCACCAGTGGACTTCGGCGGCTCGGGAGGCGGAGGCAGCGGCTGCGCGGGAGGCGGGGGCGGCGCCTCGGGAAAGACAGGATCCTCGGGCTCAGGCTCGGGCGCGGCGGCCACGGGAACGGGAGGCGGAGGCGCGGGGGGCTGGCTCTTCTCACAGCCCACCACCAGCGCCAGCGTGATGGCGAGCAGCCAGCGGCAGGCGGCTGCGTTGAACCCTACGGAAGACCCCAAGATGCCCCTCCTGAATGAGGGCGCCCGGAACACCCAGGCCTGAGCACGACGCTCACTGCCACTCCTTACCGGAATACAGGCCAGGGTGTGGAGGGGGGGCGTCCTCCTGGCCATGCCGCACCCGGACAAAGCGTGAACCTCCCCTCTCCCACCGGGAGAGGGACGGGGTGAGGGTTCTGCGCAACAACCGAAATGTCCTGGGGCATAGTCTGCGCCCTCTTCGCACCGGGGAAGCCATGAACACGGCACGAACGTTCCAATGGGCGCTGTGGGGATTGCTCTTCATCGTGGGACTTGCACCCACGCGGCTCCAGGCGCAGCAGACCGCCAAACCGGTGCTGCACGGCAAGCACTGGGTGGCCATCACCGGCAAGCCGCTGGCGGCCACGGCGGGAGCGATGATGTTCCACAAGGGCGGCAACGCGGTGGACTCCGCGTGCGCGATGCTGGCGGCCACCTCCACCATGTGGGACGTGCTGTCCTGGGGCGGAGAGACGCAGGCGCTCATCTATGACCCGCGCACGCGCAAGGTGATCGGCATCAACGCGCTCGGAGTGGCCCCCACGGGCGCCACGGTGGAGTTCTTCCAGAAGAAGGGCATGAAGCACCCGCCCGAGTTCGGCCCGCTGGCCGCCGTCACCCCTGGCACGCCGGGAGGCCTGATGGTGATGCTGGCCGAGTACGGAACGCTGTCGCTGAAGGACGTGCTCGCACCTGCCATCCAGATGGCGGACGAGGGCTACCCCATCGAGGCGCAGACGGCCAACAGCATCGAGCGCAACAAGGACAAGCTGAAGCAGTGGCGCTACTCGCGCGAGGTGATGCTGCCGCACCCGGGCCAGGCGCGAGAGGCGCCGCACCCGGGCGAGGTGTTCCAGCAGAAGGACCTGGCGGCCACGCTGAAGAAGCTGGTGGAGGCGGAGCAGAAGGCGCTCGCGGCGGGCAAGAACCGCAAGCAGGCCATCTACGCCGCCTACGATCGCTTCTACCGCGGAGACATCGCCAAGGAGCTGGTGCGCGGCGTGCAGGAGGAAGGAGGCCTCATCACCCTGGAGGATCTGGCGCGCTGGAAGGTGAAGGTCGAGGAGCCCGTGAAGACGACGTACAAGGGCATCGAGGTCTACAAGCTGACCACGTGGGTGCAGGGTCCGGTGATGCTCCAGGCGCTGAATATCCTGGAAACGCAGGACCTGAAGGGAATGGGATACAACAGCGCGCGTTACATCCACGTGCTCTACCAGGCGATGAACCTGGCCTTCGCGGACCGGGACTTCTACTACGGCGATCCGGACTTCCCCCCGGCCGAGCCGGTGCGCGGGCTGCTCTCCAAGGAGTACGCGAAGGAGCGGGCGAAGCTCATCAACTGGGAGAAGAACGACCCGAACATCAAGCCGGGAGACCCCTTCCCGTTCCAGGCCGAGACCAACCCGTACCTGAAGCTCCTCGAGACCTGGCCGCCCAAGCCGGCCTCGAGCGCCGCGCCGGGCACTCCGCAGTCGTTCCCCCAGCCTCCGAGGACCGAGCAGTCCGCGCCCCAGCCGCTGGACACCCAGCTCGCGAGCCTGGAGGACTTCGAGCGGGCCTTCTACGCGGGGACGACGAGCATCCAGACGGCGGATGAGAAGGGCTGGGTGGTCTCCATCACTCCCAGCGGAGGCTGGGTGCCGGCTGTCATTGCTGGACGCACGGGAGTGGGACTGAGCCAGCGCATGCAGAGCTTCGTGACGGATCCGGCGGAGAGCCCGTACAACGTGCTGGAGCCGGGGAAACGCCCGCGCGTCACCCTGACGCCGACCCTGGCGCTGAAGGACGGCAAGCCCTACCTCTCGTTCGCGGTGCAGGGCGGGGACAGCCAGGACCAGAACCTGCTGCAGTTCTTCCTCAACGTGGTGGAGTTCGGGATGACGGTGCAGGAAGCCGCCGAGGCCGCCAACATCAACAGCTTCCAGCTGCGCGCCTCGTTCGGCGACCACTCCTCGAGGCCAGGCCGGGTGCTGCTGCAAGAGGACACGCCGCCCTGGGTGCGCGGGGAGCTCAAGCGCATGGGCTACGACCTGACGTTCGAGGAGCGCACCTCGGGCCCGATCAACGCCATCTACTTTGACCACAAGCACGGCACGTTCTGGGGCGGCTCCAGCCACCACGGCGAGGACTACGGCATCGCCTGGTAGCCGCACCGCGTCCCTCCCTCTTTACGAATCCGCAGCACAGGAGAGTGAATGTTCCCCGTTTCCCGCTGTCTCATGGCGCTCACGCTGCTCGCCCTCGCCGGTCCGGTGCGCGCTGAACCTCCCGCGAAGTCGTCCAAGGAAGAGCGGGACGAGCGCGCCGAGTCCATCCGCTCGCGCTACACCAAGTTCGAGTACCTCATCCCCATGCGTGACGGCGTGCGGCTGTTCACGTCGGTCTACGTGCCCAACGACGCGGCAGCGGGCAAGCGTTACCCCATTCTGCTCACGCGCACGCCGTACACGGTCGCGCCGTACGGAGTGGACCGGTACAAGAAGGCGCTGGGACCGAGCGAGGCGTACGAGAAGGACGGCTTCATCTTCGCCTTCCAGGACGTGCGCGGCCGGAACATGTCCGAGGGCACCTTCGTGGACGTGCGTCCGCAGGTGACGCAGAAGCGCGGGGACAAGGACACCGACGAGAGCACGGACACGTACGACACCATCCAGTGGCTGGTGAAGAACGTGCCGCACAACAACAACCGGGTGGGGCTGTACGGCATCTCGTATCCGGGCTTCTACGCCTCGGCGGGGGCCATCGACTCGCACCCGGCGCTCAAGGCGGTGTCGCCGCAGGCGCCCATCGCGGACTGGTTCTGGGACGACATGCACCGGCACGGCGCCTTCAACCTGGTGCTGGCCTTCAACTTCTTCTCGGGGTTCGGCAAGCCCCGCCCCAAGCCCGTCGCTCCCGAGGACTGGGAGCGGTTCGACCACGGCACGCCGGATGGCTACCAGTTCTTCCTGGACATGGGGCCGCTGAGCAACGCGGACGCGCGGTACTTCAAGGGAGACATCGCGTTCTGGAAGGACGTGGTGGCGCACCCCAACTACGACGAGTTCTGGAAGGCGCGGAACATCCTGCCGCACCTGCGCAACATCAAGGCGGCGGTGATGGTGGTGGGCGGCTGGTACGACACCGAGGATCTCTACGGCCCGCTGCGCACCTACGCGGCGATCGAGAAGCAGAACCCGGGCACGCAGAACATGCTGTTCATGGGCCCGTGGCCGCACGGTGGCTGGCAGCGTAGCGAGGGCACCTCGCTGGGCGATACGGACTTCGGCTTCCGCACGAGCGAGACCTACCTGGACCTCTCGCTGGCGTTCTTCAAGCACCACCTCAAGGACGGGCCGAAGCCGGGGCTGCCGGAGGCGCTGATGTTCGAGACGGGCGCCAACCGCTGGCGCAGCTTCGAGGCCTGGCCTCCGAAGGGCGTGCGCGAGACGAGGCTCTACTTCCAGCCGAAGGGGAAGCTGGCACTTCAGCCGCCGGTGGGCACGGCGAGCCTGTTCGACGAGTACGTGAGCGATCCGGCCAAGCCCGTGCCGTTCACGGCGGAGATCTCCCCGGCGTGGACCAAGGACTACATGACGGAGGACCAGCGCTTCGCCTCGCGGCGGCCAGACGTGCTCGTGTACCAGACGGAGCCGCTGGAGAAGGACCTGACGCTGGCGGGCCCGCTGGAGGCGGAGCTGTGGGTGTCGACCACGGGCACGGACGCGGACTGGGTGGTGAAGCTGGTGGACGTGAACCCGGGGAAGCTGCCGGGCTGGAAGCAGGAGGACGACGATTCCGGCAAGCGCAACCGGGGAGGCCAGCAGACGCTGGTGCGCGGCGAGCCGTTCCGGGGCCGCTTCCGTGAGAGCTACTCCGAGCCCAGGCCGTTCAAGCCAGGAGAGGCGACGAAGGTGCGCTTCGTCATCAACGATGTGTTCCACACGTTCAAGCGGGGACACCGGGTGATGATCCAGGTGCAGTCGAGCTGGTTCCCGTTCATCGACCGCAACCCGCAGACGTACGTGCCCAACATCTTCGAGGCGAAGGAGTCCGACTTCGTGAAGGCGACCCACCGGGTGTACCACTCGCCGGCGAACCCCAGCTTCCTCAAGGTGAACGTGCTGCCCGCGGCGGACGAGTAGCCGCCAGGTTACTTCGGAGGCAGCGGCTCCACGGACTCACGAGGCCCGGCGGGCGGCTCGCTCTTGAAGGGGCTCCAGGACACGACCACCTCCTGACCGGAGGTGTCGTAGCCATACAGGAAGTCGAGGATCTGCTTGGTGCCGGGAGCCGCCTCGGCAGGGCTCACCAGGACATGGCCGCGGAAGCCACCGCGCTCGAGCCCTTCGTCCACGCGGATCACCTCGTTCCACTTGCGGGTGGAGACCTCCACGCCTCCAT
>DASVVJ010000776.1:0-5781 GCA_036389955.1 Myxococcaceae bacterium
GGACCCGATGCTCGCCCCCCTGCCCGCCGCGCCCCGGCTGGTGGAAACGTGGGAGGAAGCGCTCGCGCTGGTACGCGAGCGCTCCACGGACCTCGAGAGCGCGCAGGCCAACATCGACCGCGCCGAGGGCCGCTGGCGCCAGTCTCTGTCGGCGCTGCTGCCCAACGGGCGTTTCTCGGCGAACGTGTCCTATGACCTGCGCAACCCCGATCGGGCCTTTCTGCCGGGCGCGGGCGGAGTGCTGCCCGGTGGCACCGTGCCGCTCGGGACCGGGACGGCGTCGCTCACCCAGTCCGTGGTGGACCTGAGCGCCTGGAGAGGTCTGGCGTCCGCCGAGGCCGCTCAGCGCAGCGCCGAGGCCAGCCTGCAGGACGTGCGGCGCCGGCTCACCCAGGGACTGGCCCGCACCCTGGTAGCCGTGGTGGCGGCCGAGCGCGCGGCCGAGCTCAACCGGGTGGGCCTGCGTCAGGCGCTGGAGCGCGCCGCCCTTGTCCAGCGCACCTTGGAGTTGGGCGCGGCCACCCAGCTGGACGTGGCCCGCACGCGCCAGGACGTGGAGGTGGCGCGTCAGTCCCTCATCTCTGGAGACGAGCAACTGCGGCGGGCCCGCGAGGCGCTGGGCCTGGCGCTGGGCTTTGATCGGGCCGTGGGCGTCAGCCAGCGCTTCCAGCTTCAGGGCCTGGTGGCCGAGACGCAGAACAGCTGCATGCCGGTGCAGAGCGTGAACGAGCGGCCGGATCTGGTGGCCGCGCGCGAGCAGGTCGACTCCGCCCGGGAGAGCCGGCGCCAGGCCTCCGCTGGCTACCTCCCCACGCTGGGCCTGGCCAGCAACATGTTCGCCTACAGCAGCGATCCGGGCCTGGCCCGCGTGGTCACCTGGAGCATCTCCGCCGTGCTGTCGGTCCCCATCTGGGAAGGGGGCCTGCGTGAAGGCCTGGTACGAGAGCGGGCTGGCGCCGAGCGGCAAGCGGAACAGACCCTGGAGCGCACCCGGCGCGAGGCGGAGCTGGAGGTGGCTCGCACCCGGCGCGGCGTCGAGGTGGCCGAGTCGCTGGTGAAGACGGCGGCGGAAGGCCGCGCGCTGGCCGAGCAGACCGACCAGCTCACCCGCCGCTCCTTCGAGATCGGCCGCGGCAGCAGCCTGGAGCTGGTACAGAGCGCGGCGGCCCTGCGTCAGGCGGAGCTGGCCCTGGCGCTACGTGAGTTCGAGCTTGTCCAGGCACGCCTGGAAGGATTTTTGACGGAGGCGCGGTGCGACTGGTGAGACGGGTACGCCCCCTGAAGGCGTTGGTGGCAGGCATCTGGGGACTGGCGCTGGCGGCTGGCGTGGTGGGCTGCGGCAGCCCTCCGCCGCCCAAGGCCGCGCCTCCCCCTCGCGAGGTGGAAATTCTGACGTTGGCGCCCAGCGAGACGCGAGACACGGGTGAGTACCTGGGCACGCTGACTTCCCGGCAGAGCGTCACCGTGCTGCCCCAGGTGGCGGGAGCGGTGCGCCGCATCCACGTGACCCCCGGACAGAAGGTGGAGGCGGGCACCCCGCTGCTGGAGGTGGACGCGCGCCAGGAGACGGCCGCGCTCGACAACGCCCAGGCTCAGCGCAACTCGGCGGCGGCGAACCTCGAGTTGGCGCGGCAGACACTCGAGCGCACCGAGGCCCTCTATAAGGAGGGGCTGGTGAGCGCCCAGGAGCTGGATCGAGCCCGCTCCCAGTCGGATACCGCCGAGGCGGGCGCGCGGGCCGCCAGCGCGCAGGTGTCCCAGCGTGAAGTGCAGCTCCAGTTCTACGTGGTGCGCGCTCCGTTCGCCGGCACGGTGGGTGACGTGCTGGTGCGCGTGGGCGACTACGTGGGAGCCACCACGCCGCTGACGAGCGTGGCCCAGGCGGACGTGCTGGAGGTGAGCGTGGCGGTGCCCTCCACCCGCGCCCGCTCGCTGCAGCCGAACACGCCGCTGGAGATCCTGGACGCGCAGGGCCGGGTGCTGCTCACCAGCCCCGTCTTCTTCGTCGCTCCGCAGGCGGATCCTCGCACCCAGCTGGTGGAACTCAAGGCCGCCTTCCGCAACACCGCGGGCCTGCGCCCCAACGAGTTGGTGCGCGCCCGCCTGGTGTACTCCACCCGCAACGCGCTGCAGCTCCCGGCGGTCGCGGTGGTGCGCCAGAGCGGCCAGGCCTTCGCCTTCGTGGTGCAGAAGAAGGGCGAGCAGCAGGTGGTGGAGCGCCGGCCCGTGAAGCTGGGGGCGCTGGGAGAGAAGGCCTACGTGGTGGAGAGCGGCCTGAACCCAGGAGACCAGGTCGCCGTCTCGTCGCTGCAGGCGCTGCGCGACGGGGTGGCGGTGACGCCCAAGCAGACGGCGCAGGCGGCGGTGACCCCTGACGCCGGTGGCGCCGGAGGCACGGCGGCCAGCCCCTGACCCCCTCTCCCTTCGGGAGAGGGCCGGGGTGAGGGTTCCCGTTCAGCAAACCAAGCACACAGACTGAGAGCGCAAGCCGTGTTCGTCGACTTCTTCATCCGCAGGCCCATCTTCGCGGCTGTGTGCTCCATCGTGCTGACGCTGGTGGGCGTACTGGCCATTCCGACGCTGCCCATCGCCCAGTACCCGGATCTGGCGCCGCCGCAGGTGACGGTCACCGCCACCTACGTGGGTGCCAGCTCCGAGGTGGTGGAGACCGCCGTCACCATCCCGCTGGAGCAGGAACTCAACGGCGTGGAGGGCATGCGCTACATCTCCTCCACCAGCAGCAATGACGGTGTGAGCCAGATCACCATCACCTTCGAGCCCACGCGGGATCTCGAAGTGGCGGCGGTGGACGTGCAGAACCGCGTCAGCCGTGCGGCCTCGCGTCTGCCCTCGCAGGTGAACCAGACAGGCATCGTGGTGAACAAGGCCTCCACCCAGCTCTTGATGAGCTTCGGCCTCTACAGCCCGGACGAGCGCTACGACTCGCAGTTCCTCAGCAACTACGCGGACGTGAACCTGCGTGACGCGATCAAGCGCGTGCGCGGCGTGGGCGAGGTGCGCATCTTCGGCGAGCGCAAGTTCTCCATGCGCCTGTGGCTGGATCCGACCGAGCTGGCCAGGCGCAAGCTCACCCCGCAGGACGTGACGCGGGCGCTGCAGGAGCAGAACCTCCAGGTGGCGGCGGGCCAGGTGGGCCAGGCGCCCTCGCGAAGCGATCAGGCGTACCAGCTGGCTGTGCGCGCGCGCGGCCGGCTCATCGAGCCCGAGGAGTTCGGAGAGATCGTCGTGCAGCGCAACCCGGACGGAAAGATTGTCCGGGTGCGGGACGTGGGCCGCGCGGAACTGGGCGCGGAGAACTACGGCCAGCTGATGCGCTTCAACGGCCGGCAGGGCGTGGGCCTGGGCATCTTCCAGCTTCCCACCGCCAACGCGCTGGACGTGCGCGACGGGGTGACGAAGGAGATGGAGCGGCTGTCCAAGCAGTTCCCGCCGGGCATGGAGTACCGGCCGGGCACGGACACCACGCTGGCGGTGCGCGCGTCGATCAGCGAGGTGATCCGCACGCTGGTGGAAGCCATCCTCCTGGTCATCCTGGTCATCTTCCTGTTCCTGCACGGGTGGCGCAGCGTGCTCATCACCGCGCTCACCCTGCCGGTGTCGCTGGTGGGCACCTTCGCCTTCGTGAAGCTGTTCGACTTCTCCATCAACACGCTCACCCTGTTCGGCCTGACGCTGGCCACGGGTCTGGTGGTGGATGACGCCATCGTCGTCATCGAGAACATCGAGCGGCTCATGTCCGAGAAGGGCCTGTCGGCCCGGCAGGCGGCGCGCGAGGGCATGAAGGAGGTGTCCGGCGCGGTGGTGGCCATCTCCATCGTGCTGGTGGCGGTGTTCGTCCCGGTGGCGTTCTTCCCCGGCACCACGGGCGCCATTTACCGGCAGTTCGCGCTCACCATCGCCGCCTCGGTGGCACTGTCCACCTTCTGCGCGCTGACGCTCACCCCGGCGCTGAGCGCCCTGCTGCTGCGCCACGGCCACGGCCCGAAGTGGATCGTCTTCCGGAAGATCGACCAGGCGCTGGACTGGACGCGGCGCGGCTACGGGAGGCTGCTGGGCGGCCTGCTCAAGCACCCGGTGCTGGTGCTGCTGGCCTTCCTGGTGTGCGTGGGCGGCACGGTGCTGCTGTTCCGCTCGGTGCCCACCGGCTTCATCCCCGACGAGGACCAGGGTTACCTCATCATCTCCATTCAGGGCCCCGAGGGCACCTCGCTGGCGCAGACCGAGCAGGTGCTCCGGGAAGTGGAGGAAGTGATTCGCGCCCAGCCGGAAATGTCGGCCATGTTCGTCGTCGGCGGCTTCTCGTTCACGGGCACGGGCCCCAACATCGCCACCGCCTTCGTGACGCTCAAGCCCTGGGACGAGCGGCCGGGCCGGGAACACTCGGTGGCCGGCATCGTGGAGCGCCTGCGCGGGCCGCTGGGCCGCATCGGCGGAGCGCGCGTGCTGCCCTTCCAGCCACCGGCCATCCGTGGCGTGGGCAACGTGGGCGGCTTCCAGTTCATCGTCGAGGACACCTCGGGCAGCGGCACGCTGGACACGCTGGGCGGAGCCGTGGCGGAGCTGGTCGCCCGGGGCAACGAGGAGGGCCGCCTGCGCGGCGTCTTCACCTCCTTCACCGCGGACACCCCGCTGCTGGACGTGGAGGTGGATCGCCAGAAGGCCAAGGCGCTCGGCGTTCCCATCGAGCAGATCTTCGGCACCCTGCAGCTCTACATGGGCAGCCAGTACGTCAACGACTTCAACTACGCCAGCCGCACCTACCGGGTGTATCTGCAGGCCGAGCAGCAGTTCCGCGACAACCCGTCGGACATCGGCGCCTTCTACGTGCGCAGCGACAACGGAGACATGATCCCGCTGGAGGCGCTGGTGAAGGTGACGCCCACCACTTCGGCGCAGATCATCCGCCACTACAACCTGTTCCGCTCGGCGGAGATCAACGGCCAGGGCGCGCCAGGCGTGTCCTCGGGCCAGTCGCTGGACGCCATGGAGGAGCTGGCGGGCCAGGTCCTGCCCCCGGGCACCAGCACCGAGTGGACGGGCATCAGCCTGGAGCAGAAGGAGAGCGGCGGCCAGACGCTCGTCATCTTCGCGATGGGCCTGGTGTTCGTGTTCCTGGTGCTGGCGGCCCAGTACGAGAGCTTCTCGCTGCCCTTCGTGGTCATCCTCTCGGTGCCACTGGCGATGCTGGGCGCGCTGGGGCTTCAGGTGATGCGCGGGCTGGTCAATGACGTGTTCTGCCAGGTGGGACTGGTGATGCTGGTGGGCCTGGCGAGCAAGAACGCCATCCTCATCGTGGAGTTCGCCGAACAGCTGCGCGAGCAGGGCAAGAGCGTGGTGGAAGCGGCGATCCAGGCCTCCGAGGTGCGCCTGCGGCCCATCCTGATGACGTCCATCGCCTTCCTGCTGGGCGTGGTGCCGCTGATGCTGGCCAAGGGTGCGGGCTCGGCGGCGCGCAACTCACTGGGCACGGCCATCTTCGGCGGCATGCTGGTGTCCACCGTGGTGAACCTGATCTTCATCCCGGGGCTGTACGTGCTGGTGCAGCGCCTGCGGGGCGAGGCCCGGCGCACCCGCGACGACGAGGAGCAGGTTGCTCCCGCCCCGTCGCACTGAGGCTCGGGGGCGGCCCTTACGGCGTCCCAGCACTCAGCGCGTCATCTCGCGCACCAGGTGCCCCAGCTCCGGCAGGATGAGCTCTCGGAGCGCCAGCCGCACCGCCTGCGGTGAGCCGGGCATCACGAAGACGATCATCCCCTGGTA
>DASVVJ010000777.1:0-13310 GCA_036389955.1 Myxococcaceae bacterium
TGCCGCGCGTGGAGAACCTGCGGCGCATGTGCGTGGTGCTCAACGTGGCACCGCACGAGCTGCTCGGCCTGGAGCCCCTGGGCGCCGAGGCCAACAACCCGAAGGAGGAGCTCAAGCCGCGGGCGGACGACTCGGCGGACATGCGCCGGCTGGTGCGCCGCATGCGCAAGCTCAGCCCCGCTCAGGTGAAGCTGCTGAGCCTCATCGCTGGCGCCATGGTGGCCAAGAGCAAGCCGGCCCGAGGCCGCAAGGGCGCCGCGTGAGGGCGCCCCCTCACGGCAGCTTCAGGCCCGGCACCGTGGCGGTGCGCGCCTTGCCCGCGTCCCACAGGTGCAGGGTGTAGCTCGACGGCTCCTTGTCCTTGTCCTTGGAAGGAGGCATCGCCCATTCGATCCAGCGCGTCTCCGTGGCGCCTGGCGCCAGCGGTTCCCGGGGGAATACGGCAACCGTCTGGACCGCTTCTCCGGTGCTCCCCAGCAGCGTGGCGCCCTCCAGCACCCAGGGCTTGTTGGCCGCCGCGTTCTTCACGCGCACCTTCAAGGCCAGCGCCCGGCGCGAGCGGTAGAGCGTGAGGTTCTGAAGCTCGACGCTCTCTCCGGGGCCCTGAGCGAAGTCCCCCTTCTTCAACAGCTGAGAGGCCATGCCCGTGTCGTCCAGCTTCCCGCTGATGACCGCGTGCACCAGGGCCAGCGCGTCGGTGGACTGCGAGGAGAGGCTCGCCACCCGGGCCTCGCACTGCTGCAGCTGCTCCTCGAGCCGCCGCGTCTGGTCCGCACTCGCGCTCGCGGGAGCCGGGGCGTGCGACACCTCCACCACCTGCGCGGCCAGCTCCGGGTGCGCCACCAGGGTGAAGCGGGCGCTCGGGGGCACCTGGCCCTCGGCGAAGTGCACCTGCAGCTCGAGCCGCGCTCCCGGTGGCAGCCGCTCCGAGGGCACCAGCAGCAGCACCTTGTCCGAGCCCTCGACCCGCCGGAAGTGCTCGCGGCCCTCGAGTTCCACGCCACCCGTGGCCAGGGGCGCATCGAACACCAGCGTGGTGTAGCGGCTCGGGTGGATGCACAGCTCGGTGGGCGCCGCCAGCGTGGCAGGTAGCTCCAGGCGAGTGACTCCCGCCTGGCAGGTAGGAGGCTGCGCCCGCGCGGGCATGGCACCCGCCAGCAGCACGGGCACCAGGAGCAGGGCGGAGCGGGGGGAGCGCATGCGGCGAGACCTCCGAGAAAGGATGTGCGCGGGATATCCGGCTCTATCATGCCTCTCTGGCAAGGGCCGCCGACAGCCACCTGGCTTCGGTGGCGGCTGCCCCCTCAGTGGCCGTACTTCGAGGCGGACACGGCGGCCACCGGAACCACCCGGATGGCGCCGGGCTTGGAGCCCGGGAGAATGTCCAGCCCCGGCCGGGTTCCATACACGTCCATCAGGATGCCGCAGTAGGGCCGGCGCTGCCGGTTGGGCAGCTCCAGCTGGGTGAAGCGCCCATACAGCCGGTCCCGGTAGTAGAACTCGCCGATGAGCTTGGAGCCTGGAGGAATCAATTTCCAGCGGTCTCCCCCACGGACGATGACGTAGTTGGGGCCCTCGGAGACGGTGACGTAGTCATCCTCGTCGAAGTCGGCCCCCTTGGTATTGCCCGGCATGAAGACCTCGTCGTTGCCAAAGTCGGTGATGCCGAACTCCTTCTCCATCACCTCCCAGGAGCCCGGTGGGCACGGGACGGGGTCTGGCGAGCCGGTAGGCGTGGACGCACAGCCGCCTACCAACTGACAGGCAGTCGCCAGGGCGACGGCGGTGGAGGCGCGGGAGCTTGCCTCCCGCGCGGGCGGTTGCTTCGGCGAGACGGGAGGGGGCTTCAGGAAAGGGTTCCTCATGGGCTTGATCTCCTGTGGGGAGGTGGGAGGCACGGCGGCGAGGGGAGCGGTGAGAGGGCCTGCGTCGGGGAGGACTTGCGCCAGGAGCGGCAGGCCCGCGTCCGGGGAGAGCAGGGCAGGTGAGGCCTCGGGGTGGGGGGCGGGCTCAGTCCCAGCGGGGGCCGTCACGCTCTGGCTGGCCAAGCGCCACAGGCCCACACTCAGCAGCACGAGCAGCACCAGGCCCGCCAGGCGCAAGCGCCACGGGTGCTGAGCTCCCGCGCGGGAGGCGCCGGCAGCGGTGTGCTCCTCGAGCACGGTGGGAGCACTGGCCTCGCTCGGGGGGGCCGTGCTCGGGAGCAGGGACGGCTCCGAGGGCTCCTCGCTGAAGGAGGGAGGCTTGCCTCCATTGCCCTCCGTCGTCACGGCGTCCGTGCTGGGGGCCAGCGGCTGATCCAGGCGCGCGGGGTCCTCGCGGAGCAACGCCTCGAAGGCCTCGTGCAGGGCCTGGCCGCTGGCGGGGCGGTCATCGGGGCGCTTCGCCAGGAGCCGCAGCACCAGGTCCGCCAGGGCCGGAGGCACGCTCGGGTTGGTGGCCGCGGGAGAGACGGGCATCTTCGTCTCGATGACCGAGATGAGCACGTCGCGCGGCATGGTGGGGGGAAACGGCGGCGTGCCGGTGAGCACCTCGTAGAGCGTGGCGCCCAGGGCGTAGAGGTCGTCCGTGGGCCGGAAGGTGTAGTGGGCCAGCGGGTTGTCGTAGTGCTCGCGGTGGAAGCGCAGCGCCTCGGGGGTGCGCAGGTGCGGGGTGCCCGGGGGCAGAGGCCCTTCGGTGAGCGGCACGGCGGCCGAGGCGGAGGTGGCGTGCTCGGCGGCGCCGAAGTCCACCAGCACCGGCGCCCCGTCCGAGGCGCGCACCAGGATGTTGGTGCTCTTCAGGTCCCGGTGGTGAATGCCCTGCGCGTGCAGCGCCTGGAGCGTGAGCGCCAGCGTGTCGAACAGCTTCACCACCTGGCGCAGCGTGGGGCGCGCGTGCTTCACCCAGTCGGCCAGCGTGGGGCCCTCCACATAGTCCATGACGACGTAGTGGAAGCCCTGGGTGGGGTGGGGCCAGCGGCCGTGGCCCCAGACGCGCACCACGTTGGGGTGTTGGATGAGCAGCAGGCACGCCAGCTCACGCTGGGCCCGCGCGTCGGTGCGGTTGGCATCGCCGCTGTCAGGCCCGTGCGCGGCGAACTTGAGGGCGTACGACTGGCCCTCGGCCTCGACACGGAAGACGGCGCCAAAGCCTCCCGCTCCCAGACGGGCCTTGATACGCCAGGGGCCCACCATCATGTCCGGTAGCAGGTGGAAGGGGTGCTGCATCAAGCGTGCTCCAGAGACGCTCGGAGCGGAGCCGCTCGACCACTTGCCTGTCGCGTCTCCTCCAGCGTATGTCTCGGCTCGAGGCCATGTGACCCATGAGGACGGGCTGGAGCAGTATGACCCGTTGGGAAGGTTGACTCAAGAAACGGGACCCTATGGGTTGAGCAGGGGGCACGCGGGGTGTTCCCGGTGCGAGCGAGCCGCTACAGTGAGTGCATGGTTGACGACCTGGTGCGCACGCTGGGGCTCACGCCGCATCCCGAAGGCGGCTACTACCAGGAGACGTACCGCGCGGCCACTCAGGTGCAGACGCCGCGAGGGCCGCGCTCCGCAGGCACCGCCATCTACTACCTGCTGCCCCGCGGAGCGATTGCCGCCTGGCACCAGGTGAGCTCCGACGAGGTGTGGCACTTCTACGACGGGGCGCCCCTGACGTTGTACGTGGTGGGCGAGCGGGGGTTGGAGACGGTGGTGCTCGGCCGGGACGTGGCGCGGGGCGAGCGGCCTCAGGCCGTCATCCCCGCCGGGGTGCTGCAGGCGGCGCGGACGCAGGGGGAGTACACGCTGGTGGGGTGCACGGTGGCGCCCGGGTTCGACTTCGCGGACTGGGAGATGCCGCCCCGGGCCACGCTGCTGGCCCGCTACCCGGAGCACGCCGAGCTGATGCGCCAGCTGTCCCACCCCGGCTGAGGTCGAACTCCCGCATATAATGATGCGGGAGCACGGGTGTCTTTCTAAGCCCCTGGAACTTCAGAGGTTCGCCTGCGCGCCCGAATGCGCTGCGAGGGGTGCGCGCTGCTGGCGCCCCCGGGGCTAGCCCGCTGGAAAGACAGGATTTCGAGAAACCACTACAATCAGCTTGAGCAGAAATTTTCAGCGGGGCTTGCCCGTCCTGTAGAAGCGGAAGTGTCCGCTTCTGGGACGCCCGGGGCTGTCCGGGCGGGAGGCATCCGCGGAGACACGGAGGCGCGCAGGGCGAGGGCGCCGGCAGGAAAAGGGAATGATTCAGTCGGTCCGGTTCGAGAACTTCCGGTGCTTGCGCAGAGTGGAGCTGTCGCTGGAGCCGTTGACGGTGTTGGTGGGGCCGCAGGCGTCGGGGAAGACGGCGGTGCTGGACGGGTTGGATCTGCAACCTGGCTGCAACGTGAAGGACTTCTGGCAGCAGGACGAGCAGCAGCGAGCAGCGGTGGAGTGGCGCTACCAGAACGGGCGGAGTACGCGGACGGAGTACCCGCTGACGGCGATGGACTCCACGCCGATGCAGACGCACGCCCTGCAGGCGCTGGCGTTGGACGTGGCGGCGATGCGGGAGGACAGCAGCCCGGGACGCTCGACGGTGCTGAACCGGACGGGAGACAACCTGGCGGGAGTGTTCGCCGCGCTGGCGCCTGGGCAGCGGCAGCGGGTGGTGGAGGAACTGTGCCGGCTGGTGCCGACGGTGGCGGGGGTGGAGGTGCAGGCGACGAGCCCACGCACGCAGCGGTTGAGGTTCAGGGATCGGTGGCGCGAGGACCTGTGGTTCGCGCCGGACAAGGTGGGGGACACGGCGTTGCTGTTGCTGGGCTACCTGGTGCTGCCGTACCAGAAGCCGCCGCCGGACGTGGTGACGCTGGACATGCCGGAGCGGGGGCTGCCGCCGTGGTTGTTGGGGGAGTTGATGGGGATGTTGCGGCGGCTGTCGACGGGAGAGCTCAGTGGCAGCCCGATTCAGGTGGTGCTCGCCTCGTCCGCGCCCGAGGTGCTGGGGTACGTGGCGCCGACGGAGGTGCGGGTGCTCTCTCGTTCGCCGGAGGATGGCTCGGTGCGGGTGAGTGATTCACCGGCGGACGTGGCGGATTGGCGGCAGCGGCTCGCGATGAGCTGAGGTGGCGCTCAGTCGGGAACCACGCAGGTGGCTGGAGGTGGGCCCAGGCGGAGCGGATCCCAAACGTACTCTTCAATGGGGATCAGCTTCATGTTCGTGAACGGGTGGCGCTGGAGGAAGGCGGCGAAACGCTCGGAGACGACGATGCTGCCGGCAATGCCGCGGGGGCGGAAGACGTCCTCTCCCGCCCAGGTGCCTGGCTCCAGCGCGAAGCCGTGAATGGAGTGCATGCCCGTGTAGCGGCACTCCGGGCAGGTGACGGGCTCTCTGCGGCGAAAGAGGCTGTGCGCGTCATCCACGGCGCCCCGGCCAAAGCAGGCGGAGACCATGAAATAGCGGGGCAGGGGGCCGGGATCGATGCGCCTTCGCCGCTTGAGCACGCGGCGGATTTCGACGGGATGGAAGCCCGTCAGGCCCGTGAGTTCCTCGGCCCGGAAAGCCTCCGCCATGCGCTCGGAGATGAGCACGTCGTCGCCGGGCCCACGGACGAAATCGCCCAGGGACGTTCCGTGCAACTCCAGGTCGCAGACATAAGGCGGTAGCCAGGTCTTCATGCTGATGACGCCGTTGCACCGGGGACAACGGGCGGCGGGTGCAAGGTTGACGGGTTCGACTTCGTAATACGTGGTCTCATGCAACCCCCACATGACGCCCTCGACCACGAAAAAGCGAGGGGCCGCCGATGGCTCAGAGTCCATTGGGGAACCTCTTGCGCATCTCCGGGCGGTTGTAGATTTCTCGCAGGTACTTCTCGAACTGCTCGGGTGTCGCTTTGGCTTCTTTCCTGAGCCACTCGATGACTTCCTTGTCTACATCCCGGTGCCATTTCTGGTAGCCGCAGTGTGACGCCTTGTCCTTTGCCTGGGTCTTGAAGCGCTCGTCCCTCGGTTCGTACAGCCCGGCGAGGGTTGCATGCCTCGCCAGTACCCTGGCGATGGGCTTGGAAATGGCATGGTGATTCTGGCCCTGGCAGTCGGAATCTTCCGATGAGGCTTCTTCGTCAGCCTCGGCGGCCTTGGCATCCTCTGTTCCTGAGGACTCTTCTTCCGCTGCCCGCTGCGCCGCCAGCTGCTGCGCGGCCTTCAAGGCTTCTGCCTCGATGGCGTCGGCCAGCTTGGGGTTCACCCTCCGCAGTTCCTGGCAGGCGGAGGCTCTGAGCCGCTTGCAGAAGGACACCAGCGTGGTCTCGCCTGGAACCGCGGGCACCTGTGCCGTCATGAGAAGAAGCAGGAGCGGAAGCATGGTCCTCATCCTATATGGCAGAGGGAGGTGTTGGCCGGCCTGCCGGAAGAGAGGGCTGGTCTCCGGTAGGCGCTACGGAAGCTTCACGCGCGCGGGGTGCGTGTAGAGGTTGAAGCGTCCGCCGCGGACGAACGTGGCAAGGGTGATGCCCATGCGCTCGGCGAGTTCGATCGCGAGCGAGCTGGCCGCCGACACGCTGGCCACCACGGGGATGCGCGCCATGGCCGCCTTCTGGATGATCTCGAAGCTGGCGCGTCCGCTCACCACCAGCACCGTGGCAAGCCGCTCCGGCGGAGGCGGCGCGTCACTCACCGAGGCCCGTGAGGAGCGCACCGCTCCACTCAGCACCAGCGTGCCCACCACCTTGTCCACCGCGTTGTGCCGCCCGACATCCTCGGCGGCCGCGAGCAGGGCTCCACTCGAGTCCAGCGCTGCCGCCGCGTGGACTCCGCCCGTCTGGCCGAAGTTTCGCTGCACCTCGCGCAGCCGCTCGGTGGCTTGAGCGATGACCTCGGGGGCGAGCACCGGCCCAGGCGCCACCGGCGAGCACACCGACATCAAGTCGTCCACGCTGCGCCGCCCGCACACGCCACAGGCCGCCGTGGTGAGTGTTCCGCGCCGGGCCGCGCTCACCCGCTCGACTTCCAGCACCAGCCCGGCTGCGGGCGTCACCTCGAGCACGTTGCCCCAGCCCTCCTCGCCCGGCCGGCCGCAGTAGGCCACGCCGCCGAGATCATCCACCGAGCGGATGATGCCCTCGGAGAACAGGAAGCCCACCGCCAGCTCGCGATCCTGGCCCGGGGTGCGCATGGTGATGGCCACGGTGTCGCCGCTGACGCGGACCTCCAGCGGCTCCTCCACGGCCACCAGGTCCTCCTCTGGCGCGGCGGCGGTGTTCTCCGAAAACCGCACCACGGGTCGCCGCGTGACGCCTTTCTCCTCACGGCTCATGGGACGGCTCCCGCGCCAGGCGCGCGATGAACTCCGCGATCTCCCGCACCTCTCCCGTTCCGAAGCGCCGCAGCCCCACGGGAGCTCCCGTCGGCAGCGTGGGCGCATCCGTCACCACCGCGAGCACCTCCGTACGGCTGGCGGCCAGCAGTGTTCCCTGGCCTTCGCGCCACACCTCCAACTTGGGCAGAGGGCCCTCCTTCCAGCCCTCCACGAGCACCAGGTCCACCGCGTCCGCGAAGCGCGCGAGCAGCGGAAGCAGGGCCTGCGCGGGCGGCTCCTTCACCGTCACCTGCACGCCCGCAGGAGTGGCGAAGGCGACCAGCTCGGCTCCCTCATGCTCGAAGCGTCCGGTGTCGCTGCCCGCGCGGTGCAGCGGATGGCTGTCCGAGGAGTGCTTCACCACGCCCACGCGCAGGCCCCGGGCGCGCAGCTCGGGGATGAGCCGCTCCACCAGCGTCGTCTTCCCCGCGCCGGACCAGCCCACCACGCTCAGCGCGGGAGGCGCCTTCATTCTTCCACCGCCACGTAGCGGGGCCGATCGAAGAGTTCCAGGTCCACCTCATCCCCCTCGGCGAAGTCCGCACGGCCGGGAGGCAGCACCGCATAGCCCTCGGCGTCCACGTTCTGGAGAATCTGCCCCGCCCCCTGGGGACGCAGCCGCGCCCAGGGCAACCCCTCGCCCTCGCGGTACTCCACGAAGGCGGTGATCAGGTAGGTAAGCCCCGCCTGCTTGTGCCGGGGCTCCGAGAGCCGCACGCGCAGGCGCCGCCGCTGCTCCAGCACTCCCTGACGCTTGAGGAGCAGCGGCCTGCCTAGCTGATCAAACGCCACCGTCGCCGCGCCAGGGTTCCCCGGGAGCACCACCACCGCCGTGTCTCCGAGCCGCGCCACCGCCACGGGCTTGCCCGGCTTGAGCGCCACACCGTCCACGAAGAAGCGCGCTCCCAGCTCCGTGAGCACGCGCTTGACGCGGTCCTTGTCTCCCACGGATGCGCCGCCGGTGGTGAAGAGGATCTCGGCCTGCTCCGCCAGCCGGGTGATGGCGGCCCGCAGCGGCACGTCCTCGTCCCGGGAGCGCTCGGTGGCCACAATCTCCGCGCCCGCCTCGCGGGCCAGTGCGGAGACGAGGACGAGGTTGCTCTCGTACACCTGATGCGGAAGCGCGGGCGTGCCGGGAGAGATCAGCTCATCGCCCGTGGCGAGCACCGCCACCCGAGGCACCGGGCGCACAAGCGCGGTCGCGGCCCCCATGGAGGCAAGAACCCCCAGCACCGCCGAGTCCACCCGCTGCCCGGCCGGGAAGAGCGCGGTCCCAGCCACCACCTCTTCCCCCGTCCGGCGGATGTCATTCCCCGGAGGAACGGTGATGAACACGGAGACATGGCCATCCACCTCGGCGCGAGCGGCCTCCTGGCGGACGATGGCATCGGCGCCGGGGGGAACGGGCGCACCGGTGAAGATTCGAGCGGCCTCACCCGGCTGAATCGTGCGCGAGGGCAGCGCACCGGCATACACGGTGTCGACGATGCGCAGCCGCGCGGGCCGGTCCCGGGTAGCGCCGCGAGTCTCCTCGGCGCGCACGGCCCACCCATCCATGGCGGAGTTGTCGCAGCCAGGCAGCGAGCGCTCGGCCTGGACGGCACGGGCCAGGAAGCGGCCATGGGCCTGAGGCAGCGGCACGGGCTCGGGTGGCGCGGGAGTGATGGCGCCAAGCGCGGCCTGCCGCGCGGAGATGAGAGGCGTGAGCGACATGAGCGTGGTGACGAAGCTACCGCAAGGGCCCACCGAGGGTGCAGACTGCAGCCCGCCATGCACCGTGTAACAGACGTCACGCTGGCAGTGGTGGCTGGAGGACAGGGCCGGCGGCTGTCTGGTACCCCCAAGGGGCTGCTGAAGCTCCAGGGGCGCACGGTACTGGAGCGGCTGCTCGACCTGTCGCCCCTGTTCGCGGACGTGTTGCTGGTGGCCAACGCCCCCGAGCCCTACAGCCGTTTCGGACTGCGCACGGTGGCGGACGTGGTGCCGGGAAAAGGTGCGCCCGGGGGCGTACACGCGGCGCTGGTGGCGGCGCGGACCGAGTGGGTGCTGGCCGTGGCCTGTGACATGCCCTTCGTCTCACCCGAGGCAGTGCGCCTCCTGCTGGAGGCTCGAAGCCCGGACCTCGACGCGCTGTGCTTCACGGTCGGCGGCCGGGTGGAGCCCCTGCTCGCCGTGTACCGCACCGCGCTCTCGGTCTCCTGGGGCAAGGCCCTGGAGCACGGAGACCCCTCCCTGCGCGAGTTCCTCGCAAGCGGTCGCTCGCGACTGCTGCCCGAAGCGGCGCTGAGAGCCGTGGATCCAGAGCTGCGCTCGCTGGTGAACGTGAACACCCCCGAGGACCTGGAGCGCCACGGTCTGGCACTCCCCTGAGCCCCGCGCTCACGCGTCGGGCATGGCCCGGGGTAGGCGCACACGGAAGGTGGTGCCGTCCTCTTGAGTGGAGTGCGCCTCCAGTGTCCCGCCATGCGCCTGGGTGATCTGCCGGGCGATGAACAGCCCCAGGCCCAACCCCGAGTGCTGGGACTCCTCCCCCTCGCGCATGCCCCGGCGGAACGGCTCGAAGAGCCGGGGCAGCACCTCTGGAGGAATGGACTCACCGTGGTTGTGCACCTCCAGCCGGATCCAGGTGCCCTCGTCACTCAGCGACACCGTCACCGGTGAGCCCTGAGGGCTGTAGTCCAGCGCGTTCTTCACCAGGTTGCCCACCAGCTGGGCCAGCCGGTCCGCGTCCCACTCGCCTTGAAAGTCTCCTTCGGTGCTCAGCCGCAGCGGGCTGCCCGGCCCGCCCATTCCCAGCTCTTCCAGCACGGGCCGGCAGATCTGCCGCAGATCCCCGGGCCGGCGCGTCAGCGGAATGCCACCACCCAGCCGCCCCCGGGTGAAGTCCAGCAGGTCGCTGATCATCCGTCCCATCCGCTCGGCGCTCTGGGTGATGCGCCCCGCCGTCTTCCGGGACCGCGCAGGCAACTCCTCCTCGCGCAGCAGCATGTTGGCCGACAGCGAGATGGAGTTGAGCGGGTTGCGCAAGTCATGGCTGACGATGCCCAGGAAGCGCTCCCGGAACTCCGCCGTGCGCCGCAGCTCCTCCTCGCGAAGCTGGTGCTCGGTCAGGTCCGTGCTCACTGCCACCGCCCCGACGATGTGCTCGCTCATGCGCACCGGCGCCGCCGCGCACCGCACCACCAGGTCCTTCCCGCTGCCCGGGTGGCGGATCATCACCTCGCGCGTGACGGCCTCGCCCCGCAGCGCCCGCGCGAAGGGTTCCTCCTCGGGAGCCAGCCGCGCGCCCGTCTCCAGACAGCGGCAGTGCAACAGCTCCCCCAGGCTCAGCGGCGTGAGGTGCTCGAAGCGCTCGCCGATCATCGCCCGCGCCGGGGCGTTGGCGTGGGTGATGCCCGTGATGTCTCCCACGTACACCGCGTCGGGAATGCTCTGCAGAATGGCCTCCAGCAGCGCCGCGTTGCGCGCCACCGCATCCTGCCGCTCCTGATCCGCCAGGGCTGACTCCAGCGATTGATCCATGCAGCGGTGCAGCACCCGCAGCTCCGACAGCCGCAGGCTCCCACCCCGCTCCTCCAGAAGCCGCAGCAGACAGTCCCGCAGCAGGCCGTGCTCCTGCACCAGTTGCTCCACGCTGAAGCCTGGTCCCGCTCCGCTCCGGGGCAATCCCGGCACACGCACCCGGGCCACGGTGGGCGCAAGCCCCTGAGGCCCGGCTTCGAGCGCGGCCTGCAACCCATCGAGCAGGCGCGGCAGGCTGCCCCGCAACGCCGAGCGCTCCGCCGTGGGCAAGCGGGCCCGCAGTGCGCCCTCGAAACAGCGCGCCACCTCCTCACGTTGGGTGGCCAGCAAATCGAGCAGGCTCTCCATCCTGTCAGCCACAGTGCGCGGCAACGGTGGCGAACAGGTCGCCAATCTCGAAGGGCTTCTTGAGAATGCCCTGGGCGCCCGGCAGCGGCTGGCGTCCGCTGGCGGTGACGATGATGACGGGAACCGGCGCGAACTGGGGGTTCTCCCGCACGTGCCGCAGGAAGTCCTCCCCGCTCATCACCGGCATCATCAGGTCCAGCAGCACCAGGCACGGCTGCCCCAGCTGTTCCAGTACCTCCAGACCCTCCTGGCCGTTGGAGGCCACCGAGACCTCGAAGCCCTCGCCCTCGAGCAGCTCCGCCATGGCCGCACGGATGTCCTCGTCGTCCTCGACGATGAGGACACTTCCCTTGTGCTCCTCTGGGCTCACACACCGAATTTTAGGCCTCCGCGCGTCAACGGGGAGTGCGCGCCTGCTTGCTCTGTCGGATTCCGGCTGAACAGAAGGCAGCGCGGTGCCCGCGGCGGTCCGGTACAGTGTCAGACTCGGGACGGTAGCCAGCCGGGGAGCAGACCACCTCATGGGCGCGGGCAGGAGCACGGACGAATCCACCATCGGTGTGCGCAAGCGCAGCGCCAGTGAGCCGGTGTCGCGCCTGGTCCCGGCGCTGACCATCGTCTCGCACCCCATGGCGCACCGCGTAGGAGAGCGGCTGCTGATGGATGCGGTGGCCGCGGGTTATGAGATGGCCGTCTCGCGCAATGGCCCGGACTTCATGCGCCCGGATGCCGTGCTGGGGCTGCCCCTGTCGGATCCCTTTCTCAGCCGCAAGCCCGTGGTGTTCGCTCCGGGCCCGGCCGGAGCGGTCCGGCTGCTGCCCGGTGAAGGCAGCCGTGTGCTGCTGGCAGGCGAGCTGGTGAAGGAACCCTGGGAATTCTCTCCCGAGGAGCTGGCGGTGGGCGTGCCGCTGGAGCTCGCCGAGCGCGTGGTGCTGTTGCTGCACTGGGCGGACCCCGCCTCGCGGGACGCGGTGGATGCGCTGGGCATGGTGGGCACCAGCGTGGGGCTGCAGCACGTGCGCCGCCATATTGAACAGGTGGCGGACCTGAACGTACCGGTGCTGATCCGCGGCGAGACGGGCTCGGGTAAGGAGCTCATCGCCCGGGCCATTCACCAGTGCGGCGCGCGGCGCGACAAGGTGTTCGTCAGCGTGAACCTGGGCGCCATTCCCAAGGAGCTGGCGGCCTCGGAGCTGTTCGGCGTCAGCAAGGGCTCCTTCACCGGCGCGGTGAAGGACCGGGAGGGATTCTTCCTCGCGGCCCACGGCGGCACGCTCTTCCTGGACGAGGTGGGCGAGGCGCCCCCCGAGGTGCAGGTGATGCTGCTTCGGGTGCTGGAGACGGGAGAAATCTACCCGGTGGGCGAGCGCCACCCCATCACCGTGGACGTGCGCCTGGTGGCGGCCACGGACGCGCACCTGGAGCAGCAGATTCAGGATGGGCGCTTCAAGGCGCCGCTGCTGCACCGGCTGGCGGGCTATGAGATTCGCGTGCCCCCGCTGAACGAGCGGCGCGAGGACATTGGCCTGCTGTTCCACCACTTCGCGCGCGAGGAGCTGGAGGCCATGGGCGAGGCCTGGCGGCTCAAGCCCGAGGACTCGTCCACCGAGCCCTGGTTGCCGGCGCCGCTGGCCGCGCGCCTGGTGCGCTACGGGTGGCCGGGCAACATCCGCCAGCTTCGCAACCTCACGCGCCAGCTGATCATCGGCAGCCGGGGCCAGACACGGCTGCGCCTGGATCCCCGGCTGGAGAAGGAGCTGACGGCGTCGGTGATGGCCCGGCCTGGCCGCCCCACGCCCGTGGCCGAGGTGAAGCACGTGTTGGGTTCGGAGCCCACCCCCAACCCGGCCCACAAGCCCGCCCCGGCGCCCAAGCCCGCCCCAGACGCCAAGCCTGTGCCCGACGCGAAGGGGTCCTCTCGCCGCAAGGCGTCAGACGTGACGGAAGGTGAGTTGCTGGCCGCGCTGCGCGAGAGCGAGTGGGACCTCAAGCCCGCCGCGGACCGGCTGGGCATTCCCCGCTCCTCCATTTACGACCTGCTCGAGAAGTACCCCCACATCCGCACCGCCGGAGACCTGAGCGCCGAGGAGATCTCCCGCTGCTACCAGGAATGCCGCGGCAACCTGGACGCC
>DASVVJ010000778.1:0-18258 GCA_036389955.1 Myxococcaceae bacterium
CGACTCCACGTCGAACTCGAGATCATTCAGCCGCAGGTCCTGGCCTTCCCAGATGAGCACATCCCGGATCCGGCCGGTGATGTACAGCTCTCCGCCGGCCCAGGCGCCCAGGTCTCCCGTGCGCAGGAAGGCCCGTGTGCCGCTGGCGGCGCTGGCCAGGCGCCCACGGAAGGCCTCCTCGGTGGTGGCCACCTGGCCCCAGTACCCGTCCGCCACGCTCAGGCCTGACAGCCAAACCTCGCCGATCTCCTGATCGCCCCGGGCCACGCGCGTGGTCGGGTTGACGATCAGCACCTGCAGGCTGGGCGCGGGGCCGCAGCTCGCCAACTTCACCGGCGCGCCGGGGCTCTCGGTGATGCGCTGCCGCGCCAGGGCGTCTGGAGTGACTTCGCGCAGCGTGGGGCCTTCCTCGGACTTGCCGCAGGCGACCAGGTACGCGCACTCCGTCAGCCCGTACACCGGGCGGAAGGCCTTCAGCTGAAACCCGCACGGCGCGAAGCGGGCCGCGAAGTGCTCCATCGTCTCGGCGCGCACCTGCTCGCCGCTGGTGAAGGCGATGCGCCAGCGGCTCAGGTCCAGCCGGGCCCGCTCGGCCTCCGTGACGGTGCGAGCGCACAACGCATAGGCGAAGTCCGGGGCGCCGCTGATCGTCGCTCCGTGCGTGGAGATCGCCTCCAGCCACCGGGCGGGCCGCTGGAAGAAGACCTGCGGCGGCAGCAGTACCGCGGGCACGCCCGAGTACAGCGGCTGGAGCACACCCTCGATCAGCCCCAGTCCCTGGTGCGTGGGCAGCCAGAGCAGGATCTTGTCCGTCTGCGTGTGGCCGAAGCCGCGGCGCAGGCCCTCGGCGTTGTCCAGCAGGTTGGCGTGCGTCACGCGCACGCCCTTGGGCGCGCCGCTGTGGCCCGCCGTGTACTGAAGCACCGCCAGCGTGCGCGAGTTCTGCAGCTGCGGCGTCCAGTCCGGAGGAACGGGCCCCGGGGTGATGGCCTCCGCCGCGATCAGATCGACATGCGACGCCAGGCCCTCGACCGTCAGGCGTTGGCCCTCGGCGGGGCGCGGACCGCTCACCAGCGCGGCGGCGGCTCCCGAGTCCTGCGCAATGGCCGCCAGCAGCTTCGGGCCCAGGCGCTCCGCGTCGAACAGCGGCGCGGGCACCGGCACCGCGATCGCACCCGCGTAGAAGCAGCCAAAGAGGCTCGCCAGGTAGGTGGGCCCCGCGGGCAGGTGGAGCAGCACACGTTGCCCGGAAAGCCCCCGCGCCTCCAGCTCCAACGAGATCGCCCGGGCCCGGCGATCCAGCTCGCCGTAGGTGAGCGTCACATCCCCCGTGGGCTCCGCGCCCATGAAGGTGAACGCGGGCACCTGGCCGTGCTCGGCCGCGCGACGCCGGAGCAGCTCGGCGAAGGTCCGAGCCTCCTTCCCAACGAAGCGAGCCCCACCGCTGGCGGTGTGTGCGTGGTCTTTCACGGCGTCCCGTCGTCGAGGAGGAAAGGCCCACAATCGTGGACTCCGGGCCTCGGATGTCGAGGATCCTCCGAAGAACGGGGAGCTGTCCATCCCTTGGAAACCCAACGGAAAAATCTACCCCGTCCCGCCTGGTTGCCTGCCCTGATTGTGCCGGGACGCTCGCGGTGGAGCATGCTCTGGTGTAGGGATAGCGCCGCATGTTGCGCAACCTTCGAGAGCTCTACTTGTACCGCGGCTTGCTGCTGAGCCTGACGCAGCGAGAACTGAAAGCGCGGTACCGCGGCTCCGTGCTCGGGTTCCTGTGGACGTTCCTCAACCCGACGATGCAGATGATCGTCTACTCGCTGCTGTTCTCCGTGTGGATGCGGCAGCAGATCGAGCACTACACGTACTTCGTCTTCATCGGGCTGCTGCCGTGGATCTGGTTCTCCAGCTCCGTGGGAGGCGGGGCGAGCGCGATCAGCGACCGGCGTGATCTGCTCACCAAGGTGCGCTTCCCGGCGCAGGTGCTGCCGGCCACGGTGGTGACCACCAACCTGATCAACTTCCTGCTGTCGCTGCCGCTGCTGTTCGTACTGGGCCTCATCTTCGGCCGCTACCCCAGCTGGCACCTGGTCTTCTTCCCGCTGGTGGTGTTCGTGCAGCTGTGGGTGACGCTGGCGCTGGTGTACCTGTTCTCGGCCATCAACGTGAGGTTCCGGGACCTGCAGCACATTCTGGGCAACGTGCTGACGATGTGGTTCTTCGTCACGCCCATCTTCTACCGGGCCGACAGCATCCCCGAGAAGTTCCGGGACATCGTGCTGCTGGCCAACCCCATGGCGGTGATGGCCACGTCCTACCAGGCCATCTTCTATGACCACCGGGTGCCCGCGATGGGGCCACTGGCGCTGTGGGTGGGGATCGCGGTGGTGCTCCTGTGGCTGGCCTCGAGCGTGTTCGAAAGCCGCCGCGAGGAGTTCGCGGAGGTGGTCTGAGCCATGGACGCGATCGTTATCCGCAACCTCGTCAAGCGCTTCCGCAAGAGCACCATCAAGCGCGAGCACACCACGCTCAAGTCCGAACTGGTGCGTTGGCTTACCGGCCAGCGCAAAGGCGGTAAGGACCAGACCTATATCGAAGCCATCCGTGGCATCGACCTGACGATTCCCAAGGGCAAGACGGTGGGCATCATCGGGCGCAACGGCTCGGGCAAGAGCACGTTGCTCAAGCTGATGACGGGCATCTACACGCCCACCTCGGGGACACTGGAGATGCACGGGCGCATCTCCGCGCTGCTGGACCTGGGAGCGGGGTTCCACCCGGACTTCTCGGGCCGGGAGAACATCCTCATCAACGGCATCATCCTGGGCATGACGCGGGCGGAGATCCGCGAGCGGATGGACACGATCATCGCCTTCAGCGAGCTGGGCGAATTCGTGGACGAGCCGGTGCGCACCTACTCCAGCGGCATGTACGCGCGGCTGGCGTTCGCGGTGGCCACGCACGTGGATCCGGACATCCTCATCATCGACGAGATCCTCGCTGTGGGGGACGAGCACTTCGCCAAGAAGAGCATGGCGAAGATGACGGAGTTCAAGAACGCGGGGAAGACGATCGTCCTCGTCACGCACGACCTGAGCACCATCGAGCGCTGGTGTGATCTGGGCGTGTGGGTGGACGCGGGGCGCATCCGGCGGGTGGGCAACCCCGCCGCGCTGGTGGAGGAGTACAAGCGCGCGGTGGCGCTGGCCGAGGAGCAGTCGGTGGCTCTGGGGCCCGCGGCGCTGTCGAAGGACGGAGGCGCGCTGCCGCAGGTGATGCAGGCGACGGTGAACAAGCCCACTGTGGGCCCTCAGGGCACGGCGCAGACACGCTTTGGCACCTTCGAGGTGGAGATCGCCGCGGTGCGCTTCTTCAAGCCTTCGGGCGAAGAGGTGCACGAGGTGGACACCGAGGATCCGCTGGACGTGACGATCGAATACATCGCCAAGAAGCCGCTGGAGGACGTGGGCTTCGGCATCGCCTTCTTCGATCGGCAAGGCACACGCGTCTACGGGACGAACACCTTCGTGGACGGAGTGCCGCTGCCCCTGCCGCTGCCTTCCGCGGGCAGGCTGCGCATGTCCATCCAGCGGCTGGGGCTGACGGCGGGCACGTATTCGATCAGCGTGAGCGCTCATCCGAAGTACGGGCCGGACTATGACTTCCAACGCAGCCTGTACGAGCTGAAGGTCCGCTCGAACATCGATGACCATGGCGTGGCCCGGCCGCCGCATAAGTGGTCGGTGGAAGTGGCCAGCCCGGCCGAGACTCCGGCTCCTGCGCGCGCGGCCGAGGTCTGAGCGCATGGCCGGGGATTCGCAGACGCCTCGCCCCGCAGTGCCTTCGCGAGCCCTGCCGCTGGCGGACCTGCCGGAGCCGGAGGCGGGCGGGGTGAGTGCCCTGGAGCCGGGAGACGTGGCGGAGATGATTGCCGCGCAGCGGCGCCTGGTGGAGAAGCTGAGCCCGTGCAGCGGTCCGGACTGCGCGGAGCTGACGGCACACCTGCGCACCTTGCGCCTGCTGGAGGAGGAGCTGCGGCGGCGCATGCCTCCGTCTCCCGCGCGGGCGCACACGCCTATTCAGGCGGCGCGGCTGGTGTCGGACGTGTTCCAGTTCGAGGTGCCGCCTTCCCACCGCAAGCAGCTGGGGCGGGCGATCACCGCCGCCAAGAGCGGCTTCACGCAGGGGCTGAAGCCGTTCCACATCGAGATGCTGCGGCCCCAGCATGCGTTCAACCGGGAGATGCTCGGCGTGCTGGAGCACCTGTACGGCATGAGCGCCACCAGCAGCCGGACGGATCTGTCCGAGTGGGTGCGCAAGCGGCTCACGCCGGTGCTGGAGCCCACGCAGTGGGACGTGCACAAGGGCCACCGGGGGCAGGGGCTTGGGCGGGCGGTGCGGCTCGTGAAGCGCTCGTACCTCACGGCGATGGGGCCGCTGCTGCGCGAGCTGCTGGCTGGCCAGCGAGAGTGGAACCAGGCCGCAGTGGACCTGTTGGCGGAGGCGGTGAAGCCCCGTTCACTCTCGCCGGAGGACGCTTCGAGGCGGGTGGCCGAGCTGCTGAAGCTGGCGGATCCCATCAGCCGAGCGAGTTCGCTGGGAGCCCGGGCGTCCTCGCCGCTGTGGCGCGAGGTGTTCCGGCGGCAGGTGACGTACAACCAGGAGATCACCCTCTGCCTGGCGGATCTGCTGGGCACACGGGCGCCAGTGGAGCCTCCCAGCGCCGAGGACTACGCGGCCTGGTGCCGCGAGCGTGAGCCGGAGCTCTTCCGGCACGCGGCGGAGGCAGTGAAGGGGCTGACGCAGCCGCCCCTGGTCAGCATCGTCATGACGGTCTCCGGGGCGGCGGAACCGCGCCTGCGGGAGAGCCTCGAGTCGGTGCGCGCCCAGTCGTATGCGAGCTGGGAGCTGTGCCTGGCGGATGATGGCTCGAACGTCGCCCAGGTCGAGCGGGTGATGGAGGAGGCCGCACGCAAGGAGCCGCGCATCCGTGTCGTGCGCCTGGGCTCGGGAGGCCGCATCGCGGCGACGAATGCCGCGCTCTCGATGGTCCGTGGCGAACTCGTCGCGTTCGTGCGTGCGGGCGATCGGCTGTCCCCGCATGCGCTGGCGGAGGTGGTGCTGCGCTCGGTGCGTGAGCCCGAGGCGGACCTGCTGTACTCGGACGAGGACCGCTGTGACGACGCGGGCCGCCGCTTCGAGCCGTTCTTCAAGCCTGACTGGTCTCCGGACCTGATGCGCTCGGTGAACTACGTGGGCCCCTTCGCGGTGGTGCGCCGCGCGCTGCTGGAGGCGGTGGGCGGGCTGCTGCCGGAGTTCGACGGCGCGCAGGACTACGACTTGCTGCTGCGCGTGTCGGAGCGGGCCCGGCGCATCGCCCACGTGCCGGCGGTGCTGTGCCACCGGCGTGCGGCGGAAGGGCAGGGCGCCTCGGACGCGGGCGTACGCGCGCTGGCCGCTCACCTGAGGCGCCAGGGCGAAGAGGGGACGGTGGAGCAGGTGGCGCCGGGCCACTACCGGGTGCGTTACCCGGTGAAGGGCCGGCCACTCGTCTCGATCATCGTTCCCTTCAAGGACAAGCCGGAACTGCTGCGCACGCTCACCACGAGCCTGGAGAAGACGGCCTACACGCATTACGAGCTGCTGCTGGTCTCCAACAACAGCACGAAGCCGGAGACCTTCGCGCTGCTGGACCGCCTGACGGATCCGCGCATTCGCAAGCTCACGTGGGACCACCCGTTCAACTACCCGGCCATCAACAACTTCGCGGCCCGCCAGGCCCGGGGCGAGCTGCTGCTGTTCCTCAATAACGACATCGAGATCATCCACCCGGACTGGCTGGAGGAGCTGATCAGCCAGACGCAGCGCCCGGAAGTGGGGCAGGTGGGCGCGAAGCTGCTGTTCCCCGATGGCACCGTGCAGCACGCGGGCGTGACAGTTGGAATGACGGGCTTCGCGGGCCACCCGTTCTGGCGCATGCCGGACACGGGACGGTGGACGCCCTACGGCCTGCCGGACTGGACGCGGGACTTCCTGGCGGTGACGAGCGCCTGCGTCATGCTCCGCCGCGAGGTGTTCGAGGCGCTGCGCGGGTTCGACGAGCGCTTCATCGTCTGTGGCAGCGACGTGGACCTGGGACTGCGCACGGTGGCCATGGGGCTGCGCGTCCTCTACACGCCGCACGCGAAGCTGTTCCACCACGAGTCCGCGAGTCGGCGGCTGGACAGCATGCCCGAGGAGGACTTCTGGGCGTCCTTCGCGTCCTACCGGCCATACCTGCGCACGGGCGATCCTTTCTACAACCCGAACCTCACGCTGCTCGGGCCGGACTGCTCGCTGCGCCGCCACACCGAGGACGGTGAGGTGCTGGCGCTGCGCACGCTGTCACGGGATCTGCCCAGCGCGCAGGATCCCGCGGCGGCCGAGAGGGCACGGCGCCAGCGGCACGTGGCGGACCACCTTCCAGCGCTGGACCACACCTCCGCGCAGGTGCGTGAGGCCCGGGCCGAGGCACCGGCCCGGCTGGCGGCGCTGCGCAAGAAGGGGAAGCTGGAGCGCATCACCTGGTTCCTGCCCTCGTTCCACCACCCTTACGCGGGCATCCACACCATCCTCCGGTTCGCGGAGCTGCTGCGCGATCGGCATGGGGCGCAAAGCGATCTGGTCATCTATGACAACCCGAACGTGACGGCGGCGGAGATGACCGCGCGCATCGCGGGGCTCTTTCCGAAGCCACCGGGCACCTTCCATGTGCTCCAGGGGCTGGAGGAAGTAGCTGGGCTGCCGGAGTGCGACCTGGCGGTGGCCACGCTGTGGAAGAGCGCCTACGCGGTGCTGGCGCACCCCCGGGCCACGGCGAAGGCGTACTTCATCCAGGACTTCGAGCCGGCCTTCCTGCCCGCGGGGACGCACTCGGCGCTGGCCGAGCAGACGTACCGGCTGGGGCTGTACGGCATCTTCAACACCCAGGGACTGCACGACTACGTCACGGCGAACTACCCGATGCAGGGCTGCTGGTTCGAGCCCACGGTGGACCGGGCCATCTTCCACGCACGGCGCTCTCCAAAGCGGGGGCCGCTGCGCGTCTTCTTCTACGGGCGGCCCGGCAGCGAGCGCAACGCCTTCGAGCTGGGAATCGCCGTGCTTCGTCAGCTCAAGGCCGAGCTGGGAGCCGCGGTGGAGATCGTCTCCGCGGGCGAGCGGTGGAACCCGGAGCACTATGGGCTCCAGGGCGTCATCACCAACCTGGGGGTGTTGCCCTACGAGAAGACGGCGGATCTGTACCGCGAGTGCGACGTGGGGCTGTGCTTCATGTTCACCAAGCACCCCTCATACCTGCCGTTCGAGCTGATGGCCTGCGGGGTGACGGTGGTGACGAACGACAACCCGGCCAACCGCTGGCTGCTGGAGCACGAGCGCAACTGCCTGCTGGCCGAGCCCACCGTGTCGTGCATCCTGGAGCAGCTGCGCCGGGCGGCCACGGACACCACGCTGCGCTCCCAGCTCGCGGTGGCGGCGGTGGAGCGGGTAGGGCGCACCACCTGGGAACAGCAGCTGGACCAGGTGGTGGAGCAGCTCCTGGGCCGTGAGGCGCAGCACCGCGCCGGGCGTCAGTAGCCGATCCGGAAGCGCACCTTGAGGGCCGCACCGGCGGGCAGCCCCGGCGTGGCCTTCAGCTTCAGGGAGAACTTCGTGCTGTGCCACATGCTCGTGGTCATCTCGAACCGGATGGGCTGGCCCGAGCCGAGGTTCTCGAACCGGAGCCCCCCGCCATCGCTGGAGAAGAGGGAGCCGGAGATCCGCGTGGCCGGGCCGTCGAATTCGATCCAGGCAGTGCAGCGCAGCAGGTAGCCAGCGCAGTACTTCGCCACCTGGGTGTTCACCTCGCCCTTGTCATCCACCTTCAGGTCGAAGGTGATGTACTCCCAGGCATCCGCCTTGAGCGTCGTCTCCGTCAGCCGTCCCGAGCGACGGGTGTTCACGTGCACCTTGGCGGAGGAGTAGAGCGTCTCGGACAGCCGGGTCATCGCATCACTGAAGGACAGGGTCGTTTCCATAGAGAGCCTCGTGCCCTCTCTCCAGAGCAACACCGGTGCCACGGCCCTGGCGCGAGGCAACCCCTTGGAAACTCAGCACTCACCGCTCACGGGCAGCCCGCGCCTCACCGCGCAGACTGCGCACTGTGGCATTCCGTCACAGTGCGCCACGTGCGGAAAACCTTCGTCAAATCAGGCGCATAGCGCTGACTTACGAAACCGTGGGGCGTTTTGTCCCAGGCCGCCACGCCAGCAATGCGTGCAGGGCCACGTAGAGGCAGGGCACCACGAAGAGCGTGAGCAGCGTGCCCATGCTCAGGCCGAAGAAGGTGACGACGGCCAGCGGGCGCAACAGCTCGGTGCCCTCGCCGTAGCCAACCGTGAGCGGCACCAGGCCCAGCGTGGCCAGCAGCGTGGTGATGAGGATGGGGCGCAGCCGCATGGGGGCCGCGCGCCGCATGGCCTCCAGGCGTGACAGCCCGGGAGACTCCTCGCGCAGCTGATTGGCCAGCTCCACGAGGATGATGCCGTTGCCCACGATGACGCCCACCAGCAGCACCGCCCCGATGAGCGCCGTGGCCCCCAGCGCCACTCTCATCACCACCAGGCCCGCCATGCCTCCCACCAGCGCGGGCGGGATGGCGAAGAGGATGACGAGCGGATCGACGAGCGAGTCGTACTGCACGGCCATCACGGTGAACACCAGGAAGATGGCCAGCGCGCCCAGCATCAGCAGCGAGCTTTGCAGCTCACGCGTGCTCTGTGCGGCGAAGCTCGGCATGAAGGACACGCCCGGGGGCAGCTTCACTTCGGCCAGGATGCGCTCCATCTCTCCGAGCGCATCGCCCAGGCTGGCGCCCTCGGCCAGATCGCCAACGATGATCAGCACCTCGCGCTGGTTGATGCGCTGGATCTCCGCGGGCGTGGTGCCGTCGATCACCTGGGCGACCTCGGACAGCCGCACCGGCGTCTGGCCGCTGGAGATGACGAGCGGGAGCTGCTCGAGCTGGGAGCGGGTACGCAGCGACTCGGGCGTCAGCCTCACGCGCACGTCCACCAGGCGCTCGCCCCGCTGGAGCTGGGTGGCGATGGTACCCTCGAGCGCCGTCTGTACCGCCTGGCCGATCTCCCCGGAGGACAGGCCCAGCAGCCCCGCGCGATCCGGATCCCGGCGCACCTGCACCTCGGACTGCGGGGGATCCGCGTCCGGGCGGTAGCGTGCCATCTTCGCGTTCGCGTCCAGCGCGGCGAGCACCTGGCGCCCCGCGGCCTCCAGGGTCTGGGTGTTGGTGCCCTGGAGCAGCACGTCGATCTCGGAGCGCACCGGGGAGTTGCTGGTGATGAGGCCGCGGATGTTCTCCGGCGAGAGCCGCAGGCGGATGTCCACCAGGTTCAGCTCGGCGAGCTGCTTGTTCACGCGGCCAACGAAGGCCTGCACGCTGGTGCCGGGCTTCAGGGTGATGGTGGCCGAGGCCCGCAGCGGGTTGGGCGTCGTGGTGCTGCCGAAGAGAAACCCGCCCACGGTGGTGAAGACGTAGGCCGTCTCCTCCTGGCGCAGGAGCACGGCATCCACCTGCTGCATCAGCCGCTGGCTCTCGGAAAGCGGCATGCCCGGAGGCAGCTGAGCCACGAGGCGTGCCTGGCCGGTGCCCACGCGGGGAAGAATCTCGGTGGCCAGGAAGGGCGCCATCACCGCCGCGGCCACCCCGAGCCCCGCGAACACCGCCAGCAGCACCAGCCGCCGATGCGTGAGCGTGCGGGTGAGCAGGGACCCGTAACCCACGGTGAGCCGCTCCACCCAGGCGCCGAAGCCACGCACCACCCGCAGGCGCGACAGACCGCTCGTCCACCGCACTGCCAGCAGCCGCGCCGCCAGGGACGGAACGATGGTGAGCGCGGTGAGCAGCGAGGCACCCACCGTGAAGAGCACTGTGAGGATGAGCTCGTTGAACAGCAGCGCCACGAAGCCGCCAATGAGCAGGAACGGCACCACGGCGACGAGGTTGGTGGTGGTGGAGGCCACCAGCGCCGACTCCAGCTCCGTGCTGCGCTCCTGGGCGAGCGGAATCAGCTCGGACTGGGGCAGGGGAGGCTCCTCGCCGCCATCGCTCCGTCTGCGGCGCTGTTCCACGCCGCGGATGATGTTCTCCAGCACGACGATGCAGCTGTCCACCGCGCCAATGCCCACCGCCAGGCCGCCGAGGCTGAAGATGTTGAGCGAGCCGCCCACCATCGACAGCAGCGCCACGGCCAGCAGCGTGCCCAGCGGAATGGCCATCACCACGATGAGCGTCTGCCGCAGCGAGCCGAGGAACAACAGAATGACGGCACCGGCCAGCACCGCGCCCATCAACCCCGAGAGCGCCACCTCCTCGATGGAACGGTTGATGAACACGGACTCATCCAGGGTGGTGACGAGCACGGCGCCCTCGGGCAGCCGCCCGCTGCGCCGCAGCTCCTCCACCTTCTCCTTCACCGCGTCGACGACCTCCACGGTGTTGGCGTCGGCCTGCTTCTGCACGCTGATCTTCACCGCGGGCTGTCCATTGAGCGTGACGAAGACGCGCTCGTCCTCGGTGCCATCCACCACGGTGGCGAAGTCCCGCAGCAGCACCTTGCGCTGGGTGGGCGTCACCGCGACCGCGGGCACATCCGTGGCCGGGGCGGACGCGCCGCCCACCAGGAAGGAGATGCGCTCCAGCTCGGACGCCTCGCGGAAGCGGCCCACCGTGCGCACCAGGAACTCGGTGCGCAGACCCTCCAGCCGCCCGGCGGAGATGTCCTGGTTCTCCCGGGCGAGCGCATCCATCACCTGCGTGAGCCCCAGCCCCGAGGCCTGAAGCCGCTGCAGATCGACATAGACCTGCACCTCTTCCACCGCGCCGCCCGCCACGTCCACCGCCGCTACACCGTTGGCCACCGCCAGCTCGCGCGCCAGCTCCTCGTCCGCGAAGATGCGCAGCTCCCGGCCCGAGAGGCCCGGTGAGGTGAGGGCGAACTCCACGATGGGCTGCTGTGAGGGATCCACCTTGGAGATGCGTGGCTGCTCGATGGTGGGGGGAAGGCTGCCCCGGGCCCGGTTGACGGCCGCGGTGGCGTCATTGAGGGCCTGGTCCACATCGCCGCCCGGCCTGAAGAACAGGTTCACGTTCACCCGTCCCTCGCGCGTCTGCGAGTAGACCATCATCACCCCTTCCGTCGCGGCCAGGGCCTCCTCCAACGGACGGGTGATCTCCTCCACGGCGACTTCGGGCGAGACCCCCGGGGCGATCACGTTCACCCCGATGCGGGGGTAGGTGATCGACGGCAGCAGGTCCACCGGCATGCGGATGAGGAAGAAGAGCCCCAGCACCACCACCGTGGTTGCCAGCATCAGCGTCCCGATGGGACGCCGCACCGCCAGGGCGCTCAGGCCGCCGTGGCGGGGCCGGTTCTCCTCCGGGCCCGAGGGGGCCTGGGGCGTCTCACTCACGTCCGCCTCCGCCTTGCCCTTGGGGGCCGGTGTCCGACAGGGCGCTGGGCGTGACCACGGTGCCGGGCTGCAGGGCCCGCTGGCTGCGCACCACCACGCGATCTCCCTCCTGGAGCCCGGAGAGAATCTCCACCTGTCCGTCGCCCCGCTCTCCCAGCCGGACCTGGCGTGTCTCCACCTGGCCGCCGCCGTTCGCCTCGCCGCCCGTGACGACGAAGACGCGTCCCTCTTCTGAAGCTCCGGGACGGCCCCCATCCCGTTGGCCCTCGCCGACGACGAGCGCGGACTCGAGCACCAGCAATTGCTCCTCGCCGCCGTTGTCGAACTGCACCCGGGCCAGCAGCCCACTGCCAATGCGGCCCTCGGGGTTGTCCAGCACCACCTCCAGCGGAATCAGCCGGCTTACCGGATCCGCCTGGGGAGACACCCGCGCCACCGTGCCAGTGAAGGCCGTCTCGCCGAAGGCGTCGATGCGCACCGGGACCTTCTGGCCCGTCTTCACACGCCCCAGCTCCAGCTCGGACACGGAGACGGCCACCTCTACCTGAGAGAAGTCTCCAATGCGCAGCACCTCGTCTCCCGCCCGCACCAGACCTCCCTGCTCCTGGGAGCGCACCATTACCCGGCCGGCAATGGGCGAGCGCAGGATCGCGAACGAGCGCCGCTCCCGGGCCGCGACGAGCAGCGCCTCCTGTGCGCGCACCCGGGCGGTGGCCGCCACCGCCAGGCTCTCCTGGGTCACCACCTGCTGGGTGGCCGCCTGTAGCGCCTGCTGTGCCGTGCGTGCCGCCGTGGCGCGCTGTTCCGCCTCCTGGCGGCTGGAGATCCCTCGCTCCGCGAGCCCCTGGTAGCGCTGGGCCTCTACCTCCGACTGGGTGAGCGCGAGCCGGGACTGCTCGAGCGCGCTCCTCGCCTGAGCCACTCCCGCCGCGGCACTGGCCGCCTCCGCCTGGGCCCCCGCGTGCGCTGCCTCGGCCTCGCGCACCTCCGTGTCGAGAATCGCCGGGTCCAGCCGTCCCAGCTCCTGGTTCACGGTGACCGCGTCCCCGACGTCCACCGTGAGCACCTCCAGGTGCCCTTCGACGCGCGAGCGCACCGTCACCTCCTGAAGCGGCTGGGTCGTTCCCACCAGCACGAGTGGCGTGCGCAGCCGCCCGCGCCTGACCTCCTTCACATCCACCGCCACGGCACCCGTGCCCGCGTCGCGGCCACCCTTTCGGGCCTCGCCTCCACGGCCGCACGCCGTGCCGAGCAGGAGGAGTCCAAGCCCCAGGGCCACCCAGCCACGTGGGCTGCCGCCGCTCACAGCGCGCATGTCGCCTCCACCATCAGCGCCTCCACCCGCGCTTGAACCAGATCCAGCTCGCGTAAGGCCAGGGTGCGCTCCGCCTCACGCAGCTCCACCGCGCTCTGCACCAGCTCGAGGCTGGTGCCCACTCCCTCGCGGAACGCCTCCTGGGTGAGCGAGTCCGTCAGCGCCGCGGCCTCCCGCGAGCGCTCCGCCGCCTGCCGCAGGGCCTCCGCCAGCGCCACGCCCCGGCGGGCCTGGGACAGCTCCAGCTCCAGCGCGCGCAGCACGGACTCGAGCCGCTGCTCCGCCAGGGTGAGGTTGGCCCGTTCCGCGCGCACCGTGGCGCCTCGGGCACCCCCGTCCCAGAAGGGCAGCTCCAGCACCGCGGCGATGTTCCAGGAATTCACCCGCGCAAGCCCCGGCGTCACGGTGATCGCCGTCAGCGTGCTCTGGACTCCCAGCGTGGGGGCATACTCGGTGCGGGACGCCCCCACCGTGCGCTCAGCGGCCTGCACCTGCTCGCGCGCGGCCCGCAGATCCGAACGGGGAGCGCCCCACAGCGGCTTACACAGCGCGGCCAGACTGTCGCGCAGCCCCTCCATGCGGAAGCTGGGCGCGAGCCCCACCTCGCCTCCAGCGCCGAGCGCCAGCCCCAGCCCCTCGCGCGCGCGGCGCAGGGACTCGACGCTGGACAGCAGCTCGGCACGGGTGATCTCCAGGTCCCGCGTTGTCCGCAGGGTGTCCAGCTTGCGGCCGACGCCCAGCTGCTCGGACTCCTGAGCGAGCGTGTGCCGCGCCTGGGACAGGGCGTAAGCCCCGCGGTTGATCTCCACCGCCCGCTCCGCGGCAACCAGCGCCACCAGGCTCCGGGACAGCTCCCGCAGCGCAATTCGCCAGGTGTCCTGCGCTGAGGCCTGCGCCGCCCGCTCGCGGGCCCGGGCGGCGGACAGCCTGTACCAGGCCGGCACATCGACCACGGACTGGGTCGCCGTGGCGCGCAGGGTGATGAGAGGAGAGGTGGGCTGAGGATCATCCGGATCCTCTCCCACGGGCACCTGGCCGCCACCGCCCTCGAGCGTCAGGGCGCCCCCCGCCAGACGCTCCTGCACGGTGGCGGAGCCGCTCACGCTGGGCAGCAGTGGCGAGAGCGCCTGCCGGGCCTGGGCCTGAGTCAGCTCCAACTGTCCCAGCGCGAGCAGCAACTCCACCGAGCGGGTGCGCAGCCGTCCCAGGGCCTCGTCCCAGGTGGCGAGGACCACCGGGGGAGACGGGGCGACCATCAGCTCCAGGCCGGGCTCAGGCGCGGTGGCCAGCGTGGGCGCACTCGGCTCCGGAAGGGCAGGGGTGGTCGCGAGCAGAAGAAGAACAGGGAGCATGTGCGAGGAGGTGCCCCGGGAGGTAGCGATCCCCTTTATCCAGGGCACGGGAGTCTCAGCGAGAAGTCACCGCATGAGTCGTATCCAATGAACTCTCTGCTCGCCACTACACAGAATCGGGCCGGGCCGCTCCCAGGTGCTGCTGCGCAAGGGCGGCCGGATCCGCCGGGAGCTGCTCCACACGCCACCCCGGCAGGTAGCGGAACAGCAGCCAGCGCCCACTGCCGAGCGGCCCCTTCACCAACTGCCCCGTGTCGACGAGCTGCCTTCCAATCAGGGAGGCGCTGTCACTCAGCGCGAGCTGGAAGTGGACCTGCTCCAGCGCCCCATCGTCCAGCTTCACCCGGCCCTCCACATACACGCTGTCCTGGCGGACGAAGAGCTGCGAGCCCCCTTCGACCCGGCCGTAGGAGTTGTCCGCGAGGATGAGTTCGAACTGCTCCCCGCGCACCACCGAGGGACAGTCCCCGCTGGGCGTGTGGCCCACCACCAGCCGGTGGATCCCCTCGCGGGTCAACGCCTCGATCAACCCCTGCGAGGGCAGGGTGGGGTGGTTGTTCTCATCGGCCATGCGCCCGTACACCACACTGGCGGTGTTGACGCGCTTGCCGGGAGTGGGCGCCTGGTAGGTGATGACGGGCTCCCAGGCCGGGGTGCCATCCGCCGCGAAGCGCTGCTCGGCGAAGGCCTCGAGCTGTTCGGCATACCAGTGGTTGAGCGCCGCGCCCCACGCATCCACACCGTCCACCCGGCCCACGCTGGGCACGAACCCCAGGCTGTCCTCGTGCAGCCCGCCGTGGACGAAGAGCGTGTTACCGATGCGGTGCACCAGCCGGCACGCGGTGAGGTAGTCGCGCAGCTCACCCCCGGGACCCAGATCCGCGAGGAAGCTGTCCACCACGTCCTCCTCGCTCACGGGCGCACCGGTGCGCTTCAACTCCTCCTGACGGCAGGCGAAGGCCTCCTTGGCCCCCATGGTGTTCTCGAAGATCCACCGCAGCAGCACCGGCCGCGGCTCCGTGCGCACCTCCGTGGGCGTCTTCGCCGGCGGGTGCCCGTTCAGCTCCCGCACCAGGCGCAGCTTGTTGATGTCGCGGTTGCCCGCGAGCAGCACGACCTGCGAGGGCTGTCGGCGCCAGGCCTCCAGCAGCGTGCGCACCACCCGGCGCCCATCAGGGCCCCGATCGATGGCGTCTCCTCCAAAGATGAACGTTGCGCCGGGCCGCACCACGAGCCGATCTCCAGGCTCGAGCGAAACATGCGGATTGTCCCGGCAGAAGCTCGCTAGCTTCTCCCAGATGCCCTCCACGTCCGTGAGGTAGGCTACAGGGTGCCCAGCCTTGCTCATTGCCGTGGGGACGCTCTCCATGGCCCGATGCTAGCGGATGCCCGGCATTCGGTGGGGAGCGGAGGTTATCCGCGCCCACCGGGAGTCTGCCTACATGCTGCGGTAGTGATACCAACCATAGCCGCTGTCCTTCCTCCGAACGGAGAGAGCCCTCATCACAGCACTCACGATCTTCTTCATGGTGTCATTCACCCCCCTTCGCTTGGTGTCGTTCAAAAACGAGTGGAAGCCATGCTCAGCGTGAAGCGAGGCGGAGCCAGCGACGCGGTGACGAGCGGCCCGGCCTCCTGCGGCGTGACGCTCAGCCGGTAGCCGTCCCACATGATCCGCAGCACCTGCTCGACCAGCTCCACGGAGATCACCGCCGCGGGGCACGAGTGCGGCCCCCAGCCGAACGGCAGAAACCCCTGCGGCCCCTTGGCGCCCGCCCAGCGCTCGGGCCGGAAGTAGCCCGGCTCGTCCCAGTGCCGGGGGTTGCGCTGCACCGCGTAGGTGCACACGGCCACCGTGTCCTCGGGAGTGACGGTCACGCCGGCCACCTGGTGGCTCTTCGCCGGCCGGGCGATCAGCAGCCACGCCACCGGCCACAGCCGCATGGCCTCGCGCACCACCCAGGCCGGCTCGGCGCGGGCGTGAGGATGCGTGCCCCACAGATAGACCGACCACCGTCTCACGCAGCGCAGCGGGGCTTCCCGGGGCGAGTAACAAATCCCCGAGGTATCGATACATCAGCCAATTGCCCGCGTCTGGCCATTGGCTCTCCGGAACCAGCGCCTGTCGCACAGCCGCCGCTAATTCACTGGTATGTGTATCAACGTAGGTCCGCAGCAGCGTCCGGGCCGCGCGGCTGATCTGCTGTTGCGCCTCGCGCGGGCCCAGTGTGCCTTTTCGGGTGTGGAAGAAGTCCGCGTGGTCCTCATACAGGCCTTCGCTATTGGCCAGGACTGCCTTGGCGGCCGTCGCCTCTGCCAGGCACAACTGCCGTTCAGGCAGCCATACCGAGTCGCCAGCCGCTGGGAACACCGTGTCTAGAAACAGCAGTGGTTCCCTGAAGAAATCCACCGCGGGCTCGCGATTGGGCATGTCGGTTTTCCCCTGGACCTGCAAACCGAGACTATAGCGAACTCAACGCCGGAAAGCTAACAGCAGTCATCCCTGAAGTCTTATAAAAAAGAGGCATACCCGAAAGACATGTGGGGATCCATGTCTCAAAAGAAAAATCTTGTTTCATCATACGTAGAACGTTGGCAAAACGACTCCTACTTTGTTGGTGTGGCTGCGTGAAAGAAGGGCCAGCTGCGAGGTTTCACGACTGAAACACTCACGTGTATCAAGGCTGGAACATCACATCCGTACGCAACACATATTTGCAGCCGGTGCGCACTGCGGATCCCTGATGCACCAGCGAGTGTTCGAACAGCAGAAGCATGCCGCGCTGCGGGGTGATGGATGGGCCGAATTGGAAGTCCGTCGTGCCACCCTCGAAGTCCTCGTTGAGGTACACCATCGCGGTGAACAGGCTCAGCTCCCGCGGCGTGCGGATGAAGGGGCCGTCGCTGTGCCACTTGAAATATTGGCCAGCGGTGTAGCGGTAGAAGCGGAAGCGCTCGTTGAGGCTGTGGGGGTGCCAGGAGCCAATGCGCTCGTGCGTGGTGGGCACCAGGTGCTTCATCCGCTCCCAGAGCCGGCCCGCCAGCGCCGTGTCGTCCTTCATCACCCGGGTGTTGTTGCGGATGTCGGGCCGCATCGCGAAGCCTCGGAAGGTGGTGATGGGCGCCTCCTCGTAGCCCGTTGACAGCGTCAGTTGGATGAACTCCTCGCACTCCTGAGGGGACAGGAAGTTCGAGACGGTGACGATGGACTCGTCCTCCTGCGACAGCACCGTCCGTTGGAGCAGGGGCATTCCGGGCATCATCATAGAGGGGGTGGTGTGCATGCCCTCAAGATGCGGTGGCGGGGCTTGTGCCTCCAGGGCGGGACCGGGCAGAACCGGGCAGAACTTCCGGGCCTTCGTGACAGGGACGGGCCGCCTCCTGCACCATGGGCTCCCGTGGCGCGCTTCTTCCATCACGCCCTGCTGCTGCAGGCCCGGCTGGACCTGAACCTGACCCAGGAGCAGGCCGCCGCGGCGGTAGGTGTGGATGTGCGCACGTACCGCCGGTACGAGTCGGGCGCCGTCAACGAAGGGCAGAAGGGCTTCTCGGTCCGGCATCCCACGCGCCGACGCATGCTCGAGCGGCTCTCGGCGGAGTTCGGTCTCTCGGAGGAGGACCTGCTCGTCGAGGCCCTACCCCCTGCCTGGCCCCCGTCAGCGGCCGCCGGGCCTGGGGCCGCGCCACGGGAGACCTCTCCCGAGGAGCCAGCGTCGGGGCTTCGTCCCCACTTTGCCCACACGCTTCAACGGGCGCGCCACTTCGTGGGCCGCGGTGAGGTGCTCGCGTCCCTCACGGACTGGGCCGCGGCGGACCGGCCCACGGAGCGGGTGGTGGTGCTGATGGCGCTCGGCGGCACCGGAAAGACAGCGGTGGCGGAGCGCCTCGTGAGCAGCCTGGGCGAAGGGCCTCGGCCGGGAGGGACTTTTGTCTGGAGCTTCTATGAGGACCCTCGCATCGAGGGCTTCCTCGCGCGGGCCCTGCACTACTTCGCCCGGGGGGAAGAGGCGGCGCCGGGTGAGCGCCTCGAGCGGCTCCAGGAGGTGCTCGGGGAAGGGCCGCCACACCTGCTGGTGATGGATGGGCTGG
>DASVVJ010000779.1:0-3369 GCA_036389955.1 Myxococcaceae bacterium
TGCCCATTGGGGATGTGCCGGGCTTCACCGCCGCCTTGCGCGCCTTCGCCGGGGACAGGCCGCGCCTGCTCGAGGTACGGCGCGCGGCCCAGCGCGCCACCCAGGGGCTGAGCTGGCGAGAGGCCGCTTTGCGGACCCTGCAGGTCTACGAGTCCGTGCTTCGGGTACGCTAGTGCTCCGGGCAATACCCATGCTTCTTGGCTGGAGTTCATCTTGACAGGTACGCCGGTGGTCAATGCCCCGGAGCAGCTTCAACAACGCCTGGTAAAGCTTCGCAACGGAGGCGCGCTCGCCATCACCGCCGTGCTGGCCATGCAGCACCGGCACGACTGGAGGGTCCTCGCCGTGCTGGCGGGGATGACCGCCCTTCTGTTGTGCCTCAATCTGGTGATCGTCCCAGCCGTGCGCAGGCGCTACAGCCAGGGCATCGCCGAGACGCTGCGGATGTTCGCCAGCGCTGTCTGCTTCCTCGTCTACGGTCCGCTCGTTGGCTGGTCCCTGGTGCTCTGGCTCTACCTGCCGTTGAACATGGTCTGGCTCCACGGCTCGGGGGGCCGCGAGCGCACCCGCGCCGCGCTCTACCTGCTGATCACCGCCCTGGTGCCGCTCCTGGATGGCTGCGATCCCATGCTGCCGTTGGCCTTCGGCATGCTGGGGGTGTTCTGCTTCCTCATCGCCGAGCAGCGCACGGCCATTCTGCTCGCCACGCTGCGGCAGGTCGTCGAGCAGCAGCAGCAGCTCCAGCAGGTGCACCAGCGCGCGCTGGCGCAGGAGAAGCTCTCCAGCCTGGGGATGATGGCCGCCGGCGTCGCCCATGAGATCAACAACCCGATGAGCTTCGTCACCAGCAACGTCTCCTCGCTCTACAAGGACCTCAAGCGGCAGCCTGGCCTGCCCGAGTCATTGAAGGAGTACGTGGACGACGTGCTGCCCGCCACGCTGGACGGCATCAAGCGGGTGAACGACATCGTGTCGGATCTGCGCCGCTTCTCCCGGGGAGACTCCGAGAGCTACAGCGAGTACCGGCTGGACGACGAGATCCACTCGGCGCTGCGGCTGGCCCACAGCGCGCTCGTCCACTGTCAGGTGGCGCTGGAGCTGGAGGAGGTGGGCCCGATGGTGGGACGGCCCCGGCAGATCGGCCAGGTGATGATGAACCTGCTGGTCAACGCCGGGCAGGCCACCGCGCCTGGAGGCCAGGTGGTGCTGTCCACGCAGCGCGAGGGCGAGGGGGTGGTGGTGAAGGTGCGGGACACGGGCGTGGGCATGTCCCCGGAGACGATGAGCCACCTGTTCCAGCCCTTCTTCACCACCAAGCCCCAGGGCGCGGGCACGGGGCTGGGCCTGGCCGTGGTGCATGGCATCGTCACCTCGCACGGCGGCCGCATCGAGGTGGAGAGCGAGCCGGGCCAGGGCACCTGCTTCACGTTGCACCTGCCTCGGGTACCGCCAGTCCAGCAGCCCGGTCCCGCGCGGCGCGCTTCCGCTTCGGGCAGCACTCCCTCGGTGGCTTGAGCCGCGGAAGGGAGACGTACGCCAAGGTCCTACCTGCCTGCTGTACCACGCCTGGAGAGCAGGCGGGTGGACAGGCTGGCGGGAGAGGCATGGCCGGAAGTGAACATTGACGCGCCGCACCTGCGCCGCCACGATGCCGCCCGGTCCGGATGATCACCTTCCTCGTTACCTTTCTTGTCGCCCTGATGGTGTCGCTGGGGCTCACCGTGGTGGTGCGTAACCGGGCGCTGGCGTGGGGGTGGGTAGACCAGGCCAACTCCAGCCGCAAGGTGCACGTGCGCCCCATCCCCCGGCTGGGCGGTGTGGCCATCGTCGCGGGGTTCTTCGCGCCGCTGTGCGCGCTGTTCCTCGTCGACTCGGGCGTGGGCATGCTGTTCCGCTCCCATGAGGAGCTGGTCTGGGGCCTGTTCTGTGGCGGCGCGGCCGTCGCCATGCTGGGGCTCTACGATGACCTGCAGGGCGCAGGGGCCCGGCTCAAGTTCGGCATCCAATTCGGCGTGGCCCTGGCGCTCTACGGGCTGGGCTTCCGCGTCGAGATGATCGCCAACCCCTTCGGCGCGGAGATCTCGCTGGGGGTGCTGAGCCTGCCCTTCACGCTGCTGTGGATCGTCGGCGTCGTCAACGCGCTGAACCTGATCGACGGGCTGGACGGGCTGGCCGGGGGCGTCGCCTTCTTCGGGGTGGGCACCAACTTCATCCTCTCGCTGGTGCGCGGGGATGTCGTCATGTGCCTGCTCATGGCGGCGCTGGCCGGAGCGATCCTCGGGTTCCTCGTCTTCAACTTCAACCCGGCGTCCATCTTCATGGGCGATACGGGCAGCATGTTCCTGGGCTTCGTGCTGGCGGCGGTGTCGCTCAAGACGTCCACGAAGAGTGGCACCGCGGTGGCGATGCTGGTGCCTATCATGGCGCTGGGCCTGCCCATCATGGACACCCTGCTGGCGATGATCCGGCGCTCGATGCTGGGGCGGCCCATGTTCAGCGCGGACAAGGAACACATTCACCACCGGCTGATGAGCCGGATGGTGCTCAGCCACCGCTCGGCGGTGCTGGTGCTCTATGGGCTGTGCGGCCTGTTCACGCTCACGGCGCTGGGCCTCAACTTCGCCAACAGCGCCCAGAGCGCCATGCTGCTCATCGGCATGGGCGTGGTGCTCTTCGTGCTCATGCGCAAGCTGGGCTACCTGGACCTGGGCAAGGCGGGCCGGGTGAGCGAGACGCGCCGCAAGAACATCCTGCTGCGCACGCTGGTGAAGGACCTCACCCGGGGCATTCACCAGGCCAGCTCCCTGCAGTTGCTGTGGGAGGCGGTGCGGCCCCTGGGCGAGGCGCTGGACCTGGCCCGGCTGGAGCTGCGCCTGCAGCACGAGCACGGAGGGCTCACCGACGGCGTCGTCTTCGAGATTCAGCGCCCGGCGGGCTCGGCGCTGCCCTTCGAAGCGCGCCTCGAGGTGAAGGAGCAGGAGGTGGCGCTGGGGTGGCTGAACCTCTCGTGGCGTGATGGGCGCTCGGAGCTCAACCGGGACGAGGAGCTGGCGCTGGAGCTCGTCGCGGACGCGGTGGCCGAGCGCGCCTCGCAGCTCATGGCGCTCGCCGAGGCAGAGCCCGGCCGCGTCGTCGCGCTGAGGCGGTGAGCCGGGTGGGCGCGCGGGCGTTCCTCGCGCTGCTCCGGGCCTGGCCGGCCGCGCCGGTGGGCCCTTTGCCCGAGAATCCCGAAGCGCTGGTGCGTGCGGCGGCGAAGCATGGGCTTGCGGGCTTCGCCGCGCATGCGCTGGAGCGGGCCGGGTGGGTGCTGCCGGAGCCGGATCGGGAAGCGCTGCGCCGGGAGTCGCTGAGCAGCGCGGCGCGGGCGAT
>DASVVJ010000780.1:0-3046 GCA_036389955.1 Myxococcaceae bacterium
TAAAGGTCTGGGCGTAGAATTGCTCCGAGTTCACTCCGGCGTACCAGCCCGTCCACTCGTACTGGGTCTGCTGCTGATCCAGCACGAGACTCTGCGCCCTCGCGTTGGCCCCTCCGAGCACGCCCAGCACACCGGCGGCCAGCAGGCCCCTACGGAACGTTACCGGTGCCCGCTCGCCTGCTCCCCGGTGGGAGGCGACGGCAAGACTCGTGTTTCGACTCATTGGGGGTGTCCACTCAATCGGGGCAGGCTCAAGCCTGAACTCACCGACCTGCTACACTGCGCGCCTCTACCAAGGAGAAGCACCATGCCCAAGGGACAACAGAAGCAGGCGAAGTCCAACAAGCCGAAGCTGACGACCCAGGAGAAGAAGAAGAAGAAGGAGGAGAAGAAGACGAAGAAGGGGAAAGCATAAGCATCGATGGGATGAGCTGCCGTGATGTCCAGGCAAGCGGTCGTTGATCCCTGAGCCGCCAGACCGAATGGGGGCTCCGGACGCGTGGCGTGCGCTCAGGATGCTCACGCTGGCGCTCCAGGCCTGCATGGAAGGGCCACCGGGCACCGCATGGAGTGGGGCCGCTCACCCCGTTCCTCCAAAGTTGTTCAGCGAGTACCAACGCAGGCACTGTCTCCAGGGCCGAACGTCCCTCTCGCATGAAGTCATCGCAAAGCTCTCAGCGAACTTCGACCCTACCTTCAGACACTACAAGGGATACGACACCTCCGCGGATTCCCCCGCGCACGAGTTCGAAGGCAATCCGAATACCACTGCGGGCGATACAGCGTTTCCAACAAGTTCGAGGCCGCGCCCTCCTCCATCGCAGAGGAGCTTCTCTGGCAGCTCAGCCAAGCGACAAGCTTTACCTATCATCTCGATGGCATCGTGAACTGGATCTCCCATGAGGACGTCCAACTGCTGCTCATGGACCTCCCCAACATCAGGAAACACGGCAGCGCTGCGGATGAATGGGGTACCGATCACTGGCGCATCGGGTCCGCTCGGCTGCACAGGAGTGTCCCTTTCGTGGTAACGGATGACCGTGGAGCGGTGGATCCCTTTCTTCGAGCCTCCGCCCGCCGCGGAGGATGCCCCCGAGGCCTTTCCGAGTCCCTTCGATGAGCTGGGCCCCCAGGCCCTGGCCCGCAGGGCCGCCGAGGCGCTTCAGGCGCGGTTCCGTGCGGGCTTCATCGCCCCGGGGCTCTCCACCGCGCTGCTCGAGGGGCCCGAGGGTGGGAAGATGTTCGGCGTGCTTGTCGTGCGCGAGCCGGGCGGCCGCATCGGCTACCTGTGCGCCTTCTCCGGCATGCTCGGGGGACAGTGGGAAGTCCCTGGCTTCGTCCCTCCCCTCTTCGACCGCGAGGCCCGCACGCGGGTAGAGCCTCCCGGTGAAGCCACCGTGAAGGAGCTGATCCGCCGCTCTGAGCAGTTCCAGCACTCGGAGGAGCTTCTCCAGGCGCGGGCCGAGCACGCGGCGCTCGAGGCGCGCCACTCCGAACAGCTCGCCGAGCTGCGCTCCCGGCACGAGGCCCACCGGAAGCGCCGGCATGCCCAGCGGGATGCGCTGGTGGCCTCCGCTCTCACCGGCGACGAGCGGCACGCGGCGCTCCATGCGCTCGATCAGCAGAGCCGGGGAGACAAGGCCGAGCGCCGCCGGCTGGAGTTGGCTCACCATGAGGAGCGCCGGGCGCTGGACTCACGGCGGCTGCGGCTCGAGCGCCGCCTTCGTGCCCTCGAGCGCCTGCGCCGCATCTTCTGCCGTGGCCTCATGCGGCGCATCCACGACGCTTACCTCGTTCCCAATGCGCGCGGTGAGCGCCGCCCCCTGCGGGAGCTGTTCACCGCCGGAGAGCCACCCTCGGGCGCCGCCGACTGTGCGGGTCCCAAGCTCCTGGCCCATGCCTATGCGCACCGCCTGCAGCCGCTCGCGCTGGCCGAGTTCTGGTGGGGGGCCCCGCCTGCCTCGGGTGGGCGCGTCGCGGGCGCCTTCTATCCCGCCTGCAAGGACAAGTGCGGCCCCCTGCTGCCGTTCATGCTGGAGGGCCTGCGTGTCTCCCCTCCCCGCGTCTTCTCGCCCGTGCGCGTCGCGGCCGGCGGTGAACTCTCCATCGTCTTCGAGGATGCCTGGCTGGTGGTGATCGACAAGCCCAGCGGCCTGCTCTCCGTGCCCAGCCGGGACACCTCCGTCACGGACTCGGTGCTCGCCCGGCTGCGCGCCCGCTACCCGCACGCCACGGGCCCCCTGCTGGTGCACCGGCTGGACCTGGACACCTCCGGGCTGCTCGTCGCGACGCTCGATGCCGGCACCTACGCGGCCCTGCAGCGGCAGTTCCTGCGCCGCGAGGTCCACAAGCGCTACATCGCCTGGGTCCAGGGCTCGCTCCGCGCCGAGCGGGGCACCATCGACCTGCCCATGCGCGTGGATCTCCACGACCGGCCACGGCAGATTCACGATCCGATCCACGGCAAGCCCGCGGTGACCGAGTGGCAGCTCCTCGAACGCCGGGGCCCCCGCTGCCGCGTGGCGCTCTTTCCGCTCACCGGCAGAACGCACCAACTGCGCGTCCATGCGGCCCATCCGCTCGGGCTGGGAGCACCCATCGTCGGTGACCGCCTGTACGGCCACGAGGACGCCCGCTTGCTGCTGCACGCTGAGTCGCTCGCGTTCACGCACCCGCATACCGGGCAGCGCGTCTGCTTCGAGCGCCCCGCCCCCTTCTGACGCGACTTCTTACAGCGCATACCTTCGCGCACGTGCTCCTCTCCTCAGGGAGAAGGTGTCCTCAACGCTCATGTATGCGTCGGCGATTGGGCAGCCGCGTCAGCCTTGGGGCTCGCTCTGTCCTGAATCTGTAGCCGCCCCCTGGCTGCATCCAAACACGGTGCTTACCTCGTGATCGCCCAACTGGGCCCTTCGCACCGCCCTCCCCGGGGTGGTCAAGGCATACAGGAGGAACTCCGTGAAGAGAGTGGTTATAGGTTGGTGGGTGGCGCTCGCGCTCGCAGCATCCGGGTGTGGTGCTTCCGAGCGGGCGGGCATGGATTCGA
>DASVVJ010000781.1:0-2746 GCA_036389955.1 Myxococcaceae bacterium
GTCGGTGCCATCGGAGGCCATCAGCCGCGCCGGGGAGAACTCGGTGATGCGAGCGTTGGTGGGGCTGACAAAGAGGGGGTTGGCGGAGATGGAGCCGGTACCCGGGGAAACGCTGGAGTAGTTGGTGCTGTGGTTCCAGACGTTGTTGTAGCTGACGTTCCTGGAGGGCGAGGAGAAGGAGGAGAACTCCAACCCATAGGTGCCGTTGGAAGTGATGATGTTGTCGTAGATGTTCACAGCACCAGTGAAGCTGTAGACGCGGATGGCGCCATAGTTGTTGCCGGTGATGGTGTTGTGAATGAGGTTGGCCGGGGCGCCCAGGCTGATGGCGTAGTAGCCGGTGTTGGAGCCGCTGGTGCGCACCGTGCTGTAGTTGAGGTTGGAAGTACCGCCCAGGGCATTGAGCGCCTGGAAGCAGTTCCGCAGCGTGCTGTTGTTGAAGTTCAGCGTGCCGCTGGAGACGCGCAGGCACTCGCGGCCACCATCGAGGATGGCGTTGCTGAAATCGGCAGTACCCTGGACTCGAGTGCCAAAGCCGCTGGTCGCCGTGATGGTGACAGGGGAGGTGCTCGTGCCCTGGACCGTCAGGGCACCATCGATGATGAGCTCCACCCGGGTCGTGTCCACGCCCGCGCCCAATCCATCCGTTGCTGCGAACGTGACCTGGGCTCCCGGCTCGATCGTCAGCGTGACGCCCACGGGCACGGTCACGTCACCGGTGAGGTGCCACGGACTGCCCGCGGCCGTCCAGGTGGTGTTGCCGGGAAGCGTCCCGATCACGTTGGTAGCCAAGGCGGCCGAGGGAAGGAACGCGGCGATAAGGGCGAGGGTACGGACCGTGAACACGAACGAACTCCTGGCGCGGCCCCTGATCCGGGGCCGGCAAAAATCGTGTCGGGAACCTAACAGAGATCCTCCCGGGGAATGGAAGGGCCCCAGGGACAGGCTCCGCCCGCCAGGGAAAGCCGAGAGCGGCCTCGCCGTGGGTCGTGTCATCGGGGCGTGACGGGGAGCGTGTCAGGGCGCGAGAGGGGCCGGAGCTTCAAGCATCTCGGCCAGGGGCCGGACTGGTGTTCAATGGCACCTCATGGCTCCCTGAGCCCGCCGCGCGGCGCTCAGCCCAGCGGGATGCGCGTCTTGCTGCGCTCCAGCCACTGGGAGAACGACTGCAGCTCCGGGTTCAGCTTGCGCGCGAAGCCCAGATCCCGCGCCTCGGTGAACTCCTTGGCGAAGTCGCGGTAGTACTGGAACATGTTCCCCATGTCGTCGGCCCCGGGGAAGCCGAAGGTGCGGTACACCTCGGGAGGCACGTAGTTGTAGGCGATCTGCTTGCCCAGGGCCTTGCTGAGCTGCTGAGCCATCTGCTCGCCGGTGAGGTGCTCGCCCGCGATGCCCACGTGCTTGCCGATCAACTCCGCGCCGCGCTTGAAGATGCCGTAGGCGCACTTGCCAATGTCCTCCGCGGCGATGCCGGACATGGGCTGGTCGGCCATGGGCAGGGTGAAGGCCAGCTTGCCGTCCGGGCCGGCCTTGGGCCCCATGCCGAAGCTGATCAGGTTGTCCCAGTAGAACGCCGTGAGCAGGAACGTGGTGGGCACACCCAGCTCCGTGAAGATCCGGTCGCTCGAGCCCTTCGTGTCGAAGTGGGGGACCTTGTACTTGCCGTGCAGCGTGGGCATGCGGTTGTCGGTCAGCGGCACCTTCTCGCGCGTGTCCTCCAGCGTGGACCAGATGACGTGCTTGAGGCCCGCGTCCCTGGCGGCCTGGGCCAGCGTCCGGGCCTGGGCGATCTCCCTGTCCGGAGACATGTGCTCCCAGTAGTTGGTGATGCAGAAGGCGCCATACGCGCCGGTGAACGCCTTGCGCACGCTGTCCAGGTTGTCGATGTCGGCGGCGACGACCTCGGCGCCCAGCCTGGCCAGCTCCTTGCCGTTGTCCGAGTCCGGCTTGCGCGTCAGGGCGCGCACCGAGAACTCGCCGCTCTTGTCCGCGAGGATGGCGCGCACCAGGCCGCCACCCTGCGAGCCGGTGGAGCCGACCACCGCGATGATCTTCTTGCTCATGTTTTCCTCCTCGAGGCCCATGGGTCGCTGGCCCCGGGGAGCGGGGCTCAGCGCGGGGCGGCAACGCTAACCGGGGTCCGGCGGGCATGCACGGTCTCAGCGCAGCTCGGCCTCCAGGGGCATGCGACGGAGCACGCTGTCAGCTCACCCACTGCTCTGCGGCGCACTCCCCGGCATGTGGGATCTCCCTGCTCTACTCAAGAGGGAGAGTAATTTATGTAAGTGCGCGGAATTGCTGGTGGAACTGTGCATGTCAGACCGAGGGTGTAAGCGAGCCCCTGCCTGGTGCTTGGACCGGGAACGTGAGTGTTGGAGGCTGCGCGCGCGGCCGAGGAGGGGTGGTACCGGATGCGTCTGCTGCACACGTCGGATTGGCACCTGGGGCATACGCTCTACGACGTCTCACGTGAGGCGGAGCACTCCGCCTTCCTGGATTGGCTCCTGCACACCCTGGAGGCGCAGAGTGTCGACGCGCTCCTGGTGGCTGGGGACATCTTCGACACCTCCAACCCCAGCGCCGAGGCCCAGGCGGCCTGGTACGACTTCATTGCCCGCGCCCGGCGCAAGCTGCCCAAGCTGGATGTTGTCGTCATCGGCGGCAACCATGACTCGGCGGCCCGGCTGGATGCGCCGGACCCGCTGTTCTCCGCCCTGGGCGTGCGCGTGGTGGGCGGGCTGCCGCG
>DASVVJ010000782.1:0-13103 GCA_036389955.1 Myxococcaceae bacterium
AATACAATGACCTGACGTTTGGCGGCTTCTTTTGCTAGACGTTGTGCGACCAATTCGCGGCGCTCATGGTCCAGAGAGGAAACCGGGTCATCAAAAATAATCCCGCCGTCATGCGCTCCAGAACCCACTTCCGCTAAAAAGAAAGCAAGGGTCAAAGCCCGTTGCTCTCCCTCGCTAAGTACCTCGCTCAACTTATGACCGTTTGGGGCATTCAGTTGTAAGTCAACGACCGTTTTTCCAGTGACGCCACGGCTGCCCATCTTTACCTGAAGATGCGCTAGCCTGAGTGCTTCAATCTCGTTCTTCAGAAGTTTGCGCAGATCTTCAGTAACAACACTTTCCATTAACTTAGATTGAGCTGTTGTAATGCTCTTGGTGGTTAACGCGGAAAGAGCTTTCTTCAGCTTTGCGACTTGCTTTATGTTCTCCAGAAGGAGCAAAAGGTCTGGGAGTCGCTCGTTCAGCTTACTCTTGGCTTTCAGTTCCTTCAGTTGGGCTTCTGCTTGAGCCCTAATTTCGGGTTGAGCAAGAGACTCAAGCTCACTAGCTTTCAATTCAGTAGTTGCAATCCATTTTTCGAGATCGCTAGAGGGTACCTCCACAAGCGGGGGGAGCTCTGTCCAGAGGTTATTAGAGTATGCTTGGCTGATGGCTTGTCGCCGCACAGCGAAAGAACTCAGGAAACCGGATACAGCACTTTCCAGTTCTTGAACCTCGGAGAGGAGAAGGTGCTCCGCCGAGTTCGCGCTATCGACAGGATCGGGGAGGCTTTGCAGCCATTGCACGCGCTCAGAGAGTGCTGCGCGATAGTTGACAACCTCTTTTTCTAGGTGACCAACTGCGAGTTCCTGAAAATTCTTGAAGCGGTCTTTCGCGGCGTCAGCGAGCGGTTGCAAACAAAGCGGACAAGCTTGTGAATGAGCAAGGGCGACCGAAGAAGCATTCTCGGCAGTTAACGATGCGCAATATTCGTTCGCAGCGGACCAGAGAGCTTTCCAGGCAGGAGTTGAAATAGGCATGCCTGTGCTAGACTGGATGTCTTTGAGCAATACTTCGGCAGCTGCTTGGGCAGTCAATAATCCTTGTTGAGCCTCCTTCAGCTTGGCTGCATGCTCGTGAGAAATGGAGGCATGCATGTTCTCAAGTTTGAGCTTGAGTTTTTTGACCTCAGCCGCTTTGCGCCGCAATACTCCAGCTGCCTTTGCTGGATTGTTGGAGGCTGCGAGTTGTAGGCTTGATTGGAGTTGTTGAATTTGGCTGGTATCTTGTTCAGAGAGGGTCGCAGAAGCGATAAGGCGCTCGCGCGAAGTTTTTTCGGTTAGACTGACAATCAGTTCCCGCGCAGCGGTTCCTACCGCTACCTCTTCGAATTGAGGACGGGCCGCCAGGAGCTTGTCTATGTTCGCTTGGATGATCTCGGCGAGCCTGATTTGTGAATCCGCTAAGCGCTTGAAAAGCGTGAGGGAACGCGGAACATAGGCCAGCGTGTTGGGAGTGGTTGAGTAGGAGTGCGCGCAACCGGAGTCGAATACGCTGATGGAGGATAGTTCGGGGGTCGGTCCGGTATTGACGATCCGCTCGATAGTTCTGGTTGTACCAGATTCATCGATCTCGATCTTGGCGCTGCCTTGTACGTTGTGGTTAGCGACTGGGGGCGCATACACGTTTGGAAGAATCTTGATAGCTCTGTCGCTAGCGCGGCACGCTTCTTTTAGCACGCGTGCATAGCTCGATTTGCCAGCGCCATTGTCTCCATAAAGAACAGTAAGGCCGCGCAGTTCAAACTCAAGTCGTTGGCCAGGCTGGATTGCTCCTATGTTTTCCAATGATGACAAAGATAGGATACGGGTAGAGCCTGTAACTGCAGCCGGTTGAGGAAGGTCCTTCTCTTGTACTGCCTGTGGCGTTGGAGCTGTTTGACCTGGCTCCAGGGCATCGTACGCATTTAACAAGATGCGGCATACTTCATCGACTTCCAATTCTGTCAGCGTTGTCGATGCGCAGAGGCGCCGTACCAAATCGGATTGCCACGGCTTGAGTTGCTGCGCCCAAGACCAGATTTGCTCGTGCAGACTCAAATTTCCCCTCCCGGAACTTTAGTCAATTCGATGCTCAAGACTTTAGTTAGTAACCCATCCTTCAGATGGGGCTATGCATGCGCAGTCCGTCAATATTTCTGGAGAAAGGCAACATCTTTTTCTGCTGAAGGAAGTGAAGACAGGGCCTTTTTGCGAAGATTACAGAGAAAACCAGTTAGGCTCGTAAATCTACCTCGCTGGTAACTCTCTCTCTCAGAAACTTGTCAGGTTTTTCCCGGGGGATCGTCAGGGCCTTTTGTCACAAGGGATGTCGTTTACTAACCTACGGAGGCCCCTCGGATGTTCGTTTTCCCTGATCTCGATTCGCGCACTCGTGCGTTCATGGTTGAGGAGATCTCACACGATCGACTGCATGGCACGCTCTACATCAGCAAGAGGCTTACGCCCGTAGGTGCTGCTAACTACGGTCAACACCTAGAAGATGCGGCACGAATGGGTGACGAGCTGACCCTCGCTGCTCAACTGCGGCAGCCAGGGCAGCTCCGAGAGCTTGAACCTAGGGGAATGGGGCTCGCCAGGGTGCCCCACAACGCTGCTGAAGTGCTGGCTGAAGGCGAGTTCAATCGGTTTTACATCCGCGCATTGTGTCGCCGCGCTATTGAGGACGGCGTGGATGAGTTGATCGTCTTCCGCAGTAAACCCGTAGAGAATCCGAGACCGCACTCTCTGGCAAAGGTCGGAAGTGCAGTTGGCCCCCACCGCCTGCTAACTGATCTCAGGACACACCCTGGAACCGATACAGCGCTCGGTTTGCCACCAGGGCCGGGCAGTGGTTTGAGTGTGTGCCTGCCATCCAGTGGGACATTTGCCAGAGGCAGGCCGACCAGTAACGGCTCGTATTTGCCCTGATACCGCTGTGTTGCCGACGCAGCCAGGCAGCAACTGCGCCGATCGGACTCTGTTTAATCTATTTGGGCACCATCAACTTCCACCTCCCTTTTCGCAGACAATAGCCATGTGGCACGATAGGATAGGACGGGTGTTACGATGACCACTCACGAGGTAGGGTGGTGAGCGGAGCATAGTGGCCGCTCAGCGAGTTGTGTGCATGCCCATGCAGGGAACTGCATTGTCCGAGTTGGATCCGGCCTCACTGCCCGTGGGCGCCCAGGTAGGGCCCTGGCGCGTGAAAGGCTGGGCCGGGCGCGGCACCTACGGGGCCGTCTATCGAGCCGTACGGGTCGATTGCGAAGAAGCGGGCTGGGTGGCGCTCAAGTTCGCGGTGCACCCAGAAGATCCCCGCTACGAGCGCGAAGTGAAGCTGTTGGCCCGCTTGCATCATCCGAACATTCCGCGCTACCTGGCCCACGGGCACCTGCGGCGTCCCTCCGGTGCCGTCCATCCCTACGTGGCCATGCAGTGGGTCCAGGGCGTGCCGCTCTACGACTGGGCCGCCCAGCGCAACCCGTCCTCACGACAGGTCCTTCGAGTGTTGGCCCAAGCCGCGCGTGCGCTCGAAGCGGTGCATGCGGCCCGAGCGGTGCACCGGGACGTCAAGGGAGACAATGTTCTGGTGCGCTGTGGGGATGGCCGGGTGTTCCTGACGGACTTTGGCTCCGCGAACTACGCGGGTGCCTCCCGGCTGACTCCTCAGCCGTGGCCTCCCGGGACACCGGCCTACCGCAGCCCGGAAGCGTGGCGGTTCATCCAACGCTTCGGTCCTGAGGCAACGACACGCTACCCAGCGGCCCCCGCGGATGATCTCTTCGCCCTGGGCGTCATGGCCTACCGACTGGTGACAGACGAGTATCCACCTTCGACGGAGCCTCAGAAGGGCATTGAGGACGTATGGCAAGAGGGCCGTGGCGGTCCCAGGCCTCCCGTCGCGCTCAACCCTCGAGTGGCGCCGCACCTCAATGACCTGATTCTCCAGATGTTGGCCGTACGGCCCGAGGTACGTGGTACCGCAGCGGAGCTGGCGAACAGCCTCGAAGAGGCTGCGGACTGGGAGAGACTCGAGGCGGATCACCCGCTGTTTTCCTGGGACACGCAGCAACGGCCGCGACGGCGCGACAGGCAGGTGGTCAGGCTGGCGGAGCTGCGTGATTCCACCGAGAAAGTGGACCTCGAGCGCCGGGAGATGCAGGAGCTCGCTCGGGCAAGCACCTGCACCGAGCGGGACCCTGCCAGAGCGCCTTCGTTATCCCAGCGACTCCGGCTCATCGGCCTGGCTGTGGGGGCCGTGGTGCTGATGATGAGCCGGCAGGTAGAGCCTTGGCAGGCCTCCGTACCCCTCGCCGCGGCAGAGAAAGGGGCGCAGCCGACGGTAGCGCTGGGCGATGACGGACTGCCAGCGGCCACGGTTGCAAGCTCGCCTGCATCCGCCTCGAAGACTATCGGAGTGGATTTGCCGGCCAGGCCACTCGACGGGCAGCGCAGACCCCCATGCGCGAAAGGTGAGGTCGAGATTCGAGGTGGGTGCTGGGGCGAACTAAAACTCCGGCCGCCGAACTGTCTGGAGCGCTCTTACGAGTGGAGGGGTGGCTGCTACATGCCCATCATGCTCACCCCTCCACCCGCGAACTCGGATCAGCCGTAGCTCCACGGCACCTCCGGGTTCATCAGACGAGCCCCGCGGACCAGCCGCCGTCCGCCGCGTGCACGCCGCCCGTCATGTAACTGCTCTCGTCGCTGGCCAGGAAGAGGTTGAGCTTGGCGATCTCCTCATCCTTCCCGTAGCGCTTCATCGGGATGCGGTTCTCCATGCAGGCGCGCGACTTGCCCTCGTTGCCCGGAGACAGCTGGCGGTGCATCGAGTCGAGCATGTTGGTCTCCGTGGCGCCGGGGCACACCGCGTTGATGCGGATGCGGTGCGGCGCGCCCTCGTACGCCAGCGCCCGCGTCAGCCCAATCACCGCGTGCTTGCTCGTCACGTACGGCGACGCGGTGGGGAACCCGCCCATCCCCGCGATGGACGAGGTGACGATGATGCTGCCCCCGCCCCGCTTGCGCAGAATGGGGAAGGCGTACTTGGCGCTCAGCCACACCCCGCGCACGTTGGTGGACATCAGCGAGTCGAAGTCCTCCACCGAGTACTCGGTGATGGGCTTGAACTGCCCGCCGTCCCCCGCGTTGCTCACCAGCACGTCCACGCCCCCGAAGCGCTCCACCGTCTCACGCAGGTAGCGCTGGGTGTCCTCCACCTTGGAGACGTCCGCCACGCAGTAGCTCACGTTCTCCAGGTTGATGGCCTGCACCGTCTTCTGAAGCTTCTCGCGGGTGCGTCCCACCAACATCACCTTGGCGCCCTCGCGTGCGAACAGAGCCGCCGTCGCCGCGCCGATGCCACTGCCGCCGCCCGTGATGATCGCCACCTTGTTGTGCAAGCGCTTCATGGTGAGACCCCCGTGTGTGGGTGCTCTGTTCAAGCCCCCGTTCATCAGAGCCGCCCTTTCGTCGGCCCTGATGGGAGGAACATTGCCCACGACGGCGCGCTGCCGCAGTGAAGCGCTTCACAACCAGGGAGTGAGCCGCCACACAGGCGACACTCACGCCACCGCCGCGTGTGTGCCCGGCAGCGCAGCCCCCGCCAATGTGGGCTCGGGCCGGGGGGCGGTGGGTTCAGTACGGCTTTCCTTTTTGGGCAGCAGCGCACGCAGCTCGTCCGCCAGCTGTGCCAGCTGGTCCGCCGTCACGGCTACATCCGCGCTCATGTGGGCATGCGCCTCAATCAGGCTCTGCAGCTGCCCGGCTCCCGAGGAGATGGCGCCGGTGGCGCCCGCCTGCTCGTTGGCGTCCTCCACCGTGGAGTTCATCAGCGTTTCGATCTGCGTGACGATGCCGCGGATGGACTCCAGCGTCTTGCGCGCGTCGGTGAAGCTGCTCTCGAACTGGAGCGTCGTCTCGCGGATGGTGCGCATGCCCAGCAGCGTCTCGTCCAGCTGCACGCGGATGCCGCGCACCACCTCGTTGATCTTCACCGAGCTGTCCTTGGAGGCCTCGGCCAGCTTGCGCACCTCGCGCGCCACCACCGCGAAGCTGCGTCCGGCGTCCCCCGCGCGCGCCGCCTCCATCGCGGCGTTGAGCGCCAGCACGTCCGTCTGGTTGGCGAACTCCTGCAGCGTGGCGGTGAAGGCGATGATCTGCCGGGCGTGTGCCTCGAGCTGCAGCAGGCTGGCCTCGGTGTGGTCAATCGCCTTGCCGATGCCGTTCACCCCGCTCTCCACCATGCCCATCTCACTGTCGATGCGCTCGGTGTGTCCGGTGGCCTGAGAGACGATGGTCGTGGCCCCCGAGGCGCGCGCCGAGGAGGCCCGGGCCATGCGCGCCACGGCCTCGCTCGCCGAGGCGATGCGCTCGGTCTGCACGCGCGCGCGGGAGGACTCGCTGGACAGCTCGAGCGTCGAGTCGCGCAGCTTCTCCACCAGCTGGCCCATGGTGCTGGTGGCCTCGCTCACCTGGAAGCGCGAGTTCTCCAGGGTGCGCACCGCCGAGCTCATCTCCTGCTTGAGGAAGAACTGGCGGCGCAGCGACTGCAGCACGCGCTCGAGCGACCAGGCGATGGACACGCTCGTCAGGGCCAGCGCGGCCACGCCCAGCATGCGGGGCGCCAGCGCGGGGGGGGGCTCCAGCGACAGGTCCAGCACCGCGTAGCTCATCACCAGGAAGGCGTAGAACAGGCCGCGCACCAACGAGCCCAGGGGCAGCATCAGCGGCACGAAGAAGAGGCACCACAGCAACAGCGCCGCATGCGGCAGGGTGCGCTGAGTGCCCGCCACATAGAAGGCGGCCTGGCTGGCCAACAGCCACAGGGCCATCAGCCCCATGCTGAGCCAGGGCAGCACCCGGCCCTTCTCCAGGCGCTTGATGAGCCCCAGCGCGACCAGGGGCAGGCCCAGACACGCCAGCCGCGCACCGGCGACCCCGAGCAGGGAGCCAGGGGTAGGCAATGCACCGAGCTTGATCATCAGCCCATCGGCCAGCAGCAGTAACACACTACCTACCAGGACGGCTTCATTCAGCCGTCGGCTGCGCCGAGGCCACCGTTCCGAGAGGAAGGACGTGTACGCGGCCCACGCCTGGGATGAAGGAGGTGAGGAGTCCATCATCAGGGAGACAGTATCCAATAGGTTGGGTCATTTCTGGAAGACCCAGCACGAAAGTGGCTGTGGGTGAAAGTGCCCCTGGAGCTGAGAGGCAAGCAGGCGGTTGCCCCGTGGGGCTGGGCGGGAAGGGGCGGACAAACGTCCACTGGTGGATTCACCACGGCGTGTGAAGTCCCCATCTTTAGAGACGAGGAGGGGCCGCTGGGCGGCAGCCCACGGAGGCCTGAAAGGGGGAGCGAGGAATGGGCCGCTTGCGTCGATGGACCGCCGCCACGGTGGTGGTGGGGGTGTGCGCGGTGGGCTCCGCCTGCCGGGGTGGGGGCGAGGAGCCCAGCGCCCAGGAGCGCGAGGCGCGTTCGGAGGTGCTGCGGGGATTGTTCTCCTCGCGCGAGCGGATGCCCTCGCCCGGGCAGTTGGAGGCGCAGCGCAGGGACCTGCGGGCGGAGGTGGGGACGCCCGAGTCGCCAGAGGGACAGGGGGGCTCGGGGCGCGAGCTGCCCACGGCGCGGGTGACGGGGCAGGTGGCGTGGGTGGGGGATGACGAGCTGCTGCTGCGGGATTCGGGTGGAGTGGAGCGCGAGGTGCGGGTGGAGGACGAAACGCGCTTCGTGGAGGAGGGCCAGGAGGTGAGCCGCCGCACGGTGGAGGAGGGGGCGCGGATCCAGGTTGCCTACGAGGTGGAGCAGGGCGAGTGGGTGGCCCGTGAGGTTGCACTCTTGAGCCCACCCCCTCTCCCTTCGGGAGAGGGACGGGGTGAGGGTCCCACGTCCCCGTTCCCCCTACGCTGAGCCAGGCCTGTGGAAGAAAACAAAAGGGCCGCGACCTGGAAAGCGTCGCGGCCCTTCGAGCTTCAGCGCAGGGCCCTGAGGCCCGGCCGGTGACTACGGATTCGGCTGATTGGCCGCGCCCGGAGTGCCAGTGTTGATGATGACGAAGTCAGAGTCGTTGATGTTCGTGTCGTTGCCGTTCGGCAGGCGGCCGATGGTACCCGTGGGCGTGGCGGCGGTGGCCGGGTCACGCGCCAGGGCGATGGTGCCCTCCTGGAAGTTCAAGGTCTTCAGCTGGGAGGCCCCGGCGTAGGGGATCTCGAAGGTCGGACCACCCGAGCCGTTATTGGTGGCACCGCCGCGGTAGTAGACGGAGTCGAGCAGCGTGCCGGTGGTGTCATCCATCAGGCCGATGCCGTCGGCGCCGTTCTGGACGATGTCCTGGCCCGTGGGGCTCGCCGTGCGCGCGATGGTGATCCGCAGCGTGCCGGGGGGCAGCGCCAGGGCGGACAGGGTCGCCGCGGAGGCCGCGACGAGGTAGCCGCCCGCGGGCAGGCTCGTGACGGGGTTGGTGCCGTCCGTGGCCGCGGAGAGCGCGAAGCGCAGGTACTCCTTGCGCGGCGCGGTGGGCGTACCGGCGGGGGCGTCACCGTTGACAAGCAGCAGCACGACGTTGGTCAGGTCCGCCGCCTGGCCGCCCCGGTTGAAGATCTCGATGTACTCCCCGGTGTCCACGTTGGGGTTGTCGATATCGAGCTCATTGAGCACCAGCGAGGGGCCGGCCGGCGGGGGAGTGAAGCCCGTGAAGTTGAACGTCTTCGCGGCCGGATCCACGTCCCTGCCGCCCACGTCCTTCACTTCGCCAGCGACGGTCACGGTGTACGCCTGGCTCGCGGTCTGCGCGGTGGTGGTGAGCACCACCTCCTTGCCGGTGACCGAGACGCCGGTGACGCTGATGCCCGCGATGGTGAAGTCCGCGGCCTGCACCGTGTCCGCGTCCAGCGTGCGGTCGAAGGCGATCTGCACCTCGGTGGCGCTCAGGGCGCGCGCCTTCACCAGCCTGGGAGCCGGGCAGGTCAGGGCCGAGAAGTCCGCCCGGGTGTAGGCCGACGGCTGCGCGGTGGTGGTGGGGTTCGTCCCACCGGTGGTGAACTTCCACATCACGCCCACGTCCAGGGTGAACGTGCACGTCTCCACCAGCTCGTACTGGGTGACGAAGTTGGTGGGCAGACGCAGGCGGGGGAAGGGCGTCGCGGTGATGACGCCCGTGCGCACGTCGAAGGCGGAGTGGCCCGAGCCGCCCGGGCCGATAGGGCCGGCGAGGGTGCCCGTCAGATAGATGAGCCTCCCGACGTAGTTCTCGACGTTCGTCACCAGGTCGGTCGCGTTGGTCACGTCCGTGGCCAGGCCCGCGGGCGTGGCGGTGCTGCGGTTCTGCACCGGGTGGCCGCGGCTGATGGTGGTGACGTTGGTGACGGTGGTGCCGCCCTGCATGCCGCTGGAGAACGTCCGCTTCTCGCCGATGGACAGGGTGATGCGGTCACCCACCTGCAGCGTGCCCGGGTCCGCCGACACGTACAACGCCGGGCCAGTGGCCAGCGCCTGGAGGAAGAAGCCCGCGGTGTCGCCCGACTGCGGGTCGCCGATGGCCGGCTTGATGTACGTGACGAACGCGCCCTCGATGAGGAACGGCGGGTTGAGGGTGCCTGCGGGCAGGGCCTTGAAGTTGGTGATCTGCGTGTTGGTGGTGGCGGGGTCCACGTTGCCGGGCACCGGCTCGCAGGACTTGGTGGTGGTGTTGCACTGCTGCGTCAGCGAGCAGTCCGCGGTGGTGCGGCACTGGATGCAGGCCGTCTGGTTTTCGCAGAAGGGCGTGGTGGAGTTGGGCAGCTGGGCGCAGTTGGCGTCGGTGACGCACACCTTGCACTCGCCGCGGCGGTTGTTGGCATCCTTGTCGCAGAAGTCGGTGTTACCCGGAGCGCTCTTGCACGACGCGTCGTCCGCGCAGCCGCAGAAGCTGCTCGCCGAGCAGACCGGACGGGTCGGGTTGGTGCACTGCCCGCTGGCAAGGCACTCCACGCACACCGACGGGGTCGACGTCGTCTTGCAGAAGGGCGTCGAGGGAGTGCTGGCGCACGAGGCGTTGTCCACACAGCCCTCGCACGCGGTGCCCGCGGCGTTGCACGCCTGGGGCGCGGTGCACCCCTCGCTCGTTACGCACACCTTGCAGGCGCCCGCGCCGTTGCTGGCCGCCTCGTCGCAGATGGCGGTGGGAGAGAAGCAGCCGTCATCCTGGGTGCCGCTGCCCGGGCCCGCGCTGTCCACGCAGACCTTGCAGGCGCCCACGCCCGCGCTGGCCATCGTGTCGCAGACCGGAGCGCCCGCGGCGCAGCCCACGTCCGTGCCGCCGCCGTTGGCCGAGTCCACGCACGCCTTGCAGAGGCCCGCGCCGTTGCTGGCCGCCTGGTCGCAGATGGGAGCGCCCGCGGTGCAGCCCGAGTCCGTGCCGGTGCCAGAGACCGAGTCCACGCAGTTCTTGCACACGCCCGCGCCGTTGTTGCCCGCCGGGTCGCACACCGGAGCGCTGGCCGAGCAGCCCTGGTCCTGGCCCGTGCCCGCCGCCGAGTCCACGCACGACTTGCAGGCGCCCACGCCGTTGCCGGCGGCGATGTCACACAGCGGAGTGGCGGCCACGCAGCCCAGGTCGGTGCCGGTGCCCACCGCGGTGTCCGTGCACGACCTGCACGCGCCGCGGCCACCGCTGGCCGTCGTCAGGCAGATGGGCGCGGTGGCGGCACAGCCCAGGTCGGTGCCGGTGCCCTGCGCGGTGTCCGTGCACGACTTGCACGCGCCGGTCCCGTTGGCGGCCGCGGGGTCGCACATGGGGAAGGTCACCCCGCAGCCCAGGTCCTGGGCCGTGCCCTGCGCGGTGTCCGAACAGGCCTTGCACACGCCGTTGCCATTGTTGGCGGCCTGGTCACACAGGGGGGCACTGGCCTGGCAGCCCAGGTCGACGGCGTTGCCCGAGGCGGTGTCCACGCAGCCCTTGCACACGCCCAGGCCATTGTTGCCCGCGGGGTCGCAGACGGGGGCGGCCGAGGTGCAGCCGCTGTCCGTGCCGGTGGTCGCCGAGTCCGTGCACGTCTTGCACTGGCCCTTGCCGCCGTTGGCCGCTACGTCGCACACCTGCGGCGCGGTGCAGCCCTGGGTGGCGGTGCAGGTGCGGCACACGTTGGGGGTGACGTCCGTGTCACAGACCTCGTTGGCGGCGCACTCCGGGCTGCAATCCTCTTCGACAGGGGGGAGGTCCCGCGTGCCGCACTTGTTGTCGACGCAGGTGTACTCCTTGCCCGCGGGGGGATTGCCAAGCTCGTTACGACAGTCCACCGGGGTTTCACATTCACTGCCACCACATCCCGCGAGCGCCAGTACGCACACGGCGGCGCAGAGCGCCTGGACCCAGCTGCGCTTCAACATGAGGACTCCTCCATGGGTTGTCCGAATGTCGGTGTCCTTACACTCCTTGCCGAAGCGCCGTCCATGCACGGGGCGTCATGCCCGCGAGTTGTCACATGGGGCATAACCCGTAAGGTCTGTTTTCACTGCGAAGTGGCTCCGGACTTGGCGGATTTTCCGGCGTACAGGTCGATGACCTCGGTGAGCGCGTGCTGGCACACGGCGCAGAAGGGCACGCGGTCGCGGGTGAACATCACGCAGTCGGCCTGGGGGCGGTAGTAGCCACGCGCCTCGTACATGGCGCCTTCGAAGGCGCCCACCTTGCCGGCGTGTTGCTGGGAGCCCAGGAACTTCTCCTCCCAGTCGCGCTGGCGGGTGAAGAGCGCATCCATCTCGGACTCGGGGCGGCGGTCGGCGCGAATCTGGCGGCGCTGCTGCTGAATCTGCCGCGCGTGCGTCTCATACGCTTCTTTGTTCCACGGGGTGGGCAGCGGCGTGCCGGGGGACATGAGCGCCTTCCACTTGAGTTGGGTGGGGTCCTTCAGGGCGGTGACGTTCTTCTCCCACGGCTCGAGCCGATCGGCGGCGGGCAGGTAGGCGGTGTCCGAGGTGTAGTACTCGTCGGCCAGGCCGGCGAAGTGGTGGCCGAACTCGTGGACGAAGATGTACGGGGACCACAGGCTGTCGGAGGCCACGGTGCCATAGAGGCCGAAGATGCCGCCGCCGCCGTAGGTGTTGCCGTTGACGAGAATCTCCACGAAGTCATACGGCGCGAAGGCGGCGGTGTCGCGGAAGGCGCGGTTGTCGAAGGTGAGCACGTAGCGCTCGCTGCCAAAGGCGTCATAGGTGGCACCCACGGGAGAGCGGCGGTGCACGCCGGTGGACGGCCGGGAGATGCCGGACTCGGCGGCGGGAGGCACCAGGCCCCAGACATTGAAGTCGGCCTTGCGCTCCTTGAAGGGCGAGAAGGTGAAGAGGATGTCCGCCAGCCTGCGGGCATCCTTCTCGAACTTGGGGCGCTCCTTGGCGGTGTAGCCGTCGCCCAGGATGAGCAGGTCCACCTTCTCGGCGGGCGGTCCGCTCTGCAGCAGCGGGATCAGCGCGCCGGGCGAGGCCGGGGTGGACGGGTCCACGAACATGTCCTTGGGGTCCACGGCGAGCGACCACACCTCGCGGAAGTGGTTGCGCGCATCGCGCTTCTTGAGGAGCACCTGCACGGGCTTCTCGGGCGCGGGGAAGCGCAGCGACTCGTGGAAGGTGCGGTGGACTTCCTTGGCCTCGCCGGTGGTCTCCCACTCGCCGTAGATGGAGGCGAAGCCGCGCGAATAGAGGAGGCGGTTGGTGGCGCTGTCGCGCACCTCGAAGAGGTACTTGCCGAGGTTGGTCTCGTCGGCGGGGCGGGCGGGGTTACCGGGCCAGGGAAGGGGCTCGAGGACCAGCCGGTCAACGCTGAAGCGCTCTTCGGTGGCGTTGCCGGTGTGGAAGTAGTCGATGCGGAAGGTGCGAGGCGCAGCGGCGGAGGCGCTGGAGGCCAGCAGCAGGGCGAGCAGGAAGCGCATGGGGGCGCACTCTACACTCGATGCCAACCCCAACCCCCTCTCCCTTCGGGAGAGGGCTGGGGTGAGGGTTCCGAGTCCCCTAAAAGGAGCCAAACACGGAGGCCGAAGCCCCACCGCTTCCCGCCGAAACACCCACGCTGACGGGAGGAGGCGCCTTCGACGGAGACACGAGAAACA
>DASVVJ010000783.1:0-11812 GCA_036389955.1 Myxococcaceae bacterium
TTGGACACCGACGGGTCCTTCACCACCAGCAGGCACGTGTCCATCCGCCCCACGGTGAATTCCTCGCCGTCCACCCGCGGGTGCAGCAGGTGCACCTCCAGGTGCTGGAACCCCTGCAGCATCGTCAGCAGGCGCTCCACCAGCCGCGAGCGGTGCGCCATCACCACCGTGCGCGCCTGCCCCAGTTGCCGCGCCACCTGCTGAAACACGGGCTCCGGCGGCTGCTGGATCAGCGCGATCGGGCCAGAGGCGGCCCGAAAGGCCTCCAGGGGCGCCTCGGCGAAGGGTCTCAGTTGCTGCACGGACGGCATACTGTTCACCAGATTACCCTGCTTGTGGCCCCCTGCCCACCCCTACAGGTCGGGTAAGGTTTCCCCCATTCCGGCACCCTGCCGGAGGAGGGCATTCATGGCGAAGGCCAAGCACGTTCTGGCACTGGACCAGGGCACCACCGGTACCCACGTCACCATCCTCGACTCCCGGCTCCAGGTGGCCGGCCGCGCCTACCGCGAGTTCACCCAGCACTTCCCCAAGCCGTCCTGGGTCGAGCACGACCTGGACGAAATCTGGGCCTCCAGCGAGTACTGCATCGCGCGCGCGCTCAAGGACGCGGGGCTCAAGGGCACCGACATCGCCGCGGTGGGCATCACCAACCAGCGGGAGACCACCGGCCTGTGGAACCGGGAGACGGGCAAGCCGCTGGGCCGCGCCATCGTCTGGCAGGACCGGCGCACCGCCGACATCTGCGCCCAGCTCAAGGCCAAGGGCCTGGAGAACCGCGTGCGCGAAGTCACCGGGCTGGTGCTCGACCCGTACTTCTCCGGCACCAAACTCACCTGGATGTTCGAGCACCTCAAGGGCGCCCGGGCCCGCGCGGAGAAGGGTGACGTGTGCTTCGGCACCATCGACACCTGGCTCGTCTACAAACTCACCGGCGGCCAGGCCCACGTCACCGACGTGTCCAACGCCAGCCGCACGCTGCTGATGGACCTGCGCTCGCTGCTATGGGACGACGAGCTGCGCTCGATGCTGGGCGTGCCCGCCGCGTGCCTGCCCCAGATTCGCGGCTCGGCCGAGGTGTACGGCACCACCCGCGGCATGAAGAGCCTGCCGGACGGCATTCCCGTGTCCGGCATGGCGGGAGACCAGCAGGCGGCGCTCTTCGGCCAGGCCTGCTTCGAGCCCGGCGAGTCCAAGTGCACCTATGGCACCGGCGCCTTCCTGTTGATGAACACGGGCACCACGCCGGTGCGCTCCACCGCCGGGCTGCTCACCACCGTGGCGTGGCGGCTGGGCGAGCAGACCACGTACGCGCTGGAGGGCAGCTCCTTCATCGCCGGCGCCGCCGTGCAGTGGCTGCGCGACGGACTCAAGGTCATCAAGCGCGCCCCGGACATCGAGGCGCTGGCCCTGAGCGTGAAGGACTCGGGAGACGTCGTCTTCGTGCCGGCGCTGGCGGGCCTGGGCGCGCCGCACTGGCGGCCCGAGGCGCGCGGCCTGTTCGCCGGCATCGACCGCTCCACCACCGTGGCGCACCTGGCGCGCGCGGTGCTCGAGGGCATGGCGCTGCAGATTCATGACCTGGCGGACGCGATGCGCCACGACAGCGGGCGGGACATTCCCTCCTTCAGGGTGGACGGTGGCGCGGCGGCCAACAACCTGCTCATGCAGTACCAGGCGGACGTGCTCAACACCCAGGTGGTGCGCCCGAAGAACCTGGAGACCACCAGCCTGGGCGCGGCGTTCCTCGGCGGCCTGGGCGCCGGCGTCTGGAGCAGCCTGGACGCCATCCGCCGCGCGTGGAAGGCCGACCGCACCTTCAAACCGAAGATGAAGCCGCAGCTGCGCGAGCGGCACCTGGCCAAGTGGAAGCGCGCCGTGGAGCGGGCGTGACATGAGGCCCACCGCGCTCCTTCTCTGCTTGCTGGCGCTGCTGGGCCTCTCCGGGTGCCCGGCGGAGGAGGAGTGCATCGACTGCGAGGTGACGTGCGAGCGGCCTCCCACGCCCTTCATGCCGCAGATGCCGGGCATTCTGCTGACCGGCAGAAAGTCCGTGGTGCAGATACAGAACGCGCGCCTGGGCACGTGCGGAGGCGTGGCCGTCTCGGAGCGCTCCACGCTCACCGCCGAAGTCACGGATCCGGACGGCAGGCTCCTCGCGCAGGAGACCTTCGATGAGCGCCTGGCCATCGCCCACTTCGGCTTCACGGTGCAGCGGCCCGGCCTCCACCACTTCCTCGTCGCGTTCGAGCCGCCCGGCGCCCTGATCCAGTTCGACCTCGACGCCGCCATCGACCGCTCCGGCGAGGCGTCCTCGCTGCTGCCGTCCGGTGAGTGCACCTCCCTGGAGCGCACCCGGAGCGGCGCGTGGGTGTGTGACTCGGCCTTCTACCGGGGTGACACCCGGGTGGCCGGGTTTCAAGAGGCCCGGGTGGCCGTGGCGGAAGACGTGGTGTGGGTGGCGAGCGAAGAGCGCATCCTGCGCTACGTGGACACGGGCTCGGAGCTGACGCTCACGGGCTCGCTGGCGCATACCCATGGCGCCGTGGAGTTCCTCCTGGCCTCGGCCGGCGAGCTGGTGGCCCTGCATGGCCGCGAGCTCGTGCGCTACAGCGCCAGCGGCGGAGCGCTTCAGGCTTCGGATCCCGCGGCCTGGAACCACACCGGCAACCTGCTGAGCCCCACCGGCCCCCGGGGAATTCTGCTGCGCGACGGGGACCGGCTGGCGCTCATCACATCCAACACCCAGCCCCCGGGCTCCCTGCTCCAGCTGTGCCCGTACCAGCTCACCGCCAGCGGCCCTGTCCGTACAGCACAGCCGTGTCAGCAGCTCCCAGGCAACCTGGCCGGCTTCGAGCCCACGGTGCTGTGGACGAAGCGCGAGCTCGAGAACTCCAGCAGCTTCAGCCTCCATCGCTGGCTGTGGAGTACCAACGGCCTGGTGGAGCAGACCTCACTCGGCCTGGGCTTCCGCCTTCAGCTCACCCCCCAGTCCTTCCGGCGCTCCACCGTGGTGCCCGTGGTCCAATCCCTGCCCCTCTCCGTCCCCTTCGAGCACCCCTCGCGCCACGCCGTGGTGGCCTGGTCTCCCCAGTGGCGCTCGCTCGTGCTCGAGCACATGGATGAGCAGGCCACCACGCCCTCCGCTTCCTCCTCCCTCTATTGGGGAGCTCTGCCCCCAAGCGCCCAGAATCCCACCCTGCGGATCCGTTCCCGGTGAGCAGGCCCTTCCCCTGGCGCACAAGAGACGCTGAAATCCCCCTTTCGAGACCGCCGCCCATCACTTCAAGGGCCGGATGCGTGGCGGTGGAGTCCGTACCATGAAGATCCATCGCTTGTTGCCGCTGCTCGTCGCCCTGGCAGGGCTCACCGGCTGCCCCGAGGAGCCCTGCTTCAGTGGCGGCGGAGTGATCGTCACCCCGCAGCCGCCTGGAATGATCCTCGTGGGCGAGGAGACGACCCTTCGTGTCTCCCCCAACCTGGGCTTCTCCGACTGTGGGTCCGGAGAGATCGCCACCCCGGAGAGCCTCACCGTCGAGGTGTATGATCCGGACAACCAGCTGGTGGAGAACGAGTCCAGCCTGGGCAACCCTTCCACCAACCTGAGCACCCTCCGCTTCACGGCGACCAAGCCGGGCCGCCACCACGTCTTCGTCGCGTTCGACCCGGTGGGCGGCATTCAGCAGTTCGACTTCTACGCCGCGCTCGACCATTCGAAGCAGGCCACGGCCCTGACGGTGCCGCAGCCGTGCACCTCGCTGGAGCGCACACAGCAGGGCGCCCTGGTGTGCGACCTGGACGTGCTGCGCCATGGCACCTATGTGCAGCGCTTCACCAACAGCCTGCTGGCGGTGGCGGGAGACGTCATCTGGGTGGTCAACGGCATGCGTATCCAGCGCTACGTGGACACGGGCTCGGCGCTCACGCTCATGCAGACCCTGGAGAACGTCCAGGGTACTCCGGAGGCCGTGCATGGCTCCGAGAACGAGCTGGTGGTGGCCTACAACTCCGTGCTTCAGCGCTTCACGGTGAGCGGCACGGGGCTGAGTACCACGGGCACCGCGCCGTGGATTTCGTCCACCCTGCCCGTGTCCAACACGGGAAACCGGCTGCTGATGGTTCGAACGGGAGATCGCCTGGGCATCATCACCCGCACCTCGCCCAGCACCACCAACACGCCCAGCTACCAGGTGTGTGCTCACCGCAACGAGGGGGGCCGCTTCTTGCGCACCCCGGAGCCCTGCTCGTCGTTCACCGGCGTCCTGGTGGGCTATGAGGCGGATGGCCTCTGGGTGGGAGACCCGCAGCCCTTCTCGGAGGTGGACTTCACGGGCCTGCGCTACCTGCAGTGGACGGCCACCGGGATGGCGGAACAGGCCTCACTGCCTCTGGGCTTCAACCTCAAGCTGCGCACCCGCCCGTTCTATTGGCGGCAGACGGCCGTGCCCACCGTCACCTCGATGGCGCTGTCGGGGACCTCGGCCCCCCTGGCCGCTGAGCCCATCTACTCTTCCGAGCGCAAAGCCATACTCTTCGAGCACATGGGCCCGGAACTCTTCGAGGCCTCGGCCAGCAAGCAGTTGTTCTGGGCCAATCAGTTCCCCAGCGGTCCGCCCTCCAACGGGCTGCGCGTCCTGGTCCGGCCGTCCCACTAGGAGCCTCCATCATGAAACGCGTTCTTCTGGCGATGGCGCTCCCGCTGGCGCTTGGACTGTCCGCCTGCGAGCCGGAGCCGTGCACCGTCTTCACCGAGCCCCCCGCTAACCGGCCCGGGCTGTTCCTCCTCAACGAGCAGGTGCGCATCCCCCTGCACCCGCTCGTTCATGATGCCTGTGGAGACCAGGCCTCCGTCATGCCCGAGGGCATCTCGGCCGAGGTGTACGATCCGGATCAGCTGCCGGTGGAGCACCAGGCCTCGATGAACCATGGTGAAGGGACGCTCCAGTTCACTCCGACCAAGCTGGGCCGCTACCACATCTTCGCCGCGTTCGAGCCGGTGGGCGGCATTCACCAGTTCGGTGTCTACACCGCGATGGACCGGTCCGCCGAGAGCCCCGTGCACACGCTGAACAAAGAGTGCACCTCGCTGCAGCGCACCCGCTCGGGCGCCTTCGTGTGTGACCTGGAGCTCTACCGGCAGGGAGCGCCCGTGCTTCAGCTCCCCAGCGGGCGGCTGGCGGTGTCCGGTGACGTGGTGTGGCAGGTGGACGCGGCGGAAGTCGCCCGCTACGTGGACACCGGAACGCGGCTCGAGCGCATCGCCACCCTGGCCCACACCTCGGGCGCGGCCGAGGCCATTCTGGCCACCGAGACGGAGCTGGTAGTGCTGCATGCCAACCGCATCCAGCGCTTCCTCTTCAACGGCCAGACGCTCACCCGCACGGGCGAATCGCTCTGGGACCCGCCCTTCGAGAACCTGCGCTGGGACGGTCCCCGGGGTGTCATGGTCCGCACCGGCGACCGGCTGGCCGTCATCTCCAGCGTGGTCTCCACCGAGGGCGCGCGCCTGCAGCTCTGCCCCTTCCAGCTCGATCAGGGCCGCTTCCTGCGCACGCGGGAGGCCTGCGAGCAGATGCCCGGCGTGGTGCTGGGCTTCGAGCCATCGGTGCTGTGGTTGGGCGAGGAGCCCCCCAACAGTTTCAGCCTCCAGTCCGTGCACCGGCTGGAGTGGACCGGGACGCAGTGGCTCAAGCGCGGCTCACTGGACCTGGGCACGGTGCTGCGCCTGCCCATCTTGATCAACCCCAACCTGCGGCGCACCGAGGTGGTGCCCGTCTTCGAGTCACCCCAGGCCAACAGCATGGGGGCCTTCCGTACCGCCGTGCCGGTGTACGTGCCCGGCCAGCCCCAGCTGCGCCTGGACTTCCTGGATGGAAACGTCACGCGGCCTCAGGCCTCGCCCACGCTCTTCTGGGGGATTTCCCTGGTGAGCACCGCGCACACCAACAGCCGGGTTCGCCTCCGGCCGGCCACCCCGTGACGGGGGCCCTCGCGTTCCTGCTCCCTTCCCGCCCGCCCGGAGGTAAGAAAGGCCCATGGCATACGACCGCACACTGCTGACCGCCGAGGCGCTCCAGTCCTTCCTCGCCGGGCACCCGGAGTGGAAGCACGAGGCAGGGATGATTCGCCGCACCTACGAGGCGCCCTCTTTCCTCGAGGGCATCGCCTTCGTGGAGCGAGTGGCCCGGGCGGCGGAGGCGGCCGACCACCACCCGGACATCGACATCCGCTGGCGCAAGGTGACGCTGGCGCTCGTCACGCATGATGCCGGGGGGCTCACCTGGCGCGACACGAAGCTGGCGGACGAGGCGGACCGCCTCTTCACGGAGCGCCAGGGCTCGTAGGGGAGCGAGGGCACGCCGACGATGCGCACCTTCCTCCCATGGGCCCTTGCCGCGGTGCTGGTGGTGGCCTCGCGCGCCTGGGGGCAAGACGAGGAGCCGCCGCCCCAGCCCCGGCCCGAGCGGCTCTACGTCAGCTCCGGCGTGCTGCAAGGCTCCACGCGCATGGTGGGCATTGGCGGCGCCTACGCGGGCGTGGGCGAGGGCACCGCGAGCTTCTCCAGCAACCTGGCCTCGCTGGCGCACCGCAGCCCTACGCTGGATCGGGACTGGGACCTGGGCGTCACCCTGTCCTGGTTGGACCTGCCGCTGTCCAGCCGGCGCGGGCAGGACCTGGACAATGACGGGCTGCCGGACGAGGCCCCGGGCAGCTCGCAGGTGCTCTTCGGCCTGCTGCTCCAGTACAAGTACTTCGGCCTGGGCACGTACCTGCGCAGCCGCACGGTGAGCTACTGCGCCACCCCGGCGTGCCTGGCGGGCGACCACATCGAGGTGTCCGTCACCCAGTCCTCGCTGGCGGGGGCGATGGCCTTCGGGCTGGACGAGTTCATCGTCTCGCTCGGCATCTACTCCGCGCAGGCCTCGCTCAGGCACCGGGGCGAGGAGTGGAACTATGGAGGTACCGGCCTCTCGGTGGATCTGCTGTTCCGCCCGCAGGGCCGGCCGTATCGGGTGGGCATCGCCGTCCGGCCGCAGGTGGTGGGCGGGTGGCGGCCGTCGCGGGAGGACCAGTCGCCCATTCTGGCGGGCCAGTCCATCTACTCGGGCGTGGTGGCTCCGGCGACAATCTCTCTGGGAGCGAGCTACCGCTTCGGCGAGGGCGCCGAGCGCTACAACCGTCTGTCTCCGGCAGCGCGGCGGCAGTTCCTGGCGGAAGGGGAGCTGAATGTGCCTCCGGAGGAGTCTCCGGATGCGCCCGTGGGGACGTTCCTGGTGTCGGGGCAACTGGACTTCATCTCCAACGTGGAGAACGCGGTGGCGCTGCGCTCGGTGGCCACCTTCAGCGAGCCGGATGCGGTGGGTGGCACGGTGCTGATACAGCCGCACATTGGCGCCGAGCATGACACGTGGCCCGGCCGCGTGCGCACCCGGCTGGGCGTCTTCGTGGAGCCCTCCTCCTTCGAGGGCCAGGTGCCCCGGCCCCACCTGACGGGCGGCTTCGAGGTGTTCCTCTTCCGCTACTGGGAGGACTGGGCCTTGAGCGCCTCGTTCGACATCGCGCGGCGCTATGCGAACGTGGGCCTCTCTCTGGGCTTCTGGCGGTAGCCGGTTCCTGGGAGACTCATGGGCTCCCGGATGAGACTCGCTCTGCTGACAGTGCTGGCGCTGGTGGGCTTCGCGGCCAACTCCCTGCTGTGCCGCGCGGCGTTGGCGGGAGGCGGCAGGCTCATCGACGCGGCGAGCTTCACGGGAGTGCGCCTGGTGTCCGGCGCGCTGGTGCTCTTCGTGCTGCTGCGGGCGCGGGGAGGGCGCTACCAGGGAGGCTCGTGGGGCTCGGCGTTGGCGCTGTTCGCGTACGCGGCGGGCTTCTCGCTGGCGTACGTGCGCATTCCCGCGGGGGTGGGCGCGCTGCTGCTCTTCGGCTGCGTGCAGGCGACGATGCTGGGCACGGGGCTGGTACGGGGTGAGCGGCCTCGGCCTCTGGAGTGGATGGGGCTGCTGCTGGCACTGGGAGGGCTGGTGGGGCTGACGGCGCCCGGAGCCACGGCTCCAGACTTCACGGGAGCGGCGTTGATGGCGGGGGCGGGCGTGGCGTGGGGCATCTACTCGCTGCGCGGGCGCGGGAGTACCCACGCGATGGCGGCCACGGCGAACAACTTCCTGCTCAGCGTGCCCATGGCACTGGGGCTTTCGGTGGTGAGCGTGGGAGTGCAGGGCGCGCCGCACGCGACGGTGCGGGGCGTGGTGTTGGCGGTGGCCTCCGGAGCGCTGGCTTCGGGCGTGGGCTACAGCCTGTGGTACGCGGCGCTGCCGCACCTGACGGCGACGCGGGCGGCCATCGTTCAGCTCTCGGTGCCGGTGCTCGCGGCGACGGGCGGGGTGCTGCTGCTCGGGGAGCAGGTGACGGTACGGCTGTTAGGCGCGGGCTCGGCGCTGCTGTGCGGCGTGCTGCTGGCACTGGCCTCGCGCTGGAGCAAGCCCGCGGTGACCCGGTGAAGGAGCGGCGATGACGCAAGGCAGGTGGGCACGAGGACTGGCCCTGGCGGCACTGTTGCTGGGGTCCACGGTGTGGGCTGCCCGGGCTCCGGCAATAGGCACGGCCCGGACACATGGGCTGATGCCGGTACCTGCCTCGGTGAAGTTCCAACCGGGGCGGCTGCCCGTCACGGCGGCGTTCTCCGTCGCGGTGCGGGGCCACACCGACCGACGCCTGGAGGGAGCGCTCCAGCGGGTGCTCCGGCGGCTCGAAGGCCGGACGGGACTCACCCTCTCTCGGGCGCTCGTGGAGCCGGAGAAGGCCACCCTCGTGCTGGAGGTGAATGGGGCGGGCAACGCGGTGCCGATGCTCGGCGATGACGAGGCGTACACGCTGGAGGTGGCGGGGAGCCGGGTGACGCTCCGGGCCGCGCAGGTCGTCGGCGCAATGCGGGGGCTGGAGACGCTGCTGCAGTTGCTCGAGGGAGACCGTGACGGGTGGTACCTGCCGGCGGTAGCCATTACGGACGCGCCGCGCTTTCCGTGGCGGGGGCTGCTCATCGACGTGAGCCGGCATTGGATGCCGATGGAGGTGCTGCAGCGCAACCTGGACGGCATGGCGGCGGTGAAGCTCAACGTGTTGCACCTGCACCTCACGGATGACCAGGGCTTCCGCGTGGAGAGCCACCGCTATCCTCGGCTGCACCAGGAGGGCTCGGATGGGCGCTACTTCACCCAGGAGCAGCTGCGCGAGCTGATCGCCTACGCGGCCGAGCGGGGCATCCGCGTGGTGCCCGAGTTCGACATGCCGGGGCACGCGACGAGCTGGCTGGTGGGCCATCCGGAGCTGGCGAGCATTCCGGGGCCGTACGTGCTCCAGCGCAAGTGGGGCATCTTCGATCCGACGATGGACCCCACGCGCGAGGAGACCTACGCGCTCATCGACGGGTTCCTCGGGGAGATGGCCCAGGTGTTTCCGGATCCGTGGATGCACATCGGCGGAGACGAGAACAGCGGCAAGCACTGGAGCGCCAACCCGGTCATCCAATCGTTCATGGCCCAGCACGGCCTCAAGGACGCGCACGCGCTGCAGGGGCACTTCAACGAGCGGGTGGCGAAGCTCCTCCAGAAGCACGGTAAGCGGATGATGGGGTGGGACGAGATTCTGCACCCCACACTGCCCAAGGACGCGGTGGTACAGACCTGGCGCGGGCCCAAGGCGTTGGCACAGAGCGCGCAGCAGCAGTACCGGGGCGTGCTCTCGTGGGGGTACTACCTGGACCACATGTTCCCGGCGGGCATGCACTACACGGTGGACCCGCTTCCGGCCGATGGAAAGCGGATGGCCGAGGAGGCGAACCGCTGGGTCCCGCTCTCGATGCGCCACTGGTACAAGTTCTCTCCGCCGGCGCCAGAGGCGGTGATCCGGGGGAAGGACACGGCGAACGTGCTCGGGGGCGAGGCGTGCATGTGGACCGAGTTCGTGGATCCCGAGACGATCGACTCGCGCATCTGGCCGCGGCTGGCGGCGGTGGCCGAGCGGCTGTGGTCGCCCCGGGAGGTGACGGACATTCCGGACATGTACCGGAGGATGGCGGGGCTCAGCGTGCAGCTCGAGGAGCACGGGCTGACGCACCTGCGGAACACCGAGGTGTTGCTGCGCAGGCTGGCGGGCCCGGGAGACCTCTCCGCGCTCAGAGTGCTGGCGGAGCTGGTGGAGCCGGTGAAGTTCTACGACCGGACCGTGCAGATGCCGGAAGCAACGCAGGGCATGCCGCTGACGCGCCTGGTGGACGCGGCGAGGCCGGAAAGTATGGAGGCGCGGGCGCTACGGGGCTGGGTGGATGACGTGCTGAGCGATGCGCCGCGTTTTGACCGGGGAGCCGAGCGGCTGACCCGGGCGTTCTCCCGGTGGCGCGAGGTGCACCCCGAGCTGACACTCACGCTGGAGCACGCTCCGGCGCTGCACGAGGCCCGGCCGCTGGGAGCGGGGCTGCTCGTGCTGTCCCAACTGGGGCTCGAAGCGCTGGCCCATTTGAAGAGCGGCACAGCACCGCGAGCGGGCTGGCGCGAGGAAGCACTCCTGCGGATCAATGAGGCGGCACGTCCCCACGGACAGGTGGAACTCGCCGTCGTCCACCCGCTGCGGGAGCTGGTCATCGCGGCGGCACTGCGGCAGGAAGCCTCCTCCACCTCCGTGGCCGAGTGGCACGCCCGGGTGAAGACGGAAGCACTCGCGGCACTGCCGAAGCCTCCCGAGAAGAAGCCGTGAGGAACGTTCACCGCAGCCGCCCTATGAAACCGAGAGAGGCAGTCCGGTGCGTGGTGTTGCTTCTGAGTGGACTCCTCACCGCTTGCAGCGTGGGAATGGGAAGCCGTGGAGCACCGCGCCAGTACGCCCAGAGCGTGGCGCCTGACTCGGCGACGAACGCCTGCCGCCAGAATCCGGAACTCTGCGCCAGCCTCCTTGGCAAGGAGGCAGCAGCAGCCTCGGCCGGGGCGACCGTCGCCAGTGCCCAGTACATCGTCGATGCCGCAATGCTGGCGCGCATCGAGCAGGCCCTGACGGAATGTGCCGATGAAGCCCGCTCGGACGTGCTCCTCAAGCACCTGGAGGGCAGAAGCCCGTCTCAAGAAGAATGCGCCGAAGTCCTTTTTACGGAACCAGGTGGGCAGCAGGTGACTCGAGCCATGTGGCTCGGGGAGAAGATGCACCAGGTGGCAATACCGTGTGCGGAAGAGAAGCTGAGCACGTTCGTCTCGGGACACTACAGCGTCGAGCCACGCTACAGGATCAATCCGAGCACACGGCGTCCGGAGTGGATCAGCCCCGAAGAAGTCCAGGCCTTGCTGCGCCAAGGAGGCCGGGGATTGAAAGGGACCATCTCACCGGATGTCGTCATCCACATGGGCAACCCGGTGTTCGTTCAGCACATCTTCGACTTCAAATTCCCGTGCGCGAATACCGACAAGCTCACGGCCTGGAGGCCTCACTCCAGCGGAAAGTCACAAGGAGTTGTCTACATGGAAGTCCTGGGAGTACGGGCCCGGCGCGTTCAACCTCGACTTGGAGTCGAGCCGTGAATGAGCGTTATCCAAAGATCCGGATCCGATCGAAGAGTGGCTCGTGCCTGGTACGGGAGGGCTTGAGCTTCAATTTCTATCTGCGGCATCCGCACGAGGTCATCGCAGCGAGCGTCGAGCGCTCATTGGAAGCCTACCTGCGCGCGACAGGCCTCCAGGCCTTGGGCTGGTACGCAGATGAACAGGGTGAGTTCCAGAAGCTCGATGCGGCGGGGTGGGCACAAATCCGCCGCGCTCTGCATGCGGAGAGC
>DASVVJ010000784.1:0-5227 GCA_036389955.1 Myxococcaceae bacterium
GGTGACCTGCCCCCGCGCCCGCGTGCTCCCGGTGGTTCGCGGCCAGGGAAGGGCGTTTCGAAGCCCGCGCCGGCGACGCGGGGGATGATCGACTGGCCGCTCCGGGGGGTGCTGTATGGGCGCTTCGGCAAGAAGGGCAAGGAGCCCCATGACGGCATCGACCTGGCGGCGCCTTCGGGCACCCCGGTGAAGACAGCCCAGGAGGGCACGGTGCTCTACGCCGGTGAGCAGCAGGGCTACGGGCTCATCGTCATCGTCCAGCACCCCAACGGCATCATCACCCTCTATGCCCATAACCGGGATCTGCGGGTGACGACGGGTCAGACGGTGCGCCGCTCCCAGGTGATTGCCACGGTGGGCGAGTCCGGCCGCACCTCGGGCCCCCATCTGCACTTCGAGGTCCGCGTGGACGGCAAGCCCGTGGACCCGCTGGATTACCTGGGCCCGCTTCCGGCCACATAGGAAGGGCTCAGGGGCTCCGCCTTTTGAACTCAGCCCACGCCAGCGCGTAGTCGGTCTCGCGGTCGCACCGGTCGAACGGGGCTTCGTAGGTGATCGTTCGCTGAACGGGCCCGCCGGGCAGGGTGTCGTCTTCGAGGGTCACATCGAGCGTGCCGCTCTTCATGTCACGGACGTCTTCCCAGCCGGGGAGGTTGGAGCCCCGCTCTCTCCTGCGCGCGAGGCCGACCGTGGGGAGCCCCTTGCTGTGGGTGAAGACGATGCGGCCTCGCTGGTCGTACCAGGTGTCCCGTTCGTAGAAGCGCATGATGGGGAATTGCGCCCGGTAGATGTTGATGAGCTCCTCGAGGGTCAGCCCCAGGCCCATGGCGACGAGGACATCTATCTCCACGAGCGCCTGGCGGCGGGCATAGCCGGTCCGGAGCGCGGACTCGCGACGCCAGGGCAAGCCAAGCCCATCGAACCACGCATGGGCCAGCCTGGGGTCTTCACGGGTCCACCCGCCACGGAGAGCACTGGGGCGGGTTTGCTCCCAGAGCGCTGCATAGTGCGAGCTGACACAGTTGAGGCCCAGCGTGCGTGCCGTGAGCTCGTTCTCCAGGAACAAGGACCGATAGGGGAGCTGACGGGCCTGATTGGGCCTGAAGTGACTGACTCCCGTCGTCTTGACGAAAAAGTCGACGGGCAGCGATGACCAGACCCCGGCGACAGAGACGCAATCCTGAGCATGCTGGAAGGCGTACGAGTTCACGTTGTCGATGTGTCCGACCCCTGGCGGCACAATCGCTGGCTGGAGCGTTCTTTCACCCGCCGGGCCGATCATGGCCGACACGGCGACCCGGTAGAACCCGGTCAGCCTGGGCCGTCTCCCTTCCACTTCCCAGGTCACCCGCGCCGTTCTCGCCTCGTATTCCTCGGGGCTGCAAGCGCGCACGTAGTTGGTTCGCGGCAGGTAGTCGTCCGGAACCGCATTCAGGTCGATGGCGTCGTAGTGGCTGTTGTTCCTGCACTCGCGGCGTGGTGTTTTGTAGAGCGGCGTGCCGACGAAAAAGTGTGGCCCGGAGAGGACCAACTCGCTCGTGCTTTGAGGGAACCGTGTTTCGCGGCGGATGAGCTTGTCGCGAACCGCCCGGGCCTCATGAAGCATGTCGGATGCGAGGAAGGCGATGCCTGAACTTCCAAGCCGTGGCGCATCGGCGAAGCGCCGCAGGGTTGGCACCATCGTCCGAGCGTGGAGTGCCGGGAGCCGGGCCTCGATGCCCGGTGTTCCTTCTTCATCGTAGAGCTTCGCGAAGAGCGCGAGTTCGTCCGGACCGACGTTGACGATGCGGTCCCGGTGTCCCGTGGTGGCCCAGTTGTTTTCATCATCCTTGATGCCAGGGACAGCGCCCTGGCCGGGGTGCTCATGGGAGCCGCGAATGGTGCTCGGGTGGAACAGGTTGGCGAGATGGACGAAGTGAGGCTCTCGTTGCGCGGAGGCGTAGACGTTGATGCTGAAGCGCGTCTGATCATGAACCTCCGCGAACAAGAACAGTGCATTCGCGAATTGGTAGTGGCGGCGAAGCCGTGGCAGCGCCGCCCGCCGAAACAGGCCTGCGTTCGGATCGTCGTAGATGCCCTCCGGGTGAAGGAAGCCTGCGACCCCGCCTGGCCGTTCGTTCCGCCAGGCCTGCGGCAGGAAACATTTGAAGAGGTTGGGCTGCTGGTGTTGCAAGTCCGGGTAATTCTGGAGGGCCGTCAGGAAACCCTGCGTGCCCGAGGCGAGTTCGTGCTCGGCTGTCCAGCGCTGACGCAGCCCAGGGAGATCGAAGATCGCCGCCCGGCGTCTGGCCACTGCGTCCGCGTGGAGGTTCTTGAGCGCGAATGCCGGATCGATGTCCGACAGGACGCCAGCCTCTGTCCACTCGAGCTTCACCCACGGCGGGTTCCCCAGGATGACGTCAAAACCCCCTCGCTCGGCGAATAGATCCGCGAACGCCAGCTCCTGGTGGAGGAAGCCGTACCGCTCGGCCAGTTCTTCGACGAGCCGCATCCGTTCGTTCTGCTCGGGCAGCCGCGTGTCGAGCAGGAGCCTCAAGTCAGCCAGCAACTGCTCACGTGTGGGCAGCAGACCAGCTTTCTCGATAGGCCAGAACCAGAGTGCGCACCAGTAGTCCATCGCCAGCTTGAGCCGACGGTAGGGGCTCGAGGCTTTCACTCCGGCAGAGGTGTAGATCTCGTCTTTCTGCGCAGTCGTCGTGAGGGTGGCTTTGACATGTTCATGGCCATAGATGGGCAGCGGGTCGGTGGTCCGCTTGCGGAGGGTTCGCAGTTGCTCGACATGCGCCTGCCACAGCCGGTCGACGGCCACTGAAAGGTTCACGAGCGCCTGGTGCTCACCTTCGGTGAGCGGGGCGCATACCTCGCTCCGCCAGGCGTCAATGGCCGCGAGCTGGTCCGCATACAGCTCCCGGATGGGCTCGCCTTCCTTCCCTTCGCCATAGATGGCCATTCCTTCGTCCGGCAGCAGAAAGTGCCAGACAGAGCCGTCGGGCCTTTGCTCTCCCAGACGTACCCGCTTCGGCACTGACTTCAGCCAGGACCGGTGGGCTCCCACCAACTGCTCCCGGACGAACACGTCTCGCCGGGCGCCGATCAGCGAGTTGCCCCGCACGAGTTGGCAACCGAACCACGGGACGAAAGCCCCTTCGTGGAGGGTGTTTAGCCAGAGCGATACCTCGGCGAGTTCGATGGCCACCGGGTTGAGGTCGATGCCGAAGACGTTTCGATCCGCGATGTACATCTTCACGCGCTGTTTCTCGTGCGCGTAGCGGTCATGCGGAATGCGCTGGCCGAGTTCCCGCTGCTTGCGATGCAGATACGCCTCAGCTAGCTGGTCCACCGCCTCATTGAGGAAGGCCGCGCTGCCCACGGCGGGTTCGAGCACGGTCAGCTCGAGCAGCTCATCCGCTGACAGCTTTTCCTTTCCTTCCTTGTCGAACAGAACCTCCTGGAGCGTGTACTCGACGGTCGCCTGGGTGAGCGACTGCGGGGTGTAGAATGACGCGGACTTCTGCCGGTCACGCCCGGCCATCCGGTAGATGAACGTGCCCGGGGGATGGCGTTTGAGGCCTGGACGCTGGCCGCCCTTCTCCGGGGACTTCCCGAACTTCTCGTCGTCGGAGTACTCGTCGAGCTGTTTCTGGGTGACGAACCATGCGGGCTCGAGCGGGCCGGGTTCCTCGCCATTCGGGTACAGCTCGAACAGTTCCTCCCTGGCGAAGAAGCCGCGGAACGACAGCAGCGCCTCGTACACCGAGCCGAGCTGGTTGATGCCCAGCGTGGCATAGGAGATGCGTCCCCGGCGCTTGCCTGGCCCGCCCTCGCCACGCCCCCGGGTGAGCGACAGCTTCTCGATGACCTGCTGCAGAACATGATTCGGGAAGCGCAGCCGGTTGAGCAGTGCCGTGCGCTCAGGGGCGAAGAGGTGAGACTTGAGCGGCGCGAGTTCGAAGAGGAGGTAGGTCGATTCGCTCGTGGTCTCCAGGGAGTTCTGCCGCGACGGCCTGGCTCCCTCGAAGACCATCCGGAACAGCAGGGTCAGGCACTCGTGAAGGTAGGTGCCGTGGCGGTCCTCCTCGGTGTGGAACTCCACCTGCTCGAAGTCGCGCAGCCGCTCCAGGCCATAGCCCTTCGTCCAGGCCTCCGAGCCGAGAGGTGCCCACCCGAGTTCAGGGCGGGCCTCCACATAGAAGAGGAACAGCAGGCGGTACATGAAGCGCATGCACTCGCGTGCGAGTTCCGCTGGGCGGTCGTCGGTGTGCAGTTTCTCGTGGCGCGCGCGGAGCTGGGCCACCGCCTCGTTGCCCAGCAACTCGATGCACTCGCGCAGGGCAAACTTGAGGTCCTCGGAGATCGCGAACGCGTGTCTGTGGGAGTTGTGGTGCAGAAGGCCGAGCCGCTTGGGTGGGAATTCCTCGACCGGGAGCTGGCTCTTCCACCGTTCAGCGATCTTGCGCCGCCCCGCGTGGTGCTGGGGCGAGATGCCGGCCACCAGCCTGGTTTGCTCTGGCGCGAGGACCCGGACCGAAGGCTCGTAGTCCTCGAGGAACACCGCCTCCTGGTCCCGGACGTATGCGGAGATTCCGACCACCGTCCACACCGCGCGCCCCGTGGAAGCGCGGTCCACCTTGAGCACCCGCCACTGCGCGTCACGCACCTCGATGAGCGCCCCGGGAGCAATGACGTCAGAGGCGCTGCCCGGCGAAAGAGGCTGGGTGGGTGGCAAGGCGCGGTCCCTTATCCGGGGCCCGGGGAAGCGCAGGGCGGCGGGGCGCATTTTAACCTTTGGCCGCCTCGCGGGTTCTGTTTCCGTGGTACCACGTCCATTGAAGGTGCTCACCTCGTCCCACAACCGGAGTCAGCGCAGGTACCTGGCTTGCTTCACCCTGGGATTGTTGGCGCTGGGGCTGCCACCCCGGGCCCGCGCCGCCGAGCCGCAGGAGGGCTGGGTGAGCATGACGCTGGAGCAGGCGCGCGGAGGCGCTCAAGCACAGCCCGCAGATCGTCCAGGCCTCGGGAGCCATCCGCACGGCGCAGGCCGCTGAGAAGAGCGCCTTTGGTGCCTACCTGCCTACACTCGGTGTGAATGCCACCAGCAGCCTGGCCAGCACTCAGCGTATCAATCCGGACACCGGCACGATCGTCACGGGTTCCAGTGACTCGTACACCGCGGGGCTCTCGGCCAACTGGGAGGTGTTCACCGGCTTCCGCCGCCGCTCCGAGAAGC
>DASVVJ010000785.1:0-17223 GCA_036389955.1 Myxococcaceae bacterium
CGTCCCCCGGCCTGGAGGGCTCCCTTCCGGGGGCCCTCCGGCCGCGTCACATCGCGGACGTCATCCGCACCACCTCGTCGAAGGCGGTGAGGCCCTGGGCCAGCTTGCGCACGGCCGCCTCGCGCAGGGTGCGCATGCCCGAGCGCCGCGCCACCTCCACCAGCTTCTCGTAGGGCGCCTCGCGGGAGATGAGCTCCCGAAGCTCGCCGCTGGTGGTGACAATCTCGAAGACGCCGGTGCGGCCCGTGAAGCCCGTGCCCCGGCAGCGCACGCAGCCGGCGCCCTTGAGCAGCCGCACCCCGCCCGGCAACAGCGGCAGGGGCGCCTGGAGCGCCAGCAGCTCGTCCGCCGTCAGCGACGTCTCCTCCGCGCAGTGGCTGCACACCCGCCGCAAGAGGCGCTGCGCCATGACGCCCAGCAGGCTCTGCGCCAGGAGGAAGGACGGGACGCCCAAATCCCGCATGCGCGCCACCGCGCCCAGCGCGTCGTTGGTGTGCAGCGTGGACAGCACCAGGTGGCCGGTGAGCGCGGCTTGGATGGCGTTCTCCGCCGTCTCCGCGTCGCGAATCTCGCCCACCATGATGACGTCCGGGTCCTGGCGCAGGATGTGGCGCAGCGCCCCGGCGAAGTCCAACCCCACCTTGGGCTGCACCTGAACCTGGTTGAACCCCTCCCACACCATTTCGATCGGGTCCTCGATGGTGGTGACGTTCACGTCCGGCCCCGCCACGGCCTTGAGCGCCGAGTAGAGCGTGGTCGTCTTGCCGCTACCCGTGGGGCCTGTGACGAGGATCAACCCGTGGGGCTGGTCGATCCACGACTCGAAGGCATCCTTCTCGTCCGGCTCGAAGCCGAGCTGGGCGATGTCCTGCACCATCGTGTCCGGATCGAAGATACGGATGACCACCTTCTCGCCGAAGGCGGTGGGCAGCGTGGACACGCGGAGTTCCACCTCGCGGCCCTCGCGCTCCGTCTTGATGCGGCCGTCCTGGGGCCTGCGCTTCTCGGAGATGTCCATGCGCGAGAGCATCTTCACGCGCGAGACGATGGGCGGGTGCACGCCAGCCGGCAGCGTGTAGACGGTGTGCAGCACGCCGTCGATGCGCAGGCGCACGTGTGAGGTGGAGCGCTTGGGCTCGATGTGAATATCCGAGCCGCGGTTGTCGAAGGCGTAGCGCAGCAGGTAGTCCACCGCCTGCACCACCGGCTTGTCCGAGGCCTCCAGCTCCTGAGTGCCGCTGAGCGACACCAGCTGCTCGAAGTTGCCGATCTGCGGCTCGGAGGCGAAGTCGTCCGCCGCGCGGGCCAGCGTCTTCTTGAAGCCGTAGATCTCCGCGATGGCCTTGAGAATGTCCGACTTGGCCGACAGCACCGGCTCGATGGGCACGCCCGCCAGGCGGTACAGGTTCTCGAACAGCTCCCGGTCGAACGGGTTAGCCACGGCGACCACGAGCCGGCCCTGCGCGGTGCGCTCCAGCGGCAGCAGCGCGTGCTTCAGCGCGAACGGGCGGGACACCGTGCGCGTGGCCAGCGCCATGTCCAGCTTGAGCGGGTCGATCTTCCGGTACGGCATGCCAGCGGCGCGCGCGGCGGCCTCCGTCACCCGGTCCTCGTCCAGCACGCCCCGGCCCTCGGGCAGTGGCACCTGGAAGGCGGCGACGATCTCCACCGGCGACACGTCATAGCGTGCCGCCTCCTTGGTGTTGCCCTGCCCCTTCGCCTTGAGCACCCGGGCGCGTGCGGCCGCCTCGCGCGCCAGCACGTCCTGGGCCTGCTGCCCGGTGAGCAGGCCCTGGGCGACGAGCGCCTCGAGCACGAACGTCGTGCTGAAGTCCGCCTGGCTGCGGTTCACTGTACTCAGCGGCGCGACCAAGAGTGCCGGCCTCCCATGAGCAGCAGCAACGCCACCACACCGAACAGCAGCAGCGCCGAGCCCGGGCCGCCGGAGCAACCGCACCCCTGCGGCTCATCATCCCCAGGAGGCCCTCCGTCCACCGGAGGAGGAGGCGGCGGCTGCCCGCCACCATCACTGCAAAGCGTGCAACCCGCGTCCGGGGTGGCAAACCGCTCCGTGCAGGTGCCGCCGCCACAGAAGAAGCTGGAGGGGCAGTCCGAGTCGGAACGGCAGGGCGGCACGCACGAGTAGCTGGTGCCCAGCGGGTTGCACGTGAGGCCCTGGGGGCAGGTGCCCGAGCTGCAGTCGCGCATACACATCTGCTGGGCGCCCACCGGCTTGCACGTGGATCCCGCCGGGCACGTGCACTGAGCGTTGGAGCACGGGAGCGCACAGACGCCCTCCGGCAGGTTATTGATGAAGAGGCACACCTGGCCTTCGCCGCATTCCGAGGTCACCGAGCACCGATCGCCCACGGACTTCCCAGGCCCGGTTTTCGCCACGCAGACGCGGTCGCACGGGCGGCAGGCGAAGTTGTTGGGGCAGTCCGAGTCCGTGTAGCAATTAGGGAGGCAGACATTGCCCTCGGCCCGTGGCGCACAGGTGTACCCGGGCCGGCAGTCCCCCCCGCCCACGCGGCAGGACTTCAGGCAGCGATCCGCGGTGGGGAAGTCCACACAGGTGGAGCCCGCGGGGCACGTGTTGCCACCCAGGGTGCAGTTCTCCTGGCAGTAGCCGTCCTGCCAGGCCACGCCGGTGGACGGCAGTGCCGTCGGCGGCTGGCAGATGCTGCGGGGCGAGCCGCACTCCGTGTCCGTGCCGCAGGGCTTGCCCACCTGGGTAACGGCCTCGTTCGGAACGGCCGCGCACACCATGCCTCCATCCCGGATCGGGCTCGTGCGGCAGACGAAGGGATCGGGGCACTCGCCAGGGCTGATGTTAGGGCAGTTCTTCGAGCAATAGCGGTACTGCACGCCGCCGTCCGAGCGGAGCCGCGGGATGCACAGGGGCGCGGCGGTCCCAGAGCACGGATCACTCGCCGAGCAGGGCGAGCCCACCGCGCCATTCTCGGGGTAATGGCCAGCGACGTGCTGCGAGTCGTGCGTGTCGAGGAACCGGCGGTTGCCGCCCACCGGCAGCACCGGGTGCATCACCGCCGTGGTCGGCGAGTAGACGTCCCCCAGGCCCATGCAGTGGCCGATCTCGTGCGTCAGCGCCGACTGCAGATCCGTGAAGCCATCCCGCGGATCCGTGTTCGGCACCGTCGTCCACCGGAACCGCACCGCGTTGATGAAGATGTCGCACTGATAGAGGTAGCCGGCGTAGGTGAGCGGCACGGCGCCCGTCGAGAGCTGCCCGCTGCCGAGCGCCAGGTTGAAGTACGGGTCCGTGCTGCTGGTGACCCAGACGGTGCTCACGTTGAACGCGTCGAGCGGATCACCCACGTTGTTGGGGTTGATGGCGGGCTGGGTGCTGGTACGCCCCGCGTACTGGAAGTCCACGTACGCCTCGGCCACGTTCTCCCACGTCTGGAACGCGGCCTGCGTGGCCTGTTCCACCTGGGAGATATCGATGCCCGCGGGCCTCGGGTCCCGGCTGTCGAGGTAGTAGCGGAACGGATCGTCCCGCGTGTGGAGCATCTTGTAATCCAGATAAGGGAACTCGTCCGCGGAGGCCGCGGCACTGAGCGCCAGGAGCGCGAGCACGACCTTGTATTGCAGCCTCTTCATCGCTTGCTCCTCTCCTGCTTCGCCGGGGGCGGACTCGCCCGCCGGATCTCGTCAATGACTTCGCTGAGCGGACGCTGTGCCGGCCCGCCCTTCACCTGAACGGGGACCTGCACCTCGCGCTTGCCCTCCGCTCCGGTGGTGACACTCTGCTTGCCCGCGGCCATCCCCACCAGGGTGCACCGCTCCACGGCCTTGGGATCCGGGCAGCGCAGAAACAGCAGCGCCGTCTCTCCCGGAGCGAAGGTGGCATCTCCCACCAGCCGCGACTGCCACGGGCCGCTCTTGCCGCCCAGCTGCACCACCTCGACTCCACGCGGCCCCTTGCCCCGGTACTCCTCCTGCACCTCCACTCGGGTGATGGTGGTCATCTGCCGCACGTTGCCCTCGGGGACGCGGACTTGCGAGTCCATCACGCGCGCGAGCACCACCCGGTCCGATGCGCGGGCCAGATCCGCGAGCGCCTGAGGCGGCATGGTCGAGCCCAGAGCGAGCCCGGGCAACGAGAGCAGGAGCAGCAGCCCCAGGGGGCGAAGAAAAGACATGGGCTGCAGCTTACCCGTGAATGGCCCGGATGGCGGCGTCCACAAGCCCCTCCGGGGTAGGACGTTCCGCCACGGCGGACACCTCGACGCCCAGCCGCGCCAGCGCCCCGGAGGTGGTAGGACCAATGGCCACCACCTTCGCCTGCCCCAGCCGCTCACGCCCCGCGGCCTCCAGGAACACCTCCGCCGTGCGCGGCGAGGCGAACAGCACCACGTCCGGAGGCGACGTGCGCAGCTCCTCCTGCACCTCGGGAGGCAGCGCGGCGGGGGTGGCCCGGTAGGCCGTCACCCGCGTCACCCGCACGCCCTGCTCCCGGAGCGCCAGCTCCAGCTCGCGGCGGCCCTCCTCGGCGGCGGGCAGCAGCACCTCGTCCTCCGGCTGGAGATCGTCCTTCATGGCCTCGAAGAGCCCCCATCCGGTGGTCTCGGTGGGCTCGACGGCCACCTTGAGGCCATAGCTCTCCACGGTGCGCGCGGTCCGGGGGCCCACCGCGGCCACCTTCACCACGCCCATGCGGCCCATCGTCCCGGCCTCGCGCAGCGCCTCGACGAGCGCGTCCACGGCGGAAGGGCTGGCGAACACCACCCACCGGTAGCGTTGGATGGACTCCGCGGCGGCCGCCAGCGGCCGGGCATCCTCCGGGGGCCGCAGCTCCAACAGAGGGAGGCTCACCACCTCCGCGCCCTCATCCTCCAGGAGGAAGCACAGCTCTTCCACCCGCTCTTTCGGGCGCGTCACCAGCACGCGCTTGCCTTCGAGTCGCCGTTCCACGGGCCCGGACTCTAAGAGTTTGGCTAGGAGTTGGGAACGAAACCGGTGTGGCCAAAATCTCGAAGGATTTCCCGAGCACCGCGCGAGAGCAGATCTTCCGCGAGCCGCTCGCCCAGCGCATGGGCCTCGCGCTCGGGGCCGCTCACCTCGCCCGCGATCATCTTGGAGCCGTCCGGCTGGCCCACGAAGCCGCGCAGGCGCACCACTCCGTCCTTCAGCGTGGCATGGCCCGCCAGCGGCACGGTGCAGCCACCCTCGAGCCTGGCCAGCAGCGCTCGCTCGGCGGTCACCGCCACGCGCGTCACCGCGTCCTCGAGCGGCGCCAACAGCGCCCGCACCTCGGCGTCCTGCGTGCGGCACTGAATGGCGAGCACGCCCTGCCCCACCGCCGGCAGGCTCACCTCGGGCGACAGCACCTCGGTGATTTCATGCTCCAGCCCCAGGCGCTTGAGGCCCGCGTAGGCCAGCATCGCGCCCGCAAGCTCCAGCTCCCGCGTCTTCTTGAGCCGCGTCTGCACGTTGCCGCGCAGGCTGACGATCTCCAGGTCCGGCCGCCGCGAGCGCAGGATGCAACTGCGGCGCAGCGAGGAGGTCCCCACCCGCGCGCCCTGAGGCAGCTTGTCCAGCGTGAGCCCCGGGGGGCTGCAGAACGCGTCGCGCGGATCCTCGCGCGCCGGCACCGCCGCGAGCATCAGCCCCTCGGGCATCACGGACGTCATGTCCTTGAGGCTGTGCACGGCGATGTCCGCGCGCCCATCGAGCAGGCACTGCTCGATCTCCTTCACGAACAGCCCCTTGCCACCCACGCGGGACAGAGGTGCCGAGAGGAACCGGTCTCCCTCGGTGGTCATCTCCACCAGGGACACCTGAAGGCCCGGGTGGCGCGCGGTCAGCAGCGCCGCCACATGGTGCGCCTGCCAGAGCGCCAGCGGGCTCTGGCGGGTGGCGATCTTCACCGCGCGGCTCATCGCTTGCCTCCGCTCGCGGCGGTAGCAGCCGTGCTCTCGGGTGCGACGGGCTGCGGCGAAGCCAGCTCCTCCGAGAGGCCGAACAGCTCGGCGGCGGCACCGGCAAGCCGGTTGCTCTCATGCTCCGCGCCCGTCCCCACCGAGCGCAGCCGCGTGGTGGGCTCGTGCAGCAGCTTGTTGACGATGGCGCGGCCCATGGCCTCGATGCTCTTGCGCTGCTTGTCCGTGAGCCCGTCGCCCATCGCCGCCAGCGTGCGCTCCACCTCGGACCTGGCAATCTGCTCGGCCCGCTGGCGCAGCCGCGCCAGCACCGGCACCCCGTCCCGCACCGCCCGATCGCGCACGAAGCGCGAGACTTCCTGGATCACCAGCACGCCCGCCTTCTGAGCCTCCTCGGCCCGGGCGGCCTCGTTCTCCGCGACGAACTTCTGGATGTCGTCCACGTCGTACGCCATCACCCAGTCCAGCTCGGCCACGTCCGGAGCAATGTCCCGGGGCACCGCCAGATCCACCATGAAGAGCGGGCGGAAGCGGCGCGCCTTGCCCACCGCGCCCACGTTCTCCTTGTCGAACAGCGGCACGGGTGAGGCCGTCGAGCACACCACCACGTCGGCTTCCTTGAGCAGCGAGTGCAGCTCCTCGAAGGGCCGCGCGGTGCCGCCTACCTCGGCCGCAAGCGCTTCGGCGCGCGCCAGCGTGCGGTTGGTGATGAGCACCCGCCCCGCCTTCGCCTGCTTCAGGTGCCGGGCCGCCAGCTCGCCCATCTCTCCCGCGCCCACCACCAGCACCGTCTTGTGCGTCAGCTCGTCGAACACCTTCGAGGCCAGCGCCACCGCCGCCGAGGCCATGGAAGTCGCCGCCCGGCCAATCGCCGTCTCGGTGCGCACGCGCTTGGCGCACGAGAACGCCGCCCCGCACACGCGCGTGAGCACGCCCCGTACCGCGCCCGCGCCCTGCCCCAGCTCGAATGCGTCCTTCACCTGGCCCAGAATCTGCGCCTCGCCCACCACCATCGAGTCCAGGCTCGAGGACACGCGGAACAGGTGCTCCAGCGCGCCCGCTCCCTGGTGCTCATAGAGGTGTTCCAGCGTCTCGGGCCCACCCAGCTCACTGAGCGCCTCACGCGCGCGGGCGCCCGCCTGGGCAATATCCGGCGCGGACAGATACAGCTCCACCCGGTTGCAAGTGGACACCAGCAGCGCCTCGGTGGGCGCCTGCGCCAACCGCTGGAGCAGCTCCACCTGCCGGGTCTCCGGCAGCGCGAGCCGCTCGCGTACCTGAAGGGGCGCCGTGCGATGGGACAAGCCAATGCAGAGCAGGTCCATGGCTAGCGCATCCCTCTAGCGGTGAAGTCGTAGGATGAAAGGAAGGAGACGAGCACCAGGCAGAAGCCTGCCATGGTCAGCAGCGCGACGCGCCGGCCGCGCCACCCCACGAGCACCCGAGCGCCTGCCAGGGCAGCAAACAAGCCCCACGCCACCACCGTGGCGATGACCTTGGCGTCCAGCACCCAGGCGAAGCCCTGCGACGAGCCCGCCACGAAGAAGGCACCCGTGGCCAGAGTGACCGACAGCGCGATAAAGCCCCACACCACCAGCCGCCGGTTCAGCGTGTCGAGGAACTCGAGCGACGGCAGCCGCGAGAACAGCAGCCCGAAGCGCTTGCCCTTCACCTGCCGCTCCATGAGCAGGTACATCACTGCCACCCCCGCCGCGACGGCGAACGCCGCCAGGCCCAGCAGCGCGATGCTGATGTGCAGCGGCAGCAGCGGCTGGCGCACCGACGCGGACAGCGGGGCCTGCCCACCCTGCAGCAGCAGCCCCGGCAGCAGCACCGCCACCGCCAGCGGGGTGATGAACGCGTTGATGACGGGCTTGCGGTAGACCAGATCCAGCACCAGCCCCAGGGCCAGCAGCAGGAACGCCAGCGCCGAGAACCCCTGCGCCGCGCCCACTGGTATGCCTCCCTGCATGCCCATCAGGGACACGAGCGACACACCATGAAGGATCAGGCCTCCTCCCACCAGCACGCGCCCGGCAATGGCGAGCGCCGTCCATTGGCGCACCAGGTAGGACAGGTACACCAACGCCGCGAAGGCGTAGGCATGGCAGGCAAGCGAAACCAGGGATTGACTCATGGCGGCTGCGACATAACCCCGGGCGACCGTCGAGTCAGCCCATCTTGTTCAGAATGAAGGCGGCCAGAAGGTCCGTCTCGTTGTTCGGCTTCTTGTCGGCCGGGCGAGGGGCCACGGGGACCTCCGCCATATAGCCGGGTACCACCTCATACGCGGTGTCACCAATCAGCACCGAGTCGGCCATGTGGTCCGCCCCCAGGCTGGCGAGCTGGACATCGGTCTTCACCTTGGACACCAGCTTGTGGGTGTCCTCGCCGGAGACGACCTTCACGAAGTGCACGGCGGGCACGGTGGGGAAACTCGCGTCTCCCTCCACCGCCACCACCAGCTTTCCGTCCCGAAGGTCCGCTTTATCCGCCAGGGCCCACTCCTCAAGCTGGTTCTGGGGCAGGAAGAGCTTCATCACGTCCACCAGCTTACATCACCCCCGATGCAAGAGCCCGTCTTCTCGTGCTGCCTGGTTGCTTGAAACCCCCGGCTTCTGTCCGCATCTGACCTACGAAGGGCGGGCAGGGACCGGCCGAACCTTGCAGGGCCCTTGGGGCACGTATTAGACGGCCCCCGTATCCAGGCCCCTTTCGCAACGGCCTGAAGGAGACAGACACATGGCTGGCGCTGACGTGTTGACCATCGGTGACGAGAACTTCGGCAAGGAGGTACTCGAGTCCGATAAGCCCGTGCTCGTGGACTTCTGGGCCACCTGGTGCGCCCCCTGTCGGGCCATCGCTCCGGCCGTCGAGGAGCTGGCCACGCAGTACAAGGGCAAGGTGAAGGTGGCCAAGATGGATATCGACAACAACCAGGACACGCCGCAGCAGTACGGCATCCGCTCCATTCCCACGCTGCTCGTCTTCAAGGGCGGCAAGGTGGTGGAGCAGATCGTCGGCGCGGTACCCAAGCCCCGCCTGGAGGCCGCGCTCACCAAGGCGCTGCAGTAACCCGCTGCTTCCGCGCCGTGCGAGGCTTCGAGCCTCGCGCGGCCGGGCACTGCTTCACCGCTTCACCCCGTCTCAAATGGCTCGCCTCGCGCCCCGCTTCGCGCTAGAGACGCGCGCCTTTTCGGGACTGTCCCGCTCATGAGCCGTGCGCAGTTTGAACCGCGTACGCAGCCTCTGGCTCAGAGCGCGGGTGTACCTGTTAGGTCACCCTCCTCTCGGCCACTTGACTCTGCGGGCCATTTCGGGGGTGATGAAACGGACGAAAACAGGAAAAAACACCTATCCATGTGTTGACAGAATTCTCATGAAAGTACAAATAAGTACCTACGGCAGCTTCTCGTGTTTAAGCTGCTAATTCAGTTTTTCAGGAGTTGTTCATGGCACGCCCGCGAAAGAGTCCTCCTTCCTCTCCTCCAGCTCTGGCACTGCCTCCCGCACTCGCTTCCTGGGCTGAGGCGATTGGAGATGCGATCGGCCGAGGGGTAGCGCGTGCGCTCCACAGCCACGGCATCAGCTCCACGGGCAACAACCTGGCGATGCCGGTGAGGCGGCGTGGGCGCCCGCCGAAGATGGTGGGCGGAGTTCTCGTGCCGCCCGAGCGGCGCTGCACGATGGCCGGCTGCGATCGCGAGTCGCGCTCCAAGGGGCTGTGCTCGGCGCACTACCAGGCCGAGCGGCGCCGTCAGATCGCGGCCAACAGCATCAAGCCTTCCTGAGCGCGGCTCAGCCGCCCTGCCACGGATCTCCGGGCGAGGTGGCCTTGAGCAGCTCCCAGGCCGCGAGCACATCCACCGCGCGCTCGAGCTCGCTCGACAGAGAGCGGGCCCGGCGCGACTGCAGGTACTGCTCGACGAATTCACGCAGTCTCATGCCCAGGAACAGCCGGGCCAGAGACACCTCGGTCTGCCCCGAGAACTCAATGAACCGGATGCCGAAGCCGCTGCGCCCTTCGGTGCTGCTGCGCTCTTCCCGGATGATCTGAGCACGCGCGAGCACGGGCTCGGCCCCCTCCTCCAGAGAGAAGCGCACGTTAAGCTCGGTGCCCAGGGGCATGAAGAAGGTGCTCTCCAGGAAGGCGCCACTCACGCTCACGTTCTGCGAAGTGAACGACGCGGCGAACGTGCGCTTGCCTCCCTCCTCCCTCCAGAGTTCGAAGCGCGTGGCCAGCCGGGCGCGCGGGAAGTGCCGGTGCTCGGGCTCGTCGCTCACCCGGGCGTCGATGATGGGAGCAACCGTGGGCCCTACGCCCCGCCGGGCTTGAGTGCCCGGGCGACGAGCCTCCTCTGCGGCTGTCCCCGTGCGGTGTTCGCCTGGCCGGGGCAGTGACACCCTTGGCACATGGGCTTTCACCGCGGGCTTGGCGACCTCGGGCGTGGGAGCAGCGGATGGAGCGGCCGTGTCTCCCGGGGTTTGATCCGGCTGCGCGGGCCTGGGCGCGGCGGCGGCCCTGCCCTTCTGGGCACCCTTCCTCTGCATCATCCACCTCCGCGGCTCAGTGAAAGAATCCCGTACCGGAACTGGCGCGATTCATACACCATGCGCCCGCTCCACCGCGCGCGGAGATTGTGATGCTGGGAAACCTCCTCAAGCCCGAATTCGACGAGCTCATCCGCGCCCGGGACTGGAACGCGCTGCGCGAGGCCTTCACCGAGATGGACCCGGCGGACGTGGCCGAGGTCATCGAGGATCTGCCCGCCAAGGACAGCGGCATCCTGTTCCGGCTGCTGCCCCGGGACATGGCGGCGCTCGCATTCGAGTACCTGCCACCGCACCAGCAGTCCGAAGTGGTGAGCACGCTGGGCAACGAGGAGCTGAAGAACCTGCTCAACGAGATGGCGCCGGACGATCGCACGCGCCTGCTGGAGGAGCTGCCCGCGGAGGTGACACGGCGGGTGCTCACCACGCTCACGCCCGCGGAACTCAAGGTCGCGCGCGAGCTGCTGGGCTACCCGGAGCGCAGCGCCGGCCGCTACATGACGCCGGAGTTCCTCACCGTCCCAGGCAGCCTCACCGCCGCCGAGGCGCTCGACTACGTGCGAAAGCATGGCCAGGGCCGGGAGACGCTCAACATCCTCTACATCGTCGACGAGAAGGGCCGGCTGCTGGACGACGTGCGCCTGGCCTCGCTGGTGCTGTCCAAGCCGGACACCCGCCTCATCGACATTCATGATCGCCAACTCGTGAGCATCCCCGCCACGGCGGACCGCGAGGAGATCATCGGCTTCTTCGAGAAGTACGACCGGGTGGCGCTACCGGTGACGGACTCGAAGGGCGTGCTGCTGGGCATCATCACCCACGACGACGTGCTCGACGTGGCCGAGGAGGAGGCCACCGAGGACATCCAGCGCATGGGCGGTATGGAGGCCCTCGAGGCGCCCTACCTGGACATCGGCATCGCCGGCATGCTGAGCAAGCGGGTGGGCTGGCTGACGGTGCTCTTCGTCGGGCAGATGCTGACCGCCACCGCGATGGCCCACTACCAGGATGCCATCTCCAAGGCGGTGTTCCTCAGCGCCTTCGTGCCGCTGATCATCTCCTCGGGCGGTAACTCGGGCTCACAGGCCACCTCGCTCATCATCCGCGCCCTGGCCGTGCGTGACGTCGCGCTGAGCGACTGGTGGCGGGTGGCCCTGCGCGAGAGCGTGAGCGGCATTGCGCTGGGCGTGTTCCTGGGAGTGCTGGGCATCCTGCGCATCGTCCTCTGGCCGGGACGCGAGGATCTCTATGGCCCCCACTTCGTGTGGGTGGGCGTGGCGGTGGGCTTCAGCGTGGTGGGCGTGGTGATCTTCGGCACGCTGTGTGGCTCGATGCTGCCGTTCCTGCTGCGGCGCCTGGGGCTGGACCCGGCGACCGCGTCAGCGCCCTTCGTGGCCACCCTGGTGGACGTCACCGGCGTGATCATCTACTTCACGGTGGCCAGCTCCGTCCTGTCCGGCCGGGCCTTCTAAAAACTCCCTCTCCCTTCGGGAGAGGGCTGGGGTGAGGGTTCCGCGCTAGAACATGTGGCGGCGCATGCTGATATTCACCAGCAGGCCGATGCTGAGCATCACCGACAGCATGGAGGAGCCGCCGTAGCTCATCAGCGGCAGGGTGATGCCCGTCACCGGCAGCAGACCAATCACCATGCCGATGTTCTCGAACACCTGCCAGAAGAGCATGGCGGTAACGCCCACGGCCACGAAGGCACCGAACCGATCCCGGGCGTTGAAGCCCACGCTCAAGGCCATGGTGAACAACCCGCCATAGAGCGCCAGCAGCAGCAGGCACATGAGGAAGCCGTGCTCCTCGGCCCACACGGAGAAGATGAAATCCGTGTGCTGCTCGGGCAGGAAGGACAGGCCCGTCTGGGTGCCCTCGCGCCAGCCCTTGCCCGCCATGCCTCCGCTGCCCACGGCGATCTTCGACTGGGCGGCGTGATAGCCGCTGCCGCGCAGGTCCGCCTCGGGATCCAGCCATCCGGAGATGCGCTGGCTCTGGTGCTTCTTCAGGTGGTGGCGCAGCACCGTCGTGCGGGGCTCGGGCGCCTCGCGCACGTAGTCATTCCAGATGACTCCGGCGGCGCCCAATATCCCCACCACCAGCACCGCCACCAGGTACCAGCGCACCCGTCCGAAGAGGATGACGGTGGCCGAGGACAGGAGGATCATCATCGCCGTGCCCAGGTCCGGCTGCACCAGCACAATGGCGGTGGGCACCAGCACCACCGCCACGGGCTTGAGCAGCTTCACCAGCCCGTAGGCCGCCTGATTGGGCCGGAAGTCATCGTGGTAGATCTTCGCCAGCATGAGGATCACCGCGATCTTCATGAACTCGGCGGGCTGGACGCGGATGGGGCCCAGGTTGAACCAGCTCTCGGCGCCCTTGGCCTTGTGCCCGAAGAAGCGCAGCGCGATGAGCGCCACGAGGTTGATCACGTAGAAGGGCACCGTCATCCGCTGGATCCAGCGGTAGTCCACCAGGCACACGATCAACGCGGCGAACAGGGCGAAGCCCAGGTAGAAGCCCTGGGTGGTCCAGATGGCGCTGCCGCGCGCCGCCGAGGCCAGGTTCCAGATGCCCAGGCCCGCAATGGCCAGGACACAGAAGATCAGGCCCCACGGGACGTGGGGAACCATGCGCTTTTCAATGCTGAGCTGCATTCGGAGTCGGAGCCTGCGGTACGCCGCGGGTGAGCATCACATCCTCCAGCTTGGGAGCCGGAGGCAGGGTCAGGACATAGGGCTGGTTGGCACGCGGCGGAGGGCTCGTCGCGTCCTGCTTCTTCAGATCGAAGTACTTCTGGATGACGGCCATCGCGGTGGGCGCGGCGTCCGAGCCACCGTGACCGCCGTGCTCGTTGAGCACCACCACGGCGATCTCCGGGTTCTCCGCGGGAGCGAACGAGGCGAACCAGGCATGGTCGCGCGCGAAGAACTCCATCTGGTGCGTCTTGAGGCGCACGGCGCCCAGCGTGGCCACCTGCGCGGTGCCCGTCTTGCCCGCCACCACGATGTCCTTCAGGCGCTTGCTGTACGCGGTGCCGCCCGGCTCGTTCACCACCGCCACCAGCGCCTCCACCAGCGTCTTGCGGTGCGAGGGGTTCATCTCCACCTTGCGCACCACCTGCGGCTCGAACTGCTCGATGATGCGGCCGTCCAGGTCCTCGATGCGGTGGACGAGCTGCGGCTTGTGCAGCGTGCCGCCGTTGGCGAGCGCCGCGTACACCATGGCCAGCTGCAGTGGCGTCACGTTGTCATCGCCCTGCCCGATGGCGCTGTTGAGCGCCATGCCCTTGGTGTAGCCGCCCGCCGAGAGCCGCTCGTGGTAGTCCTCGGTAGGCATGATGCCGGGCACCTCGGCCACCACGCCGATGCCCGTGGTGTGCCCCAGCCCCAGCGCCTTGCCCATGTCCGCGATGGGATCCAGGCCCAGCGTGTCGGCGACCTTGTAGTACCAGGTGTCGCACGAGTACTGCAGCGCCTGCTTGCCGTTCACCGGCCCGTGGCCGGCGTCCTTGTGGCAGCGCCAGGTGCGCGAGCCCAGCTTGTAGCCGCCGGGGCAGTTCACCACCGTCTCGGGCCGGAACAGCCCTGACTTGTACGCCGCCAGCGCGGTGACGACCTTGAAGGTGGAGCCCGGGCTGTAATGCTCGGCGGCCACGCGGTTGATCATCGGCTGGAGCTTGTCCTTCATCAGCGTCGCCAACTGCGAGGACGACACGCGGCCGGTGAGCAGGTTGGGATCGAAGCCCGGCCGCGACACCAGCGCGCGGATGAAGCCCGTGTTCACGTCGATGACCACCACGGCGCCGGCCACGCCCGGGAAGGCGCGCTCGGCCTCCTCCTGCAGGCGCATGTCGACGGACAGCACCACGTTGCTGCCCGCCTGGGGCTGCACCACCGAGTTCTCACCCAGCTTGACGTTGAGCTCCTCGATCGTCTGGCCTCGCGCGTTCACCACTTCCTTGCGCACCCCGTCCACACCCCGGAGCCGCGTCTCGAAGTAGCGCTCCAGGCCGCGCCGGCCGATGTAGTCGCCCAGCGCGTACTTCGCGCCGTCCGCGTTGAGCCGGTCCAGCTCGTCCTGGGTGATTTCGTTCATGTACCCCAGCACGTGCGACAGCACCGTGCCGGTGCGGTAGTTGCGGTGCGGCACCGGCACCACTTCCACGCCGTCCAGGATGTCGCGCCGGGCGTTGAGCCGGTCCAGCTCGTCCCGCGACAGATCGATGCGCACCGGCACCGGCTGGAACGGAGCGTTGCGGCGCGCCAGGCGGTACTGATCTTCCGCCTTCTGCCGCGTCTCCGCGTCCCAGCCGAGCAGCTCGGCCAGCTTGGGCAGCACCTGGGTGGTGCAGTCGGTGCAGAACGCCGGGGTGAGGAAGGCGTCGAACGAGGGGCGGCTGTCCACCAGGATGTAGCCGCGCGCGTCCTTGATGACGCCGCGGTCGGCGCGCAGGCGCACCTCCTTGACGAAGTTGGCCACCGATTTGGCGGCGTACTCCTCGCCGCGGATGATCTGCAGCCGGTACAGCTGCATGGCCAGCACGAACAGCCCGACGATCAGGGCCAGGCCCAGCCAGAGGAAGTGCCGCTTGAGATCGCGGCCCGGAGTCGAAGAATTACCCAGCGTCGGAGGCGTCACAGCAGCCCTCCCACCTGCGAGCGTTCCTGGCGCACCTCGAAGCGGCGCAGGAGCGGAAAGAGCGCGAGCGCGGCGGCGCCCGTGAGCGCCACCTGCAGCGGCAGGCCCGGCAACACCGCCGTGGCCGACCCGTCCTTCACCGTCAGCCACCCGAAGAAGGCCGCCAGCAGGCCATGGCCCACGTCCGCGCCCATGGTGAACAGCGCGAAGGAAATGCGGCCCCGCACCTCCACCAGCGAGTACACCAGCCGGCACATGAGGAAGGTGAAGACGCCCAGGAAGGTGAACAGGCCGGTGGGCTTGCCGCTCATCATGTCCAGCAGGTAGCCCACCGCGAAGGCCGACACGGCGCCCTCCATCAGCGTGGCGCGGATGGCCAGGAACGCCAGCAGCACCACGGTGACGTCGATGCGGCTGAGCACCAGGCCGGCGCGCTGCACCACCACCGCCTCCACCGTGAGCAGCAGCAGGGCCAGCCCCACCGTGACGAGAAACTTCATCGCGTGCCCTCCACCGGGATGAGGGTGTCCTGGTACTGGCTGCCCACCACCAACACCTCCTCGAGCTTCGTGGTGTCCACCGCGGGCAGAATGTCCGCGCCCTGGAACATGCCGTGCTCCTTCTTCTCCAGGTTCGCCACCCGCCCCACGATCAACCCCGGCGGGTACACCCCATCCGTGCCCGCGGTGATGATCAGGTCGCCATCCTCCACGTCCTCGGTGCGCAGCATGTTCTCCAGCTTCAGCGGCCCGCTGCCCGAGCCCGCCGCCGTGCCACGCGCCCGCGAGCGCTGCACCCGCACACCCACCCGGCTCTGCGGATCCGTCACCAGCGCCACGTCCGCGTAGCCACCCGTGGTGCGAATCACCTGGCCGACGATCCCGTCTGGCGTCACCACCGACATGCCCTGGAACACTCCCTGTTTTTCTCCGGCGCTGATGCGCACCGACAACAGCTTCGCCACCGGATTTACGCCCACCACCCGCGCCGGAATCTCCGCGCCTGGCGTCTTTTCCGTGTAGGCCAGCAACTGCCGCAGCCGCTCGTTCTCCGACCGCGCCTCGCCCAACGCCTGCACTGCCGCGCGCAATTGCAGGTTCTCCAGCCGCAGCGCGTCATTCTCCTGCCGCACCCCGCGCAGGTCCACATAGCCGCGCACACTGCCCACCACCCCGTCGATCGCCCAGTTGAGCGCCTGCTGCACAGGCGAGGTCACCGCGATGACGGCGCGATCGATGAAGTTGGGGTCTCGGCCCCGCCGGCCGGTCACCAGGAAGGCGACCAGCGGGTAGAGCAGCAGCCCACTCACGAGGAGCAGCTGACGGTACCGCTTGAGGAGCGACAGCACTGGTAGAGGAGTCCCGTGTAGGGAAAGAGGAGCGGAGAGAGCGGCGGGGTCAGCTAAACACTGTAAATCGCTTGCATTTTCTGGGGTGTTGTCCTAGGCAGTCAAGGCCCGAAAGCGGGGGTGGTGGTGAATCGACCACCCTGCGGCCGGGCATCCAACAAACCCGCGCCGCGAGTCCTTCCACCCGGGTTGGCTCGCCCGGCGCCCTGCACGAAGAAATGGTTACATGGAAGACCTGAACCTCCGGAAGGTCGTCTCGCTGGTGTTCATCGTGGGCATTGCGGTGGTGTTCACGCTGCAGTTTGGTCCGGGGAGCACGGGTTTCAGCGGCGGCAACACCCAGCAGGTGGCGGCGCCCAGCGCCGCGGCGGTGGTCAACGGCAAGGAGATCCCGCTGCGTGACTTCAACCGCGCCTACTCGATCCAGATCGCCAACCTGCGCAACCAGGGCCGTCCCATCCCCGAAGCGCTGGCGCGCCAGTTCCTGGTGCCGCAGGTGGTGGACCGGCTGGTGAACATCGAGCTGCTGGCCCAGGCGGCCGAGAAGCACGGCATCACCCCGTCGGACGAGGAGCTGCGCAAGGTGATCCACCAGCGCGCGGACTTCCAGAACAACGGCCAGTTCGACTACGAGCGCTACAAGCGGATGCTGCGCGACTACTACCGGAAGACGGCGCCGGAGTACGAGAAGGACCTGCGCCGGGAGATGGCGGCCATCAAGCTGATCGAGCTGGTGCGCAACAGCGCCACCGTGTCCGACGACGAAGTGCG